>NZ_JBATWT010000009.1:0-13390 GCF_049672845.1 Moheibacter sp.
CACCTGCAAAACACCGCAAATCATAGCCCTAAAAATGACCGTAATGAAAGGACTATGTTGTTTCCTCCAAAAACAACACTTTAGCCATCAAAATAGGGGATATAAGCTATCCTAAAAATCCGGCAACAAAACTCTCGACAAAAACAAACCTTGCTTAAAACAGCTTAAACGAGGTCAAGAATTTTTGTTTTCAATAAAATTTGGAGTTGTGCAACAGTTACCGCTGTTATAGGCAGGTTATATTATTTAATTTTTACCGATTACCATCCAGGGCCATTTTTTTCCGAGCATGGTTCAGCTAGTTTTCCCCAATCATTATAATCCATCGGTGGCTCTCCATTTTCTGCGAGTTCATACATTTTATAAAATCGTTCGAAATAATCTAGATTCAATTCTGAATAATTTTTCCCTTCATTTATTAATTTAATTCGGCCTTTTGTTATAGCTTCCCAAAAAAGTTTTTGATTTTCGGGAGTTAAACTTCTTATGTCTAAGTATCTATTAACCCAATCGTCAATTCTTGAATTATAAAATCCATAGCAACTATCGCTTTCAATTTCGATATCTTCTATTGGTATTTGTAATTCTAACCAATTAGCTAAAGGTAAGCCATTTTCAATTGATTTTAATTCTCTAATTGCAATTTTGATAATATAATCATAACCTGACCATCTTCTTGAAAAACAACGACCGTCTTTGTATATGATAAAACAACTTGCCATATGATATTGCTTATTTTTAAGTTTAGTTGGGTTTAACTTGCCTATAACTAGATTATATACGCAATTATACGACAATTTTCTGAATGAAGACAATTTTTCTACTTCTCTTTGAGGTGTGTTGACTGTCAATGAGTTATCCATTTGCTTCATTTCGTAAACTGGATTTCTTATCTCTAAAAAAAATTGCGCATATTTGTAAATGACAATACAAAAAACGAATAGATATGGACTCTCTATCAAAAGTTTTTAATCCCCTTTTATTTGAGTTTCAAATAGGGGAGCATCAAGAAAAATCGGTGATATGGATTAGTTTTCCTTACACACTCCAAGTAAAACTTCACCTTAAAACCCATACAAAAGCCCGATGGAGTCCGGCAAATAAAAAATGGTATGTACCCGACATCCCCCATTACCGAAACCTTTTCCAATTGGAACAAAGATACTACGGAAAATCGGCATTTAAAGACATTCATCCGATCAATCAACCGGCTTTGGAACGGTTCACCGAACAACTTCTTCTCAAAGGATATAGCCCAAATACCATTCGCACTTATACCACAGAATTTTCCCAACTTCTCAAAACCATCCGGCATCATCCCGTAGATGCGCTAACCGCAGAAAAACTCAGGTCTTATTTTCTCTATTGTATCAAAAAATTGAAACTTTCCGAAAACTTGGTTCATAGCCGTATGAACGCTGTGAAATTTTATTTCGAAAAGGTTTTGCATCGCGAAAAAATCTTCTTAGACATTCCCCGACCCAAAAAGCCAAGTTCCTTGCCCAAAGCTATTTCTGCAAATGATATCAAAAAAATGTTTGAGGTGACAGAAAACCCCAAACATCGTTTACTGCTCAAATTATGTTACGGAATGGGATTACGCGTCAGTGAAACCGTCAGTCTCAAATTAGAAGACATTGACACTCAGCGCATGCAAGTACTCATCACCCGTGCAAAAGGTAAGAAAGACCGATATGTAAATTTACCGGAATCTATTTTGCAGGAGTTTCATTCGTATTGCGACGAATACAACCCCCGGGAATATCTATTTGATGGCCGATACGGCGGGCAATATTCAGTCCGTTCCGTTCAGATGGTTTTTAAACAAGCCATGCAAAAAGCCAAAATCAACAAAAGAGTAGGAGTGCACAGCTTGCGACATTCCTATGCCACGCATCTGATCGAACAAGGAACCGACATTCGCTTTGTACAGGAACTTCTGGGGCATAAAAACATCAAAACCACCATGAGTTATACAGGATTGACCGACCAGACCAAACGTAAAATCAAAAGCCCTCTGGATAATTTATAAGTATTTAATTTCTAATATTTTGAAATAATTTTATTTGAATGAAATGCGAATTCTTGCTAAAATTCAATTAAAATAAAGAACTAATTTTTTGAATCGCCTCGATAAGCCCGAATTAGAAAACAAATAACAGGAATAAATATAAGTCCCAACGTCAGAGGCAAAAACCATTTACCTATTTGAGCCGTTTCCTGATGAGCATTTCGGATGGTCAGATAAGTAGCCATCCCAAAAATAATAAGAATCACCAGTTTTAGACAGCGAAGCATCCTTGTAGAATTCCGGTATTGATACCTGGCATTTTCTTCGATAATTTTATCCGGATAGTTAAAGGTATGCGGATATTGGTTCAAAATGCTAAGTCCGATAAATAGAGCCGTTGCAACCAAAGGTAATCCTAAAATCGAAGATTTACTACCAAAAGCATCTGCTTCGCCCGTGCCGTTGTAATGCGTGGGAATGCTTTCCGGTAAACTTGGATAGCTGACCAATACCAAAACCCAAATCGCAAAAATCAAACCTCCACCCATAATCTCCAGAATTTTGTCAGATCTTGTAAGTTCTAATTTAATTTTTGGTCTGCCTGCCATTGCTTAAATTTTTAGAGTAAATATATCATTTGAAATTTATAAAATATTTTTAAACCTATCAAAAGGGTAGTATCATTCTCAAATGCGGACAGTCATGGCTTCAAAATACTAAATCCTTACACCTTAGCTCAAGAGATAGATTTCAACAACAAAAAAACGGAAGCCTCAAAGGCCTCCGTTTCATTATAAAAAATCAATTTTTAATTTTCAACCAACACCCATTCACCGCTTTCGATCATCGGTTGAGCTTGTTTGTATTTCAATTCTTGCTTCTCTCCGGTACTCACATTTCGGATGGCGACTTTGTCGTTTCTTCCGATTTTGGTTACGGTGCGCGGCGCTGTTACTTCCGGTTGCTGTGCAGGTGCATTCGTTGCAGAAGTAGAACTACTGTAATAACCATTATTTCCCGATGGAGTAGGAGTAGCATCTGCACCACGGTTGGTTTCAACTTTTTCTTGTTTCACCTGCTTTGCCTGCTGAATTTGTTGAGGGTCTGGTGTAGGTAATTCTCCTTTAAACAAGAAAGAAATAATTTCCTTGTTCACACGGTCAAGCATTCGCTGGAACACAAAGAAAGATTCTTGTTTGTAAATCACAAGCGGATCTTTTTGTTCGTAAACCGCATTCTGAACCGAACGACGTAAATCGTCCACATCACGCAAATGTTCTTTCCAATGTTCATCAATCAGGCTCAAAACGATTCCTTTTTCAAAATCCTTTACCAGTTTTTTACCTTGTGTTTCATAAGACTCCTTCAGATCTGTTACAACCATCAGTGTTTTAATTCCGTCGGTAAAAGGAACCTGAATACGGCTGAACTGATTGGAAGGATTTTCATAAACGCTAGCAATGATCGGATAAGCTTTTTCGGCTTGCAGATCTATGTGTCGCTGATAATCTGCAACCGCTGCTTTGTAAACTTTCTCAGTCAGATCACGAACAGAAGTCGATTTGAATTCGCTTTCCGTAATCGGTGTATCCATTGTGAAATATTTGATCAGATCAAATTCAAGCTGTTTGTAATTTTCATTGTTCTTAGCTTCGGCCACAATAGAAGCTGCCGTATCATAAATCATATTGGCAATGTCCACATCCAATCGCTCTCCGAACAATGCATTTTTTCTTCTTCGGTAAATTACCTCACGCTGTTTGTTCATCACGTCGTCATATTCCAACAAACGTTTACGAATTCCGAAGTTATTTTCTTCAACTTTTCTTTGCGCTCGTTCGATGGATTTAGAAATCATCGAATGCTGGATCATATCGCCTTCTTTGTGTCCCATTCGGTCCATCAGTTTGGAGATTCTTTCCGAACCGAATAATCGCATCAGATTATCTTCAAGCGAAACATAAAACAACGAACTACCCGGATCTCCCTGACGACCGGCACGTCCACGCAACTGACGGTCAACTCGTCTGGAATCGTGTCTTTCCGTACCGATGATTGCCAAACCACCGGCTTCTTTTACTTCCGGTGTAATCTTGATGTCGGTACCACGTCCCGCCATATTTGTAGCGATGGTCACCACACCCGGACGACCTGCTTCGGTCACGATGTCGGCTTCTTTTTTATGCAATTTCGCGTTCAATACATTGTGCTGAATTTTTCTAAGTTTAAGCGCACGGCTCAACAATTCCGAAGTTTCAACATTGGTGGTACCCACAAGTACGGGGCGTTTTTGGTTTTCTGCCAGATCCACAATGTCTTCAATTACTGCATTGAACTTTTCGCGGTTTGTTTTATAAACTTTATCCTGTAAATCAAATCTTGCAATCGGACGATTGGTCGGGATAGCCACCACGTCCAATTTATAAATCTCCCAGAATTCGCCTGCTTCCGTTTCCGCCGTACCCGTCATACCGGCCAATTTGTTGTACATACGGAAGTAATTCTGCAAAGTTACCGTTGCAAAAGTCTGGGTAGCCGCTTCGATTTTCACATTTTCTTTCGCCTCAATCGCCTGGTGCAATCCATCTGAATAACGACGTCCGTCCATGATACGACCCGTTTGTTCATCCACAATTTTTACTTGACCGTCCATTACCACATACTCCACATCTTTTTCGAATAGGGTATAGGCTTTTAATAATTGGGTTAACGTATGAATTCGTTCGGATTTGATGGAAAATTCACGGAAGAATTCTTCTTTTTCCTGGTATTCTTCTTCTTTTGGTAAATTTTTCGCTTCAATTTCACCAATCTTGGTTGCTACATCGGGCAAGATGAAGAAATTCGGATCTTCCATTCCTTGGGAAAGATATTCAATTCCCTTATCAGTCAGATCCACCTGATTGTTTTTCTCGTCAATCACAAAATAAAGGTGCTGATCTACTTCCGGCATTTCACGGTTATTGTCCGCAATATAATGTCCTTCTGTTTTTTGTAATTGCGTTCGAACTCCTTCCTGACTTAAAAACTTAATCAAAGGCTTGTATTTGGGTAATCCACGGAATACCTGATACAAATGGAAACCACCATCTTTTCTATCGCCTTCTTCAAATAATTTTTTGGCTTTGTTCAGGGTTTTACCTAATTCTTCACGCTGAATGTTGAAGATTTTTTCAACTTTTGGTTTCAAGGCATCAAATTCCTGACGGTCGCCTTGAGGAACCGGACCTGAAATAATCAAAGGCGTTCTCGCATCATCAATCAAAACCGAGTCCACCTCATCGACAATCGCGAAGTTCAGTTCACGCTGAACCAGACCTTCGGGTGTATTGGCCATATTGTCACGCAGGTAGTCAAAACCAAACTCATTATTGGTTCCATATACGATATCGGCTTTGTACGCCTGTCTTCTTCCTTCTGTATTGGGTTGATGGTAATCGATACAATCCACACGCATTCCGTGGAATTCAAAAATCGGTGCCATCCAAGCCGAGTCACGTTTGGCAAGGTAATCGTTCACGGTAACCAAGTGCACACCGCGACCTGACAATGCATTCAGATAAACTGGAAGTGTTGCGACCAAAGTTTTACCTTCACCCGTTTGCATTTCAGCGATTTTTCCTTGGTGAAGCGCCGTACCACCGATGAGCTGAACGTCATAATGAACCATATCCCAAACTACTTCCTTTCCGGCAGCATCCCAGGAATTATGCCATTTGACTTTTTCTTCGTCTACGACTTCCACATAGGATTTTGTGGCAGAAAGTTCACGGTCAAATGGGGTAGCGGTTACTTCAATTTCAGAATTGTTTTTGAAACGCTTGGCGGTTTCTTTCACTACGGCAAATGCTTCGGGAAGAATTTCCATCAGGATTTTTTCTTCTATCTCGTAAGCTTCTTTGTTGAGCTTATCGATTTGCTCATAGATGCCTTCTTTATCATCAAAATTTTCAGTGGTTTCTGCTTTCTTTTTCAGATCGGCAATCTCTTCTTTTTGTGCTTTGGTGGCTTCTGCCAATTTGGTTTTGAATTCAGCTGTTTTGGCTCTCAGTTCGTCATGGGACAGATTTTCAATCTGCTTTTCAGCTTGCAATGCTTTTTCAGCATATTTCTGTAATTCTTTTACGTCTTTCTGATTTTTATCGCCTAAAAAACCTTTTAATACTTTTTCAATAATACTCATAATTCATTTTTTTCATCAAGGACGAATCGGTTTCCCGATTTACAAATATACGTCAATGAAAAGGTTTGCTTGTTTATTCGAAATAAAAAAGCCCTTTTTTGGGCTTTATTTTTTAATATTCATCTTCATTCCAAAGGAAATCATCATCGGTCGGATAATCAGACCAGATTTCTTCAATACTTTCATAAGAATCGCCTTCATCTTCAATGGATTGAAGGTTCTCCACTACTTCAAGCGGAGCGCCGGTACGGATTGCATAGTCGATTAATTCATCTTTTGTTGCCGGCCAGGGAGCATCACTTAAATAAGATGCCAGTTCTAAAGTCCAATACATATTCTAAACTTTATAATATTTGGTTATTTACTAAATCTACGGCCTGACAGTAAATCAGGCGGCTTTGCGGAATCAAAAAATCTGCCAAAAATATTTGTGTCAGTTATTGATTACAAATTTTCTATTTTTGGGCAAATGTATCGAAAAAAATGACAAATAAAATAAGTAATTTATTCAAAGTTAAATATCCCATCATTCAGGCCGGAATGATTTGGAACAGCGGATGGAAACTTGCTTCAGCAGTGAGTAATCAAGGAGGTTTAGGACTGCTAGGAGCCGGAAGTATGTACCCAGATGTGCTTAGAGAACATATTTTAAAAACTAAAAAAGCGACCGATAAACCCTTTGGAGTAAACCTACCGATGCTTTATCCCGATATTGAAAAGCATATTGAAACTATCATAGAGCTGCAAGTTCCTATCGTTTTCACATCTGCCGGAAATCCAAAAACTTGGACGCAGATACTTAAAAACGAAGGCATTACAGTTGTTCACGTCGTGAGCAGCGCGAAATTTGCCATCAAATCCCAAGACGCAGGAGTAGATGCAGTAGTGGCAGAAGGTTTTGAAGCGGGCGGACATAATGGCAGAGATGAAACCACGACTTTTTGTCTGATTCCTGATGTCAAACGGAAAATAGAGATTCCTTTAATTGCTGCGGGAGGAATTGCTACTGGCCGACAAATTGCTGCAGCTATGCTGCTCGGAGCCGACGGAGTTCAAATCGGATCGCGATTCGCCGCCACTTATGAATCTTCTGCACATAATCGTTTCAAAGAAATAATTGTTAACACAAATGAAGGAGGAACAGAACTTACTTTGAAAGAATTAGCACCCGTTCGATTGATTAAAAACGAATTCTATCAGGAAGTTGTTCAGGCTTATGAAAAATGTGCGACCAAAGAAGAACTAATCGAATTATTGGGAAGAGCCCGCGCCAAAAAAGGAATGTTTGAAGGCGATTTGGTCAATGGGGAATTGGAAATAGGGCAGGTGGCTTCGCTAATTGATTCCGTGGTTTCAGTAGAAGAAGTTTTCAATGAAATTCTCAGCGAAATCCGAAATCTGGACTTTGGGTTTCAGAAAGACTTTATTTAAATATTAAATGATAAAGCTTTAATTCAAAACTTTCCTGATTTTTTCCTGATTCCATTTCAAGGCATCAAAATGCGCATCTGATTTGATGAAAATCATTTTACCATCGGGAAGAATGATGGCTGAATTTCCACAGAAATTGGACTTGTGAAAATATAGGTTTTTCAGAACGCCAGCAGTATCAGTCAAAACACGCTCGTCCCAACTGATTATTTTATTAAAGTTATTTCCGGGTTCTTTAAAATGAAAGAAGGACAAATTTTTTCTTTTTGAAATTTCTTCGAGAACGAAATTCTGTCTTTCAGAGATGACCGTTTTTATATATTCGTCGGTTTGCTGATCCAAATTATTCCAGCAAGATTCCCTGTCATAATCATATTTGATAATGATGGTGTCTTGGATTTGACCAAAGTTATACTTTTTCAGTTCGTTTTTCAATAAATCAAATTCAGATGAACTCAATTGTCGTACCTGATCTTGACCGGAAATCCCCGATGAATTACAATGAATAAAAACCAGACAAAAAAACAGGATAGGTAGGAGTTTTGACATTTGGATTTAATTATTTCTTATAATTCTCCGGATTCAAAGCACCCGGTGACCAGGATTGAAGAAATTCCATTACCAGTTTTTTGCTATGGCCTTTTCCTTCTTCCAGATAACCCGAACTTTGGGTGTGAATTCTTTTACCGTTTCCATCCAAAACCACAAAAACCGGAAATCCGAAACGTTGCGGAAATTCCAAAGTTTCCAAAACATCCAGATTTTGATTTTCTTTGCTGTAATTCAAATGAACCACTTCGAAATTTTCTGCGATATAGGCTTTCAATTCTTCGTCCGTCGTAGTCAAATCATGAAATAATTTACACCAGCCGCACCAGTTTCCGCCAATTTGAATCAGGATATGTTTATCGTTTGCTTTAGCTTGAACAACCGCATTTTCAATGTCTTTTTTCGCATCGGCCTCCGGATTGTAAGCATTGAATTTCTCTTGGGCCTGAGCGATTTGAAGACTGAATATGAATAAAATTATTCCGATGAAATTTCTCATAAAATTAAAATTAATAAGCACCAAAGATATTACATTTGAATTTGTATTTCAGGAATTTAACTTTCAGCTTATAAATTATTTCTTAGATTCATTTTTCATTCTGATAAATAATTATATTTGTTGTTTGATTTTGAAAGAACCTATTTTTATTTAATTTAAATCAAGTTTTAAGAATTGAAAGAAAGATTTTTCAAAGAATTAACTCCATTTGAGGGAATTATTCGAAAAGTAATGTGTTCATTAAGGGTTTAAATAAAACGCAAACAACGAAAGCAGAATTATTTAGACAAAATTTTAAACCATTATAAACACAAATGAATACAAGATATTTAGATTTAATTGAGCAATCCTTTTATTTTCCTACGGAAGAATTTAAGCTGGTAGACGGCAACCTGCAGTTCCATGGTATTGATGTTATGCAACTTATTGAGGAACACGGGACACCGCTGAAATTTACCTACCTACCAAAAATTTCACAAAACATCCAGAAAGCCAAAGGCTGGTTTGATGCCGCACGAAAAAAACTCGGTTACAAAGGAAAATACAGTTATTGCTACTGTACCAAAAGTTCGCACTTTCACCATGTTTTGGAAGAGGCACTGAAAAATGATATTCACATCGAAACTTCCTCGGCTTATGACATCAATATCGTAGAAAATCTTTTGGAAGAAGGATTGATGACGACGGACCAATATGTGATCTGCAACGGTTTTAAACGCAATCAATACATTGAAAACATTGCGCGTCTAATCAACAACGGTCACAAAAAGGTAATTCCGATCATCGATAATTTGGAAGAACTTCCGCTTTTATTGGAAGCGACCGATAAAAAACTGGAAATCGGAATTCGGATTGCTTCGGAGGAAGAACCAAAATTTGAATTTTATACGTCCCGTTTGGGAATTGGTTATAAAGACATCGTTCCTTTTTATAATAATTATATCAAAGATGAAAAAAATGTAAAGCTGAAAATGCTGCATTTCTTCATCAATACCGGAATCAAGGACAATTCTTATTATTGGAACGAACTTACCAAATGTCTGCAGGTTTATGTGAAACTAAAGGAAGTTTGCCCAACTTTGGACAGTTTGAACATCGGTGGTGGATTCCCTGTAAAGAATTCGCCGAGTTTCGAATTTGACTACGCTTATATGGTGGAGGAAATCCTGAACCAGATCAAAATCATCTGTGACGACTGGGAAATTCCTGTGCCGCATATTTTTACGGAATTTGGAAGTTTTACAGTAGGAGAGAGCGGTGCGATGATTTACAAAGTTCTTCAACAAAAAAAGCAAAACGACCGTGAGTCCTGGAACATGATCGATTCTTCATTCATGACGACTTTGCCCGATGCTTGGGCGATTAATAAAAGATTTGTATTATTTCCAATTAACCGTTGGCAGGACAGATATGAACGTGTTTTATTGGGCGGACTCACTTGCGACAGCGATGATTATTATAATTCCGAACAGCACGTCAATGCGATTTATTTGCCGAAATTTAATACCAATAAACCGCTTTATGTAGGATTTTTCAATACGGGTGCTTATCAGGATAACATCAGCGGTTTTGGTGGAATTCACCATTGCCTGATTCCCCAGCCTAAATATTTACTCATTGACGAAAATTATGAAGTCGAAGTGTTTTCCGAACAACAAACCCACGAAGAAGTTTTGGATATTTTAGGTTATAATCAGTACCATAAATCAAAAAAGAAAAACGATAAAACAAAATAAAATGAGCAAAGGACCTGTAAGTAAGTTTATTGAACACAATTACCGTCATTTCAATGCGGCTGCTTTAATGGACGCAGCAAAAGGATATGAAGCACACCTGAACGAAGGTGGGAAAATGCTGATTTCACTGGGCGGAGCTATGTCAACGGCCGAATTGGGCGTTTCATTAGCTGAGATGATCCGTCAGGACAAAGTACATATTATTTCCTGTACAGGTGCCAATCTGGAAGAAGATGTAATGAACCTTGTGGCACATTCTCATTATAAAAGAATTCCAAACTGGAGAGATTTGACGCCTGAACAGGAGCGAGAATTACTCGATACGCACTTCAACCGAGTGACCGATACTTGTATTCCCGAAGAGGAAGCTTTCCGTCGTTTGCAAAAGCATTTAGAAGATGTTTGGCACGCAGCTGAAGAAAAAGGAGAACGCTATTTGCCGCACGAATACCTTTATCAAGTCGTGAATTCAGGTGTTTTGGAAGAGTATTATGAAATCGATCCGAAGGATTCCTGGATTGTGGCAGCGGCTGAAAAGAATTTGCCGATTGTATGTCCGGGATGGGAAGATTCCACTACCGGAAATATTTTCGCTTCCAACGTCATCAAAGGAAACCTGAAAGCTTCGACTGTAAAATCAGGAATTGAATATATGATTTATTTGACCGAATGGTACCGAGCGAATTCCGATGGAAAAGGTGTAGGATTCTTCCAAATTGCCGGAGGAATTTCGGGAGACTTCCCGATTTGTGTGGTTCCCATGATGTACCAGGATTTGGAATGGACAGATGTTCCTTTCTGGTCGTATTTCTGTCAGATTTCAGATTCCACCACTTCTTATGGATCTTATTCGGGAGCCGTTCCAAATGAGAAAATTACTTGGGGGAAACTGGACATCGACACACCAAAATTCATGATTGAATCGGATGCGACTATTGTTGCACCATTGATTTTTGCTTGGATTTTAGGACAATAAGAATTTAACGAATATAAATAATAAAACCGGTGGCTGAAATTTTCTAAGCTACCGGTTTTTCTTTTTGTAAGAATCCTATCCTTGATTCTCCAAAGACATTCGGGTATATTCCAACACAAGCGCACCGAACCAGTCCCAGTTAACAGAATTCAGCGGATATTTTTGCATAAATTCGGCATTATCCCCAAAGAGAAATTCATAATTATCTTCAAAATCAGCTTTTTTCAGCCAAATCACTTTATCGTTCTTTTTTACATAATAGGACTTAATGACGCCACCGCCGAAACTGGGAGAACCGCCTACCGAAAATCCTTTTGTTTCTTTGGCAATCGGATCGTGATAAACTTCGATGATATTACTGAAATCCGGATTGATCAGCTGCATTAAAAACTCTTTTTCCTCTTGTTTGTTTTTGAGCGAAACCGCCTGATTGACAAAGTAAATTTCATCATTGCTGGTAATCTTTTTCACACTGTTACGATTCCCCATTCCATAATTACTGAATTTTTGCGTAACCTTTCCCCACTTCTCAAATCCGCTCGCAAAAAGATAAGCTTCTTTAATCTGACTCGCATTATAAGTATTCTTTTTGTTGGTAATACTGTCCTTGAACACAATTTCATGGATTTGACCTTTTTTGGTTATTACCGCAGTGCAATAACCTTTGTGTTCGGAACCGTCTTTCATAATTACCGTAGAAACTTTTTTGGTAGCAGGTTTGTCGAAACCTTCATTGAAATAGTAGGTTTTCAGCATCTTCAGTTCCGAGTCCGAATATTTAACTTTTTGCGCAAAAGCGAAACCGCCAATTACCGCAAACATCAGCAGAAATAATTTAGTTTTCATGTCTTTTAAGTTTTAAAATGATGATGCAATATTGAATATTTAATCTGAATCTGAGAATTTTCAAAAGCAAAATTTCGCATAAAACCATTAAAATAAGGCAATTGCCCTATGAGTTTGAAGGTAATTTGAGGAGAATTAAATCGGAGAATAATTTCTATTTTTAGAAATATTATTATTTCTCAATGAATTTATTCAATCAAGATCAAAACGAAGATATCCGATATGGGTATTCCAAAGCAAATCCGATTAAAGTAGGTGGTAATTTAGCCGGAAGGATTCAAACTAAAATCCACCGTAACGCAGAAAACTTCCCAAAACCAGCATCGCAATTCCTAGAAGCGTAACCATCATCACATGTACCGCCATTTCATTCAGATGATCTTTTCCTTTTCTTAATTTGGGGAGAACTCTCGTTTGCGCACTGATGGCAAATAAAACCGTGGAAAACAACAAGATCAGTTTGATGGAAATAACTCTTTCCATTGGTGAATCAAAATCAAACCATTCGTTCCAGGAAATCCCGAACTGAAGACTCATCCAGACGCCGGTAATCACCAGTAGTAAAAGCGCAGGCATTCCAAGGGGTTCAAAACTTTTCTCAAACCTTAGTAGCTTTTCCGAATCTCGGATGCGCAGAACTTCAGGCAGAATGCGAACAGCCAGATAAAGATGTCCGCCTACCCATACCGCCATGGAAATCAGATGAATGACCAATAATAAATGATGGCTCACGACTGAAAGTTTACCTCAAATTTAGTATAATTTGAGAGCGAAATCACCATTTAAGCTTCGCTTATTTCCAGTAATTCCAGTAAACACCATCAAAAACGGCAATCGAATCGCTCGTAGTATCATAACAAATCATACCCGGATAAGGAGATTTGACGTTGATTTCAGGATCGGCTACTTTCGGTAAAACCAATGCCAGTCTTGGAGACTCCAAAACCAATACGCCCTGAGCTGAACTCGCAGGTGCTCCCATCAAAACTCCGTTCCCTGTATCTTGTAAATCGTCAGCAAAAAGTGGACATTATAATATAAAAACTTAAGGAGTGTTTTCAAAAAAAGAATTAGCTTTAATTATGGGAACACCGAAGAAAAAAAGTACAGAAACATTTGTAAAAGACATTCGCAAGAATACGCGCAGGATTTTTACAGC
>NZ_JBATWT010000010.1:0-1515 GCF_049672845.1 Moheibacter sp.
GCCGAGCAACAGGCCCATGCCGCGCACCTGTTCGAACAGGCCGAACTGCTTGCCGAGCGCCTGCAGACGGGACTTGAACCGTTCACTCTTGGCCTTCACGCCATCCAGAGTCTGGCGGGTATTGACGATATCCAGCACCGCCTCACCGACCGCGCAGGCCAGCGGGTTACCGCCATAGGTGGTGCCGTGGGTGCCAGGCGAGAAATGCTTGGCCAAGTCGGTGGTGGTAAGCATCGCGGCGATGGGGAAGCCACCGCCCAGGCTCTTGGCACTGGAGAGGATGTCCGGCACCACACCGTAATTCATGTAGGCGAACAGCTCGCCGGTCCGACCCATACCGCTCTGCACTTCGTCGAACACCAGCAGCGCGTTGTGCGCATTGCACAGTTCGCGGGCGCCTTCCAGGTAGGCCTTGTCAGCCGGCAGCACACCGCCCTCGCCCTGCACAGGTTCCAGCACCACGGCGCAGGTCTTGTCGGAAATCGCGGCCTTCAGAGCTTCCAGATCGTTGTACGGCACGTGGGTGATGCCCTGGATCTTCGGCCCGAAGCCGTCGGAGTATTTCGGCTGACCACCCACGCTGACGGTGAACAGGGTGCGACCGTGAAAGCTGTTGGTGGCGGCGATGATTTCGTGCTTTTCCGGGCCGAAGCGGTCATGAGCAACACGACGCGCCAGCTTGAACGCGGCCTCGTTGGCCTCGGCGCCGGAGTTGCAGAAGAACACGCGCTCGGCGAAGGTCGCCTCCACCAGCTTCTTGCCCAGGCGCAGGGCCGGCTCGTTGGTGAAGACGTTGGAGATGTGCCAGAGGGTATTGGCCTGCTCGGTCAGCGCCGCAACCAGCGCCGGGTGGCAGTGGCCCAGTACGTTGACGGCAATGCCGCCGGCGAAGTCGATCAGCTCTCGGCCACTCTGATCCCAGACTCGCGAACCCAGGCCGCGCACGGGTACGAAGGCAGCAGGGGCGTAGTTGGGGACCATGAACTGGTCGAAGTCGGCGCGTTGCACCGCATCGTGCTGAACGGACATCAAAGCTCTCCTGATGAGAAATACCAGTCGCGGGCAGGCGACGAAGCGCCCGAAACGACAGGGAATGCAAGGATTGTAGGGACTGAATCGGGGCTGGCATTGTCGCCATGCGACAACTTCTTACAGCGCCACCCCAGGTTTTCCGCGGGTTTTCGTCCAAGCGACAGAAAGCGTCGGAAAGGCGCAGTTTAATCGCAGATCGCCGCCCGTAGCACGCCACCGGGAAAAATCTCCGCAGGCTGACTGGTCGGTATCGAAAGTCACGCTCGTATAGCCCATGACCTACTCCCTCTCCCACTTATGGGAGAGGGTGCTTCAGGCGACTCGGAGTTGTCGGACAGCCCTCCCCCCTCTCGCGCAAGCAGCAGAGGGGAGACAAGCTGGTGGAAAACGCCGCCTCAACCGCGTTCGACCGGCGTGGACGTCAACTCGAAGGGGCTGTTGCTGCGGCGCTGGTTGCGATCATCGCGCGGAGTGGCGCCGAAG
>NZ_JBATWT010000011.1:0-362455 GCF_049672845.1 Moheibacter sp.
GGATAGCAGCGAAAACCCGCAGGAGCGATAGAGAAGAGGAGTTGCAGGATTACTGAGATTTTCCTTTTAGAAAGGAAAAAACGAAAGTAACCAGCGTAGCTGTGCCTGGTCCCGTTGCGCTAAAATCATATTGAATGCTGGAAATATTGAATCGAAACGGGAGGCGCCAAAATAATCAGTAAACCACATAAGGATTGTAACGAATCAGTTCGGGTTTACCGAATTCAAAATCCATCAGTTCATAATCTCGGTTGTCAAAAGTATTGGTCTGAATGATGTTATCACCGCTGCCGGGAATGGTGTTGTACCAGGCAATGGAAAGTTGAAAGTTGCTGAAAACCAGGTAATCATTTGTGAATAATACGCCCAAACCAATTTTCGCATAAAGTTTTCCATCAAATAATTTCTCTCCTTTATTGCTTATAATTCCGAGCGAGGAATTTAGAAAGGGTGAAAATCGAAAGCCAAGAAATTCATAAGGCGAGTAAGACTGAATCTGAATATTGGTCAGCCATTTTTTTGTTCCGATTACGTCGCGACTATAAAAACCGGGAATGCCAGAGGGATCATTTTCGTTTAAAGTCAGTCTGTCGCCGCGGGACTCAATACGGTTATTTCCTATGACCATTTCTGTAGAAATAAAATTCCGGAATTTCCAACGTCCCCAAGACATAAGACGCGTGAAATAATGAGTATTGAATGAAAAAACGACTTGTTCGGGTTGATTTTCACCAAAAAATCCTCCGTATTGGGTTTCAAATCCAAAAAATCCAAGTCGGTAATAATTTCCCATTTTAAATCCGCCAGCCAGATAAAATCGGTCTTCATTATTTTTCTTCTGGATTCCGGCTGTAAGACCGTATGACAAACCGATTGGGATGTCTTCCACGATGTCATAATTGTGAATGTATCGGTCCTGAACAAATCCTCGTCTGGAAACACCGATTCCCATGAGGTAAAAATTTTCATCGGCATAGAAATTAACCGGATCTATTTCAGAAACCGGGCTTTGTACATAATTCACTTGAAAAAAACGTGCGGAAAGAATCAGGTTGTTGAGCCGTTCTGCCGTGGAATTTTCCTTTTTAAACAATTGAAATGAAACGGCGCCCCAATAATCCTGAAGATTGAATTTGAAATTTTGGGTTAAAATCCCATCCTGATTGGGAATGGAATCCTGATAAGCACGCTGCCCTATATAGACGCCACCGGCCCAGCGGGTAAGTGGAGAAAAGAATTTCCGTTCGAGCGAAACGCTTTTTGTATATGCATTTTGTTCGTTGCTGTAATATCCGATGTTGAACCCAATAAAGCTTCGCTGAATGTTTGGAATCGTATATCGGGTCTGAAAAGTATATTTTCCGTTTTCAAAATTTTGCCGATAACGATTGTCAAAATCGTGACCGAATCCAAGGAAATTCCGGTCTCTTAGGCGGAAACCAACCCGACTGCCGGAATAAGTTAAATTGGGAATAATACTCCAAGAGTCCAGTGCCTGAACATTCAAGTCCACACTGTCAGCGCCTGCCAGGACAGGTGTGATTCTGACCCGACGTATGAAACGCTGACTTCTCATCAAACGTTCGGATTCAAGAATTTTTAACGAATCCACGACATCACCTTTTTCCGGTAAAAGATAATTCCGGACCACGAATTTTTTGGTTTTAATATGAAGTGCATTGCCTGCTTTTTCCAGAAAATTGTCGGGTTTGACCAATGAGTCAGACAAGGAATGACCAAAAGGATCATAAGTTGTGATATGGATGTTTCGAATTGTTTTTCCTTCGAATTCACTGAAATTAACATCGGATTCGCCAAAACGGTTTGAGGTTCGTTCTGCTTTTTTTGTACCGGGCTTTTTGACAAATATTCTGTGAATAAGGCGATTAAATTTATTTTTCTTCCTATAGTTTTCAAGCGATTCATCAAAATTTTTATCTTTTTGCTTCAGGATTTCTTCCTTTGAGGCAGAATCTTTCTTTTCCTCCACTTGAGCAAGTGCGGAGGAGAAAAGCATTGTCGAAAAGAAAATTCCCAAAAATAATCCTGCCAGTCTGTAGTTCATGCGTGAATTAAACAATGTTAAAAATAGGTCATTTTTATGAATGAAATTAAGTTGGATTACTATTTAACAACAAACTATCTTTTAGTCCATCTTTTAATTCGTAAATTATTTTCAGACAAAAGAAATCTATTTAAAGATTCATTCCTATAATGTATATTTACAATAGAAATTTATAAAATCAGATACATGCAGAGAAAATACATCCCCAACAGTATTTTGAGACAGATCTTATTTTTGATGATTGGTCTGGCCATGTTTATTTTGATATTTACCAATCTGCTCCTGTTCATACCGGGATTTTTAGGTGCTTTTTGTTTATATGTTTTGCTTATCCATCCATTGCGGTGGATGATTTATAAATGGAAGATGAACAAGGTATTGTCTGTTTTATTATTGATGTTGGGAAGTATATTGATCATCGTCACGCCTTTATATTTTCTCATTGATATGCTTTCTACGCGAGTAAGTGAAGCCATTACCAGCAAAGATAAAATTCAAGGCAAAATTGAATTGGGACTTAAAGAAATTGAAAATGAATTTGGAATTAATATTTTGCAGGAAATCAATCTGGGCGATGTAACTTCTGTCGTAGTCAATATCATTCAGCAAATTTTAAATACGTCAATCAACGGTATCATACAGCTTGGTTTTGCCTATCTGATTCTCTATTTTATGTTGATGAATTATCGTAAAATGGAAAACTGGTTTTATCAGAACATTCCACTTAAAACCGAAAATTTGGTAATTCTCAACAAGGATTTACGAGATCTTGTGATTTCCAATGCAGTAGGCGTGCCGCTGGTGGCATTTTTACAATCCATAGTAGCATATATTGGTTATCTTATGTTCGGACTTGAAGGAGCATTCGGATGGTTTATATTAACCATTTTTGGGGCGATGCTTCCGGTCATTGGGGCAGCGATCATTTACATTCCGGCGAGTTTGTATCTGCTGGCTACCGGCGAAACCACCAATGCCTATCTTTTATTTGCGTACAGTATGATTGTGGTAGGGCTTGCCGATAATGTTTTCCGGTTCTGGACACAAAAAGTTATGGCCGATGTGCATCCACTGATTACTATTTTCGGGGTAATTATAGGAGTAAATATTTTCGGATTTATCGGCATTATATTCGGACCGATTTTACTTTCGCTGTTTTTCTGGCTTTTCCGGATTTACAAACTTGAATTTTCAAATCATCAGCCTGATAAATCTCCTCTAAGCAATGAAAAGTTATAAATAATTTTAATTGAAAGACTTAGAGACGCTTCAATAGAATAAATTTGTATATTTGGTTTAATTAAGAAATCGGATAATATTTAATTTATTATTCATTTTCGGGGGTCATTTTAGGTCAATTGCTTTTCTGCCACCGAATTTTAATTAGCATTCGCAATTAGAATTCATTTGAAGTGCAAAAACTGCCTTTAGTTGATCCCCCATTTTTTTAACATTCTGCTACATTCACTGCTATTGCCAATCCACCTTCAGAAGTTTCTTTAAATCGGTCGCTCATACTCTGAGCCGTTTCCCACATAGATTGAATGACTTGATCGAGCGAAACCCGGGCTTTTTCAGGATCACTTTCTATCGCGATATTGGCAGCCGTAATTGCCTTGATTGCACCCATCGAATTTCTTTCAATACAAGGAATCTGTACCAAACCTGCAATGGGATCGCAAGTCATCCCCAAATGATGTTCCATTGCGATTTCGGCAGCCATCAAAACCTGAGCAGGCGTTCCGCCCATAATTTCTGTTAAACCCGCCGCGGCCATCGCCGATGAAACCCCGACTTCTGCCTGACAGCCACCCATAGCTGCAGAAATGGTTGCGTTTTTCTTGAACAATGTCCCGATTTCGCCGGCAACCAATAAAAAACGAATGATATTATCGTCTCCGATATATTCTGTGAATGCTTGGGAATACGTCAATACTGCAGGAATCACGCCACTTGCGCCATTGGTAGGTGCTGTGATAATTCTTCCGAAACTTGCATTTTCTTCGTTTACCGCAAGCGCGAAGCAAGAGACCCATTTATTGATATTGACAAAACTTTCTTCAGCATCTATGACCAATTGGAACCATTCGTCCAAATTATTATAAGTTTTATCACCGAGTAATTTTCGGTTCAGTCCAGCTGCTCTTCTGCTTACTTTAAGTCCGCCCGGGAGATAGCCTTCTTTGTTTACCCCTTTGTATATACATTCTTTGATATGACTCCAAATGGCAAGCGCTTCTGCTTTTGTTTCTTCGCGGGTGCGCCAGCTTTCCTCATTGATATAAATTAAATCCGAAAAAGAAATGCCGAGTTTATTTGTGTAATACAGCACATCTTTTCCGTGATGACAAGGATAAAGCGTACGTACACACTGGCTTTCTACGGTTACTTCTTCCTGTGTGGCTACAAATCCTCCGCCTACCGAATAATAATCTTGAGATAATTCACTACCATCTTCAAAACGAACTTTGTAAATCATTCCGTTTGGATGAAAAGGAAGATTCTCTTGTTTATTCAGAACCAGATGATGACCATAAATGAATGGAATTTCTTTTTCACCACCGAGCATCAGTTTTCCTGAAGTTTTGATGTTTTCCACTTTTTCATCGATCAAAGTGGTGTCAATGGTTTTGAAATTTTCACCGGAAAGTCCGAGCATTCCGGCCATGTCTGTTCCGTGACCGATTCCTGTTTTGGCAAGGGAGCCGTAAAATTCGACAAAAACTTCGCTAACCGAAGCAATAGATTTTTTGTTCCGAATCAAATTCAGGAACATTTCTGCTGCATTCCAGGGACCCATTGTATGTGAGCTTGAAGGTCCGATTCCTACTTTTATGATTTCAAAAACACTAATTGATTCCATTCAAATTTGATTTGCTTTTTGCACAGTGAAATTAAGCAATTATTGATGAAGAAAAGAATTAATTATAGGTTTAACGATTTTAATAAAACTTTACCAATTCGAATAAGGCTTTTCAATCCTAAATCTTTGCAAACCTAAGGTTTAAGGCTTAACTTCGCATAAGTTTAAATTAGTAAAGATGATTACGACTTCTTATTCTGAATTTTTTGGAAACAGCATTTTGCTGTCGTTGTCATATTTGCTTGACGATATTTTCCTTCAAGACTCCAAAGAATTTATTTTCTAAACCCTGTCAGGCTCAAGACAGGGATTCAAATTTGTAAAAATTTATAGCCGGACTTTTGGTAATAGTTTAGATTTTCTAAGACTATTGGTTGAGTCAACATCCCAAAATCCGAAAATCTCAAATAGAAAAAAATAAATAATATGTCAGAAAATATAGTAGTTACAACAGGAATTTATGACCTTATCAAGGACCAGATCAGAAGAAAAAGAGTTTCTCAAGCGGAAGAAGAAATTTTGAACAATGAACTGAGAACAGCTAAACAGGTTTTGCGTAGAGAGCTTCCAGAAGATGTGGTAACGGTTAACCGTAAAGTGACCATTAAAGATCATACAAACAATATCGAAGAAAGCTACATTTTTGTTGATTCAAACAAAGAGCGCAAGAAAAAAGGTAAATATGCGATCACTTCAGACATTGCTATGGCGACTGTCGGATACAAAAAAGGGGATGTGATTACGTGGCCTTTCCGTGATGGAGAAAGAAAAATCGAAATTCTGAATGTAGAAAACATCTAATCAGATTTCTTATAAAAACGAAACCGGAACTTCAAAAGTTCCGGTTTTTTTATTTAAAAATTGAATAAAATCAACCACCTACGCGTTTTACCTTAAATCCTTTGTCTTTCAGGAACTGCATGATTTTATCGCGGTAATCTCCTTGGATGATGATTTTTTCTTCTTTGAAACTTCCGCCAACGCTTAAAAGTTTTTTGATTTCTTTGGCCAATTGTTTGAAGTCTTCATCGGCTCCGGTATATCCTTCCAAAATCGTTTGAGGCTTACCGTTCCGCTTTTCAAATTTGCAGATGATAGGCTCCTCCTGCATCCAAAGGTCATTTTCCGGTTCGGTTGTTTCTTCCTCAGAAGAAATATGATCGGGAAATAATTTTTTCAATTGATCTTGTAAATCCATGATTCAAAATTATAAAATTTTAAACTAAAATTGCTTTGAGAATTTTCTAAATCAGACTAAATACAAGGATAGGCAAAACAAGATTATGTAAATTTACAGAACAGAATCATTCAAAAATCAAAAATATGAATTTGAGTTATTGGGAATTGGATACTTATTTCCGAGATGTGGATTTTACAGTGATTGGAAGTGGAATTGTGGGATTGAGCACTGCCTATCATTTGCGTTTGAAACATCCCAATGCAAAAATTCTGATTTTGGAAAAAGGAATCTTGCCGGAAGGTGCCAGTACCAAAAACGCCGGTTTCGCTTGTTTTGGGACGCTCTCAGAGATTTTATGGTATTTGGAATCCAATCCTGAGGATGAAATCTATCAATTGGTAGAAAGGCGATGGAAAGGTTTGCAAAAACTGCGAAGTCTTTTGGGTGATGAAGCCATCGATTTTCATCAATGGGGCGGCTATGAGATTTTCCGAAATCAAGACAAGGAAATGATGGAAAGAAGTTTGGATAAATTGGAAGAAATCAACCAATGGCTTTTTCCCGTTTTCAATGCAAATCCTTATCAAAAATCCCATCAGAATTTTGGGTTCGCCCATACAATCGGCATGATAGAAACTCCTTTTGAAGGACAGATTCATACGGGTAAAATGATGAAAGCTTTTATGCGATTGGCGCAGTCGGAAAACATCAGTATTTTGAATAATATTGAAGTCAGTAATATATCTGATTTGCAGTTAAATGTAGAATTAGAATTAAATAATAAATTTAATTTCAAATCGAAAAAAGCTTTTCTTTGTACCAATGCTTTTACACGCCAACTTTATGACTTAGATGTGGTGCCTGCAAGAGCGCAGGTGCTGGTAACAAAACCCATTGAAAATCTTCCGTTCAAAGGTTGTTTCCACATGGACGAAGGTTTTTATTTTTTTCGAAATATAGGCAATAGAATTCTTTTTGGTGGTGGGAGGAATCTGGATATAGAAGGCGAAACCACGACGGAATTCGGTACTACCTCGCAAATTCAGCAACAATTGGAAATTTATCTGCGTGAAATTATTTTACCCAATCAATCGGTTGAAATCGAGCATCGCTGGAGTGGAATCATGGGAATGGGCGCGCAACGAAATCCTATCGTAAAACAATTATCTGAAAATGTTTATTGTGGTGTGCGACTAACCGGAACCGGGCTTGCTATTGGCTCTTTTGTGGGAGAGGAGCTGGCAAAATTATTAAGTGATTGAATTTGGTAAATAGTTAAATTATTTATTTAAATATAATATTTTAAATAATTTATAATGAACCTCTTATTAATTTTAATTAAAGTAATATTTTAATGATATTTTATTCTATCAAAAGCTTTTTCAACTGAACATTTTTACCGGAATGAATCTGAACCATATAAGTTCCGGTGAGCCAGTTTTTGGTTGAAATCAGAACTTTTTTCAAATCAATTTGTCCGGAATGAAAAATGATTTTTCCGGTAGCGTCAAATATTTTCACTTCGTTTATGGGAAATTTATTCTCGATGGTAAATTGAGTTCGTGCAGGATTCGGATATAATTTTGCTTGGTTGCTGTGTTCTGTTTCAAATTCGTTGTTGTTTAAAACCGTGTTGTTGATTTCGCAGATGACATCAAATCCCGGATTGGGAATAAAGGAGGTCACAGGAAAGGAAAGGTCATTTACAAAAAAAGTCTGGGGTGATTGTGTCAGTTCAAATCTTCTTGTGTCTGTCTGTCCGCCGGCTCCTCTGAATTCGATTTCAAATGGTGTTTCAAAAAATGAAACCGAATTATGAGATGGAGTTTGGGTAAATTTGACGCTTATTTCATTTGAATCCGGATTTTTGTTGACGCGTATGTCAAAAATTGGATGTCCCTCTCCGTAAATCCAATCTGCAAAATAATTATCCCAGTTCATGCCTGTCGAAGTTTCTAAGCTCGTTTTAATTTCTTCGGTTACCGCATAGTTATAAGTGAGTTCAGAATCGTTTAAAATATCTCTGCAAGCCTGAAAAAACAAATCGTCATTGTTGATCATAAAACGCATGAGGTGAACTGCCATAGAGCCTTTTGCGTAGGTAAGCCGGTAATTAAAAATCCGGGATTGGTTATCGGCATCCGGATTATAGACAGAGCCCCAAGGTTCTGCGGTAATGAGTCCGATGTTGTTGTCTTTCCAGTTAATAAATTCAGTATCGCCTAAAAATTCTTCTGTCAGAAGTCCGTCACCATATTCCGCAAAGCCTTCATTTATCCAGATGTCATGCCATGTGCCGCAGGTAACTTGATTTCCAAACCATTGATGGGCCAGTTCGTGTCCAACAAGTCCGAAGTTGAAATTTCCCATAAAACTCATCGTGGAATGTTCCATTCCACCTCCGCGGTTCCATTGTGCATGTCCGTATTTCTCTTCTTTGTAAGGATAATCACCCCATTTTTCACTCAGAAAACTGATGTAATTCGGTACCTGATCCAATGAATTGGTCCAGTTTGATAAAGTTTCCGGATAGACATAATTGATAATGGGCATATTGGTGCCATTGATATTGACGGAATTATTGTATTCGGTATAATTGGTAACTGCAATTGCGACCAGATATGTCGGAATCGGATAATTATGTTGCCAATGTGTGCGGAGATTTCCGTTTCCCGCATTTGTTACCGATTTCAAAGTGCCGTTTGAAGCGGCTTTGAATTCTTCCGGATGCGTTACATATACATCAAGTTTTGCCGCTTTGTCAATGAGGTCATCTTTGCAAACCCACCAGCTCGAACCATGCCAGGGTTCGGAAATTGTTTCGATAACCGGTACGTCATTGTGAAAACCTCTTCTGAGACCGCTGGAAGTTGCATTCGCGACACCTGAAAATGCAATGGCAATAGAATCCAACTGATTATTGGGGATTGTGGCAGGGAGATTAATGGTAAGAACATTTCCGCTACGGGTGAAATTTGTGATGGGAAGCGAATGATAGGTAATGGTGCCAATAGTTAGATTGGGCTGTGCATTTATTTCAATCTGATTTAATTCGGCTGTGGTGGTGAAATGCATGGTAGTTTTTCCGCTGAAATTCAATTCATTGGGGTTTACTGTCATTTCCAGCCGATAATATTCGGGAACATAATCGGTTTCCAATAAAACATTTTCGATTTGCTGAAAGGATTCAAAAGCCTTGGCTTCATTAAGGGATTGTTCATAGTTTCTTTGCCCATAAATGATTGAAACGGTCAGGAAGGAGCAGAGCAAATAAATGTTTTTCATAGCAAGAAAATTTGCTACTAAAGGTAGTGAAAAATGCTTTTTCCATCAGAATTATCTGAATGGAATTCGTCAGAAATTATTGAGTTTCAAATTTCTGAACAGCATCCAATGTTTTTTCAATCTCTTCATTTTCAATTGAGTCCGAAATAAACCAGGTTTCATAACCCGACGGCGCAAGGTAAATTCCTTCTTTCAACATATGATGGAAAAATTGGTTGAACATGGCGTGATCGGCCTTTTGGGCTTCATCGAAATTTCGAACTTTGTTTTCTCCGAAGAAAAAAGAAATCATTGAACCAAAACGATTGACTGTATGTCCAATTCCTTTTTCAGAAAGAATTGTAGAAATTTCTTCGTGAAGAATTTTTGTTGTATTGTCAATTTTTTCATACAGATTAGGATGTTCCTTAATGATGGATAGTGTAGTAAGTCCGGCGCGCATCGCAATCGGGTTTCCCGAAAGAGTTCCGGCTTGATAAACCGGTCCCAACGGCGCTAAATAATCCATAATTTCGCTTCTTCCACCAAAAGCTCCGACAGGGAATCCACCGCCGATGATCTTGCCATAAGTGACCAGATCAGCATTGATTTTCAATCTATCCTGAGCGCCTCCAAATGCCAAACGGAATCCGGTCATTACTTCGTCATAAATCAGAAGAGCATTATTTTCCGTACAAATTTCTCTCAGTTTCTGAGCAAAATTTTCTTCCGGAACGATGCAGCCCATGTTTCCGGCTATGGGTTCAATGATTACTGCAGCAATTTCGCCCGGATTATTGTCAAATAAATTTTTTACAGATTCAAAATCGTTGTAGCGTGCCAACAAAGTATCTTTTGCGGTTCCCTGCGTCACGCCGGGACTGTTGGGGTTCCCAAAAGTTGCAGCGCCACTTCCGGCTTTGATTAAAAAAGAATCCGAATGTCCATGGTAACAACCTTCGAATTTGATGATTTTATCACGCCCGGTAAATCCGCGCGCCAGACGAATTGCACTCATACAAGCTTCTGTCCCTGAATTTACCATTCGGATTTTATCCACATTCGGAACGTTGTCAACAATCAGCTTAGCGATTTCGGTTTCCAATTCAGTCGGTGTTCCGAAGGAAAATCCTTTTTTAAGCTGATGTGTGACGGCTTCCAGTACCATCGGATGTGTGTGTCCGAGAATCATCGGTCCCCAGGAATTGATGTAATCGACATAACTTCTACCGTCTTCATCGTAAAGATAAGCGCCACGGGCTTTCTTCATAAAAACGGGAATTCCGCCCACCGATTTAAAGGCACGAACCGGTGAGTTTACGCCGCCCGGTATATAGTTTTGCGCATCCTGAAAAAGAGCGCTGCTTCTCTGGTAAATCATCTTATCGTTTTCTGGTTTTCAGATTCAATATGGTTCCGGCTTTGGGTTGCTCGCCCGGACGCATTTTGTTCAGCGAATATAATTTATTGATTTTCACTCCCGCTTTCTGGGCAATCAGATACATATTGTCACCCGGCTGAACCTTGTATTCTTTATCAACTCCTTTGTTTTTCTTGCGCCCGAAATAAACATATTGTCCGGGCGTAAGTTTACTGTTGGAATTTAATTCGTTATACAGTGCCAAATCTTTTGGATGAATATCATAAAGTTTAGCAATGGAAGCGATGGTTTCGTTTTCCAATGCAATCACATAATCTACACCGATTTTATGATTTTTTATGCGAAGCATTGGATTTTCTGCTCTTTTTTCAATTTCAATACGTTTGATAGGTTCTTCCACTGTTTTGGCCGCGACTGCAACTGCAGGGCTTGGGACCGTCGCTACTATGACATCAGTTGTGGTCTGAGAAGAACTAGATAGTGCGATAATGTCGGTGGGGCCGTACAATTCAAATAATTTTCGTTGAACTTCTTCCGGTTTCAACCGATCAAATTCATCCAATTTATATTTTTCAATTCTGGAAATCAGAATACCGGCATATTTCGGATTTGTGGCATATCCGGCTTTTTTCAGACCGTGTGCCCAGGCTTTATAATCCAGCAAGTCCAATTTGAATAAATCTTTGTAATAAGGTCTTTCTGCCAAAAATTTAGAATGATCTCGGTAACTTTCCTGAACCGAGCTGTACTTTCTGAAACATTCATTAGGTGCATCATCGGTATGGCTGATGGTCGGGCCGCTCCATTCTTTGATGCTTTTGCATTTGATGCCGAAATGATTATTGGCAATTTCCGCCAAACGGCTTTGCCCGCCACCGGTTTCAAGAATTCCTTGTGAAAGTGTAATGCTCGCCGGGACATTGTAGAGATGCATTTCTTCTACCGCCAAAAGCGCATGTTTTCTGATGTAGTCCAGATCCCTTGATTCCTGAGAGAAAATTTGTGTTGTGAATAATAAAATGATCAGTAAAATTCCTCTTTTCATCATATTATCGTTGTTTTGTTTGCATGTTTTAATTTTCTGTTCATTCCTTCATTTCCTTGAATTCCGCCGGTATGAACGGCAAGAATTTTGGTTCCTTTCGGAAAAAATCCGTTTTGAATCAATTGAAAAATCCCAAACATCATTTTTCCGGTATATACAGCGTCCAAAGTTACACCAAATTGTCGCTTAAAATCGTTAATGAATTCTAATAATTCGTTATTGACTTTGGCGTAGCCTCCGAAATGATAATCCTTTATCAGTTTAAAATTGGAACGGTTTGTAAACCGATTTATTTCGTCTGAGAGAAATCCACTGTCTTTCAATGCCGGAAATCCTAATATAATTTGCTGGTTTTCAGAGGATTTCACAATGCCCGAGATGGTTCCGGCTGTACCGACAGCACAAGCAATATAATTAAATTCTCTGGTGTTTTCGTTTAAAATTTCTTCGCAACCTTTTATCGCTAATTCGTTGGTTCCGCCTTCCGGCAAAATGTAAATATTTCCGAATTCGGATTTTAATTTCTCTAAAAACTCAGGATTTGATTTGTTTCGGTACTGCTCGCGCGAAATAAATTTCAACTTCATTCCGGCCTTCTGAGCAAAACTCAAAGTTGGATTTTCTGCAATTTTCTCCGATAATTCTTCGCCGCGAATGATTCCGATGGTCGGGGTGTTAAATTCTTTTCCGGCTGCTGCGGTGGCGGAAATATGGTTGGAATAAGCACCTCCAAAAGTCAGAATCGCATCATAATTCCCTTTGGAAAATTCTTCCAGATTGTATTTCAGCTTTCTGAATTTATTGCCCGAAATGCTGGGATAGATTTGATCTTCCCTTAAAATATGTAATTCGACTTCGTTAATTTTTGTGAGGAATTGGATTTCAGATTGTATTTCGGGAAAATGAATCATAAATATTTGGTAAATGACCAGAAATTTCTGGTTTTTAGGTATTCAGGATAAATTTCGTTTGCATAAGCTTCTTTTTCAAAACTGATGTTGAAATAGGCGGTAAGCGGATTTTTGAACTGAATCCAGCGAATTAAAAATTCGATTCCATACCACAAAAAGAAAAACACCCAAAGCATTTCGATTTGCTGACGCAAATGGATGCGTTCATGGTTGATGATTTTCAGATTTTCCTTTAAATCTTTGGTTCTTAAAAATATAAAGGGATAAATCGCTAATCCGCGAAAGCTTTTGGCAAATAACCATGTTACAATTACGACCATTTTATGAAATTAGGGATTTTGAGGTTGACGATAATCCATTTTTAGATTGAATTCTACTGCAAATTTTTGTTGCTCCGCCAGCAAGGTGTTTTCGAGTTCCAAAAATTTTTGGAATCCTTGTTTTGTTTGATTGTACACGCCATCAGGAAGGGATTCAAGCCGTTCAGGCGAATTGAATTTATATAAAATGCTGTCAATGCCCGGTGTTTCTCCGAAATAAGATTTCACATAAGTAAAATATTGTGCGGCAGCATTTTTAAAAGATTCGTTGCCTTGAAAATCTTCCAAAGTTTGGGTGTTTGTCAAACCTTTTTCAGCTGTTTCCACCAAATTCTTGCGGTGAAGCTGAATCTTTTCATAAGTAGAATCCGGATCAAAAATCGAATCCAGATTGGTTACGATTTCCAATTGAGGTTTGATGATGCGGTCGTTATAGTCGATAGCAGAATCTCCCATGCAGGACGTCAGCAAAATTCCAAAAAGCAAAAGTAAACCGACTGATTTCATATCGTAGTTTTCTCAAAATTAAGCATTCGATTCGAATTGAGAAGCCAAAAGCTTTTTAATCAGCACAATTTGCCCTAAATGATAATAAGCATGTTCAATCATCGCATCGATATTCCGATGATAATTCCCATATTTTGCTTCTACAAAGTCTTCGTGTAATTTTTCATCCGGCAATTTTTCCACAAATCCGGCAAATTCTTCTGCATCTCGCCAAAATTTATTCAGGAAGGAAATCCATTCTTCCCGGTTTTGAATAGGAGGGAAATCAAAGCTGAATTTATCTTTTATTTCCAGATTTCCGCCTCGGAATACCTCATTTATTCCTCCGATGTAATAATGAATATGTCGTGCCAAATCGGCTATGGTATTGAGGTTTTCAATTTTATGAACTGCCAATTTCCAATTCAGATTTTCCAATTCATTTTTGTAATTGGTGTAGGCAATAAAAGTTCCGTTTAACAAAACTTCTCTGAATCGGTCGGCAAGTTGTTGGGTAGTTTTCATGAGTTAAATTTAGTAATTCTTAATCCGCCAGGGTTTCGGATAATAATTATTGGATCGGTTGCCGATGAATTTCACAAATCCCAATCCTAAATTTTGGTAAGTCAAAAGGTAAATTCCTTTTTGGTCTAAGTCGAGTTGAGGATCGTTTCCACGCAGAAACTGCAATGCAGTTTCTGCATTGACATCCACTTCGGGGAAGATATGCAAATGTTTGTAAAAACTCGCCAGTGCCTGTGCCGGAATGAAATCTTTTCCTTTGATTTCGCCTAATTCGATTCCCGAATAAACAATGTTTAATTTTTTGGTAATGAAGTTTTTGACTTTTCTCAATTCTTCTGTTTCCCAAACCAATTTTTCTTTTTCCTGAATGATATTTTCACTTGGGATCAAACTGGCAATTTGAACCGATTTTGGTTTTTTGCCGTTTTCAGGATGAAATAATCCATAACCGGAATTCTTCTTCATGACCGAAACAAAAAGTCCTTCGCCTTGTACTTTATGCGGATAAAAATAATAACCCCAAACGCCGTTAAATTCCATTTGGGAAATTCCCCATTCTTCAGGAAAATCCAGTTTAACCGAAGTCAGATCAAAATTCTCACAAGCCCATTCCATCAGATTTTCATTTTCATCGGGATCAAACGTACAGGTGCTGTAAACCAAATATCCGTCTTTTGCCAGCGCAGTAAGTGTATCAGCCAGAATCCGTTTGGATCGTTCGCAGCAGAGGTTGCAATTCGCTTCCGACCATTCGCGGAGTGCGGCTTCGTCTTTTCTGAACATTCCTTCACCGCTGCAGGGTGCATCAATCTGTATATAATCAAAGAATTCTTCAAGCTTTGAAAACTGTTTCGGGTCGTTTTGGGTGATGATCAGATTTTCAGAAATCCCCAATCTGATGTGATTTTCCTTTAAAATCTGTGCCCTTGGTTTGATGACTTCATTTGCAATCAATACCGAATTCTCATCGAGTAAACTCTGGAGCAAAGTCGATTTTCCACCCGGAGCAGCACAAAGATCCAAAGCTCTTTTTGGGCTTTCGTCTCCATAAATCTGTTTGAAAATTTCAGCTAAAATCATGGAAGAAGCTTCCTGAACATAATAAGTCCCCGCATGCCAAAGCGGATCGGTAATAAACTGTTTCTTTTCGTCCAAATATTTACCGTCCGAAAACCAAGAAACCGATTTTAATTCATGATAAACATCGGTCGGTTTTTTTGAATTTATTCGGATACTTTGCGGAGCAGAACGCTCATAAGCCGAAACGAAACTCTGGAAATCTTTTTCAGAAATCCTTGACTCCATACGTTTTAAGAATGAATCAGGCAATTTTGTCATCAATTGCAAAAATAAATAAACCCGTGTTTTTTTTATTTATTCCGATAAAAAAACTTGAAAATTTTATTGAAAATCAAATTCTACCGATTCTTGTAAAGACTGGAAAAGTTACTTTTTGCAGTTTGAAACCTCCCCAAGCTTCCCTGATTTCTGCTTCTAATTCGTCCACCGGATTAAATCCTTTTTCACGGATGAAATGCTTCAATCCCGACCAAGTATTGAGGTATCCGATGAGATGTTCCGGCTGCCATTCGTCGTGAATGTGGAAATCGGGGATTTTAATTTCTTCGAAAGGAAACGGAATATTTTGATAATGAGAGTCAATGTGTTGTCGTTCATCGTCCCAAAATCCGTCCAGAATTTCTTTGTACAATTTATCTGTGATTGCATTAATTTCGGGCGAAAGTCGCGGTAAATCATATCCGGCAACGGCGAGAATTCCGTTGGGTTTCAATACGCGTTTGGCTTCATTGAAAAACCGATCAAAATCAAACCAATGAATGGCTTGTGAAACGACGATGAGATCAAAGAAATTATCTTCAAAATCCGTTTGCTCAGCAGATTGTTTGGAATAATGAATATTGGACGACTGTGCGGCATTTTTCAATTGTTCTTCGCTGATGTCGGTCGCATAAACTTGTTTAAAAAAGTTTGAAATCAGATAAGCAGACTGACCATTTCCTGTCGCAGAATCCCAGGCATTTTCACGCGCAGGAACCATTTCAATCAAATAATCAAACAAATCTATAGGAAGGGAAGGACGGAATTTGGCATACAATTCCGATTTGTCAGAAAAATTATCTTTCATGAGAATTTTTTAAATTTAATGCAATTTAAGGATTTATGAAGAAAGTTGTTGTATTGACAGGAGCCGGAATCAGTGCCGAAAGCGGGATTTCTACTTTTCGGGATGCCAACGGACTTTGGGAAAACCATGACATCATGGAAGTGGCTTCGCCAGAAGGTTGGCGAAAGAATCCAGAATTGGTGTTGAATTTTTACAATTTAAGACGAAGGCAATTGAAAGAAGTTCAGCCGAATTCTGCACATTATTTTCTAAATGAATTAGAAGAAAAATACAAGGTCGTCATCATCACTCAAAATGTGGACGATTTGCACGAACGGGCTGGTTCTTCAAAGGTGATTCATTTGCACGGCGAATTGAGAAAGGCCCGAAGTGAGAGAAGCGAAGATCTGATTCTGGATTGGGAAGATGATATTAATCCGGGAGATTTGGCTGATGACGGTGCTCAACTTCGCCCGCACATCGTTTGGTTTGGCGAAATGGTTCCGATGATGGAAACGGCAATTCAAGAAGTGGAATCGGCTGATATGATGCTCGTCATCGGGACTTCGTTGCAGGTTTATCCGGCAGCTTCGCTGATTGATTTCGTCGAATATGGCAAACCGATTTATGTGATTGATCCGAATTCGGTTTCAGTTTCCAACAACCCACATATAAAAATCATTCGAAAAAAAGCGACAGAAGGGGTAAAGGAACTGGATTTGTAAATATAAGTTGAAAGAGTTTTCCTGATCTTGACAAGGTTTTCTGGTTATTCCTCGCTGAGTAGTAAAATTCCTTTCTCTAAATCCAACTGATAATGTTTTTCTTTGGAGATAAAGTGCAAATTATGTTTGCTGATTTCGATTTGGGGTTCGCCGGAAGAATTTGTTTTTACCGGAATACTTTTCATAACATAGCGAACGGTCTTAAGTTTTTTATATAATCTTCTTATCGTTCCTTTATCCGTTTCTACATCACTTTGCGCAATCATGATGTCAAATTTATTTTTTTTCTTCCGGTGAAAAAATGCATAATACTGTCCTTTGTTGGAAAAATTAATGCTGTATTGTTTCAACTCTTTGGGTTTTGCCGGATGGGTTATATCAATACAAAAAACACCAAATCCTTGAACATTTCCCAGAAGGAAATTCTCTTCGTCAAACAATGTCAATGCAGAATATAAAGGGCTGATGGCATCTTCGCCTTCATATTGTCCGTCTCCGGGAATGATTTTAGATGATAGGGTATTGTGTTTATTATCAATTATATACATTGAGTATCTCGCCGTGATAAAAATAAGGTTTTCCGATTTCAATTCAGAAAATGAATACATATCAATGTCATAATAGTCATCAAGAAAATAATATTTTCCGGTATTTCCTTTTGTAATTTTAAGGTAAATCGGGGCATGGGTATAGAAGAAATTTTTATTATTTTTTTGTTCATCATTTAAAGGAACTTTTATCCACGCACCATTATGACCGGTCGTAAAAGTATAACCTTTGGGTTCATATCTCCCGATTTCATATAGAACATTTTGGATAGTGTCGGTTTTGGAAAGATAAACCACAAAATCTTCCGGCGGAAATGGCTCTTTTTCGGGATTGATTTGTGCCAGTGTGATTCCTGAAAGGAAAAAAAATAGAAAATTAAATTTCATCTTATTGTATAATTATAGAAAAAGGAAGGATGAAAATTGCTTTTACTTTTCTGTTATCCAAGATAATAGGACTTACAGTAGGAGCCGATTTCATGACCCTCATGATTTCAATTTCACAAGCACGGCATTCCGTGTTTTTTGAGATAATTTCCGGCTCTGTAACTTCTCCGTTTTCATCAATGACAAACTGAACCCGGTAACTAATCCTGGAAATGGAATCATTGTACGCTTGATGTGGAACCCGGAAACTTTTGTAAACATGTTCCAAAATCAGCTTGTGGGCTTCTTCCCTTTGAACAGAGGAAATAATAGTGTCTTGCTGTGCGAAAATTGTTCCGGTAAAAAGAAACAAGGTAATGATAAGTATTTTTTTCATTGCGAATTAATTATAAGTAAATTTTTAAAAATTATTGTACAAAATGTTATCCCAATCAGGTTTACGGAGGTCTTTTAAAGTTCCGGTAATTGTATCTTTTTTACCTTTCAGGTCATAGGTCTTGCCTTTGGTTTTGACTTTGATCCCTACTTTCTCAGGGCTTTCATATATTTCGTATTCTGCATCGGCATTTTTGAAAGACAAAGTATTTTCGTCCATGTCATAAGTGAAATTTTCGTAAACGGTTTCTTGGTTTTGTTCATCATAATAGGGTTGTGGGAAATAGAATTCAATTTCTTCATCTTCCAGGATTAGCACATAATTGAGAATTTTTTCTGTTTGGTAAATGATTAATTGTTTCCCTGATTTCTCCAATTCAAATGAAAAGATAATATCAGAACTCATTTCTTCCATCGGGAAGTAATTTTTAGTTTCACTGAACTCTTTTCCGTCTTTGTAATCGGTTTCGGTTACTTCTATAAAATTATTGTATGATAGATAGGCTTCTTCTATGATTTTTATGACTTTCGGCTCGTTGTTAATCACTTTAAATTCAGAAAACTCATGCCAGCAGCAACCGCTTTTGGTCATTGTGTGAATCGTTTGATTTTCATCATCGATTTGAAACATCCCGCAATAATCATTGGATAGTACAGAAAATCCTTCACTGTATTGCAATTTCCTGCTTTTATCTACCAGATAAATATCAAAAGAGGGTCCTCCATAACAACTGTTATAACCGTTCATAATGGCAAAATCCTTAATTCCGTCAAAATTATAATCCTCATATATCAACACACTTTGGCTGCCATAAGGGAGTTCCTTAATATTGGGAACAGCTTCATTCTCTTCATTCAACAAATAATCGGGAAAGCCATTTGTGTAAGCCTTCAATGCTTCTGAATTTGTTTTCTTGTCCATGATTCTGATGACATATTCCGGTACATATTCATCGTATTGAGAAACCACCAGTGTGTCATCATCATTCAGGTCGATTAATCCTTCAAACTCATCTGAAAAATCCTGAATCCTGACAGGGAAATCAACTTGGGCAAATAATCCCGAAAAACAGCCAACGGCGAATATGGAAAATATAAATTTCATTCTGAATAATTAACAAATGATACAGATTTGGCTCAATGCATACAATATTCCTGCAAGACCAAGTAATAATAAAACAGCCAAAATCAAAGCCATGATGCCCAGTTCGGATTTACTTAATTTTAAGCTCCAGATTGCCAATACCCAAACTGAAATCAAAACAGGAATTGCGAGAAAGGATACCGTCACACCCAAAGACACAAATTCAGTTCCGAATCGGGTTCTGTCCATTAGATCCCTCAATGAAAGCATGAGAGTGAAAAGCAAAGGATAACCTACCCCTAAACCGATTGCCCAAAGGGCTAATTTTCTTGCTTTGGCCTTTTTCTGCTTGGCTTTCGTTTCAAATTCCTTTAACATAGTGTAAAGTTAAATCTCTCTAAACTTTTTCAAAACCCCTGATTTCAGGGATTTTTGTGTTGGGATAGTGTTTTTAATTTTGAAGAAATGAAAAGTTTTAAAAAATGAAAAGAAGTGAAGATTATTAAATCCATCAAAACAGGATTGCTGATTTGTTCGGCAAGCTTGTTCGTTTCCTGTAGTTGTATGAGAGTTCTGCAGGGCATGATCAAAGACAGCGTTACACATATGCCAATTGCAGGTGCTCAAGTATCTGTCACCAACACAGGGTACAAACGAAATTTTGAATCAGACAGCTTAGGGAAATTTAATGCTTACCTGAGCGGTGGAAATAAATGTCCCCGAATTGAAGCGAGCATCTTTGCTGACGGTTATGAAACAGCAAAGGTTAAAGAACCCAAAAAACAAGATACAATTATCGTTTATCTGAAAAAAAATGAAAAATGAAATCCATGACAAAAATTTCATATTGGATTCCAATATTTTTATTTCTTATGCATTTCGAACTTTCCGCACAGCCAAAAATGAACGCGTGGAAAGTCGAGTATGAAATGAGCTATTCCGGAAAAGATTCGGTAATGATGGCGCTGATAGAAGCAATGACCATCCTCAATGAAAATGAGCCCGTCATCAGGGCATATGTTACATCCGAAAAACTAAGAGTGGAGCAATATAATTTAAATCCTTATGTACAGGTAAGCAACTTGAAAGACAGTGTTTCATTCAAATATATGACCAAAACCGATGACGATTTTAACCAGGAGAAATTGGCATACGAAGTGCCTTTGGCTGAACCTAAAATAAACGTCGATTATTTAAGCGATAACGAAGATCCTTCTATTTTTATTTCTTCTGATTTAGTGATGACTTTGTCAGATGAAACCCAGACCATTGCGGGAAATTCATGTAATCTTGCCCGCTTCAAGCTGGACGATTCCAATGAAATCCTTGTTTGGTATGTCAAAGACCTTCCTCAATTATTTTGGGGTGAATATGATTATCTGGAAAAAGTACCGGGATTGCCTTTGAAGATTGAAAGTAGTATCACCGATAGCCGATTCAATATAGGTATTGAGGCAAATTCTCTTGAAAAAGTAATGGTAGAACCTTCTATTTTTGAAGTACCGGAACACTACATATTTAAAAGCATACCCTAACCCGAGTCTTAATATTCATTCAAATAAGTGAACATGAAGCAACGACAAAACATTTTTCATTTTTTCATTTTTTTCTCTCTGTTTTTCTCTTCTGAAAAGATGATTGCCCAAAACAAGTTGGAAGTTTATCAAGTAAACTATAGATTCCATTTGACAAGCACCGATTCTGTTGATAAGGAAGTGACGGCAGCAATACAAATGCTCAATGAAGCAGGCCCTGCAATCAAAGTTTATACTAACGAGGAAAAGACAAAAATGGAGGATCATAGCAAATCTCCTTTTGTGCAGGTAACGAACTGGGCAGACAGTACTTCATTTAAATATTTCACCCGGTTTGATTCCTTAAAAGTCAAAGAAAGAATTTCCCTGACGGTACCGGAATATTTTCAGGAAATGAAAATTTCTTTCCCCGAAGAAACGCAGGTCATTTCCGGTTATACCTGTAACCTTGCCCGGTTATCATGGGACAAACCGGACGCTGATATGGAAATACTGATTTGGTATGTAAAAGGATTGCCGAAGATCTTCTTTAGCGAGTATGAGTTTCTGCTAAGCATACCGGGATTACCTCTGAAGGTAATAGCAAAAGGAATAAATGAAAATGATTTTGAATATGGGTTAGAAGTGCTTTCAATTGAAAAAAGGGTAGTTGAATCTTCCTTTTTTGAAGTACCGGAAGAATATAGAATTATAGAATAAAAGAGGGTTGAAAAAAAATGCAAATTATGACTAAAATTATGACAATACTTTGTCTGTCCCTATTCGTAGTACAGCCGATTTCGGCTCAACAACAAGATGAATTGAATTACCCCGACTTAATTCCGGTATTGGTAAATGACAGTTTGTATGGTTATTGTGATCAAGATTTAAATCTTAAGATAAATCCGAAATTTGAACACGCGGAATTATTTGAGGAAGATTTTCATTTTCAAATTTACCAAGTAAGAAATACTGAAGTCGTGCAATATGGGACCGCTGATTATGCATGGGTAGATATCAATGAGGAACGTTACAGAATCAATAAAAAGGGAGAGCCGGTTTATAAATACAATCCTGAAGACTTTAAAAAAGGAGATACGGTTATCAACCTTTTTATGAAGAGTCCGAATACTTATGTTATTGACGGTGTGGATTCAAAAACACTCTTTCAGCTCATAACAGATTCAAATACAGGTAAATCTGTTTTTCCTGACGAAGAATTCCTGGCAGAATTAAACGAGAAGGCCAAGGATTTGATTGAAGAAGGTGTTCGGCTTGTGTATTATCCGAAATTCGAAGAATTGCCCTTTTCTTATTTTACGAGTGAAGAAACTTTTTTACGCGGAATAAAAAATACCGAAACAGGCGAAATCATAATCAAAGCTCATTACGCTTTACTTGATGAGTTATACAATAATTACTTACGAATCCGCCAATATCCATTGGTGCTTGCTTACGGAGGAGTTTTGGACAAAGCCATTTATATTGGACTTGACGGAACAGAATACATCATCAAAAATTAACTCAATTATTGGAGGGCGGAAGTTTGGGGAAGGGTATTTCAATTTGCTGAGGATTTGATACAATTGCCGGCTCATAGCTGAATGGTTTGTAAAATACCGCATACATCTTATAGGTTCCCGCCGGAATTGTGTCCGGAATGAATTGCAAATAAGTCACTTCTTCTTCATTTATACCATGATAAATCAGGAATTTCTTAAATTCGTCGTCCCATTCCACCGTATTGTCGTCCAATAGGATACTGGGTGAATACCATTTTCCTTCCGGGCTTTTACCGTAAGTTTCTTTCAGACTTTTCGGGGGAAGCATTTCCGAGTGTGTACCATATAGGTCATACAGATAACGTCTTCCGGCCGGATTTTCCAGCAAAATACAAATGCGGCCGCTTGCAATTGAAAATGAGCTGGAACTGTTGTTCGTCATACCGATTGTAAAAACAAACATACTTTTTTCTTCATAATATGGATACAGTAAACTAAGATTAATGTTTTCTTCTTGATGATCTCCGCCAAATTCGAGACCATATTTATTAAGAATTAATTCTGTAGCATTTATCCAACCCTCAATATACTTGTTTAAATTTTCATTATAAAAGCGGATTTTCAACCAATTATCAGAGGTGAAATCCAAAATGAGAAATTCATCATCTTTAATCAGATACCCTATTGAATTTGCATTAAATTCAGGTTTTTCATATAACTCTGTTTTCTCGACAAAAACATAGGCATACAAATCTTCAATTGCTTGTCCATATTGAATGAGAAACAAATCTTCCGATTCATTACCCTGCCCGTATTGAATCTTTTTACTCAGATCCAAATCAGCTCCTGGTATGCGCAATGTCTCTACCGACATTATCAAGGAAACTTCAAAATCTTGATTGAACGAAAAGGTTTTCCAATTATCTGTACAGGACGGAAAAATAGATTGCCGGATGCGCAGTGTTTTTGGCCCAATGAATTCTGTATCAAGCAGACGTGTGTTATTGATTTCAAATTCTTTAAATGAAGAAATGTCTGGATGAAAAAGAAAAATTCTTCCCTTTTTATGTCCATATTTCCATTGAAAATTCAGAAATATATCAGTAAATCCGTCTCCATTAATGTCTTCAAAAAGAATCTCAGGGTTTTTTTCTGCATTTTTTAAGATAATCTGCTTTTTTTCATCTGGGAAGATAACAACCGACAAGTCACCTTTTTTTATGATTAATTGAGCCCGAATGTCATCGGCAATTTCAAATTCATGTACCGGATTCTGTGCCGGTAGAAGCTCTGAAATCAATCCTAAAAGAAATAAAATTCTAAAAAAGCAAATTGTCTGCATTTGCGCTATGTTTTATAAATCAAATTTATTGTTTGGAAGAGATGGGTAAAACCCCTGATTTCAGGGATTTTTTAAACCTTCGGTCAACCTTAATTTTGAATAAATCAATTTTGTTATGGAAAATATAGATTACAGAATGTGGATTGGTATTGTAATCCACGCTTTGATTAGCCTGTTGCAATTGGCAAATCCCGAACCTATCCTTTTTTATTTTACGGCACCCTTTGTTTTGCTAAACATTTTAGGATTGATATTCATTGTTTCAAACAAAATAAAAACCGGATGTATTTTATTTATGATTGGAAGTGCAGCCTTTATCCCAATAGGATTGATTGGTTTTTTTGGTGCGAGAAGCCTCATGAACAAATTGAAACAGCAGGATTTTTATTCAGAAATAAATTCAATAGGAAATGAAAGCAATTAAAACCTATAAAATGAAAGAATCGGCCGTGAATATTCCCCTTTATGCCGGTTCCGTATTGGCCATTATTGCCCTGGTAAGTTTTTTAGTGACCATGCAGCCCTTATTTTTACCGGGAGTGGGAATATCTGTATTTTTGGTTGTCATCAGTTTGATGAATAAGAACAGGGAAACCATAAAGTTGTATGAAGATCACATGGAATTGAAATTCGCGCCCGCTTCTCCACTTCATTTGATTCGCTACCAGGATTTACTTCGGCTGGAAGACAAAAACAAAAACCTGAAACGCCTGTATTTTCTTTCGGAAGGAAAAGAGAAAAAAATATGGATTCAGCTGAACCAGCATGAAAAGGAAGATATGGAAGAATTTATTCGGTTTTTGCAAGAAAAGATAGAAGCGAAAAAAGATTAAATCAGTCCCAAACTTTTTACTTTGCTGATAACGGAAGTCATGCTTTTTACTTCGAATTTTTCCATCAGATTTTTGCGGTGGCTTTCTACCGTATGCGGGCTGATGAATAATTTATCGGCGGTTTCCTGTGTGGTCAGGCCTTCAGCAATGTGCAGCAAGACTTCTTTTTCACGCCTTGTAATTTTTGGAATTTCGGTTAATTGTTTGTCAAGTTTCTGGAGAGATTCCTGGGTTCTTTTGCATAAATATTTTTCTCCGCGAAAAACGGATCGTATGGCTTCGGTGATTTCTTCGCTTTCGGCATTTTTAAGAACATATCCCAAAGCGCCGTTTTGCAACATTTGGGAAATGACAATACCTTCGTCCTGTCCGCTTATGGCAATGATCCCAATGTCAGGATACTCTTCAGAAATTTTTTTGCAGAGTTCCAATCCATTACTGTCCTGGAGATAAATGTCGAGAAGAAGTATATCGGTCGTATTGTCCGAAAGCCATTTCAGGAGCGATTTTCCGTCAGAAAAAGTGGCGGAGACTTCTATGTCAGGTTCAGTGGATAAAAAATGTTTAAATCCTTGCGTGACAATGGGGTGGTCATCTGTGATTACAACTTTAATTTTCAAACCGAAAGAAGTTTAAGTTATAATTTATAAGTTTATAGAGTCAAATTAATGAAATTTTTTAATGAATGAGGGTGGCTTATGTGTTAATCTTTTTGGGAATATTTTTATTTGGCTCTCTGCATAAGCTGGAAGCCCAAAATGTTGCGGATTTTCAGAAAGATAGCTTGGAGCTGGAAGAACTAATCAGCCGGATTAAAAATCTGAGCATTCAGGATTCCGCTCTTTTTTTTCAATTGGTCAATCAAGCCGAAAAAGATTTAAAAAAACATCCGTATCAATTCTCAGAAGGGAATTTACTCATTGCGAAATCCTCTTTTTATTTTGGGAAAAATGATTTGAAAACCGCCCGGAAATATGTAGACGAAGCTTTCGACCGGTTTTCGAAAATAAATAATCAACAAGACAAAGAATGGGGGATGGCCAAAGCTTCTATGTTGAAAGCTTTGCTGTATGGATTGAATGGGAATAAAGTGAAAGAGCAGGAAACTTACCTGAAAATCATTCCTGCGTTGGAAAAATACAAAGACACCATTACGCTCAATACAGTTTACGGGAATTTAGGTTTGATTTTTTATGACAACGGACAATTTGAAAAGGCAAAAGAATATTTTCTCAAAAGTTACCATACCCAAATCGATTCCAAAAAAGATTCGAGGAATTTAGGAAATTCCGCACTCAATCTGGTGATGGTTTCTTATCAGCTTGGCAATCTGGATGATATGCTTGAATACTTGGAAATCGCCAAATCAACTTTGTCACAGAAGAAAGATACGCTGCAGCAATGGGCGCTTTATTACAATTTAAAAGCGGAATACAATTTGGCAAAAGGGAATTTTGATGCTTCTATCCTCGATAACCGGTCTGCGTTGAAAGTCGCGGAAAAGTACAATGAATTTACCTATAAAATGAACGCTGTTTCCGGCATTGCACATGCTTATTATCAGAAAGGAGATTACCGGAATTCGCTTTATTACCTGAAACAATACTATGAAGATACCAAACGATATAATTATCCGCAAAGCACCTTGAGTTCGCTTAAGAATTTGGCTGATCTGGAACATAAAACAGGCAACCCGGAGCAGGCGTACGAATATATGCTGGAATATTCCGACTTGAAAGACAGCATTGACCAGAAAACAATTGTGCAGCGTTTACATACTTTGGAAGCAGAATTTCAATCGGCTCAAAAGGAAAAGGAAATCGCGCAGCTTCAGCATGACAATGAAAAAAAAGATTGGAAACTCCAGCAAAATAAAATATGGCTTTTTGGTTCGGTCGGAGCGATGCTGATTTTATTTGTTTTAGCGTTTCTATTATACAGGAACAGTAAGAGTCAAAAGAAAATTAACCAGCAAGATAAAGATTTGCATCATTATGAGTTATCACAACTGGAACATAAACACCAGATTGAAATGCTTTCCTCCTTGATGCAGGGCGCCGAAACCGAACGTCAACGTTTGGGACGTGATTTGCATGATGGTTTGGGAGGTCTGCTTTCCGGGATCAAATTGAAATTAAATACATTTTTTCAAAACCCCTCACAAGAAAAGGGAGAATTACAATCGGAATTGAAATCGGATCTGGACAACGCCATTACAGAAATGCGTTTTGTTTCCCAAAGCCTATTGCCTGACTTGCTTCAAAATTATGGACTTTCTGATGCTTTGCAGCAATATTGTTCCCGTTTGTCAGGAGAAGAATTGAAAATTGACTTTCAATCTGTGAATGTGAAGGAATGCCCGGACAAAGAAAAACAATTGATGTTTTACAGGATTGCACAGGAGTTAATCAACAATGCCGTAAAACATGCCGATGCAAAAGAAATTTTTGTACAGCTCCAACAAAGGGATTACCAGCTTTTTTTAACGGTGGAAGATGACGGAGTAGGGTTTGATGAAAAATTACAATCGGAGGGATCCGGTTTGGCCAACCTGAAACACAGAATTAATTACTTAAAAGGTAGTTTGGAAATTGCCACAGCCAAAAACAAAGGTACTTCGGTTTATGTGACTTGCCCTGTATAAATTCCCTGAATTCAGGGATTATTTTTATACATGTTTGCTTATACCTTTATCAAAAAAATATTTTAGTTCATGAAAAACAATTCATTTTACTTGTTCAGATTGGCTTTGGGTTTAATTCCTTTTCTCTTTTTAAATGCGCAGGAAAATAATAACCCTGAAGAATTAAAATACCCGGATCTGATTCCTGTTTTACAAGATGGACTTTATGGTTATTGTGACAAAGATTTAAATATAATGATTGAAGTTCAATTTGAAAGAGCCTCATTATTTAGTCAGGATTTTGACTTTATGGACATTAAGGATCCGGCAAAAAAAATGTACGAAAGCAGTGATTATGCCACAGTATATCAAGAGGGCGAAAAGTTACGAATAGATAAAAACGGGAAAGTAGTTTACAAGTACAATGATGATGATTTTAATGAAATCAGACCCAAAGAAATTGTAGGATATTTACCAAAAGAACAGCCTTTTGAGAAATTTTTAGATGAAAAAAGCCAGTTATGGGGCGTTCGCAACCCGATAACAGGTGAGAATATCTTACCGGCAAAATATTCCATTATTTGGAAAGAATATTACGTTCGTTTTCAAACCCCTCAGTATCCATTAGTGCTTGTTGAAACCTATGAGGATAAAGGGAGTTTTTTTGTGGGATTAAATGGTACCGAATACATAATTAGAAAATAAAATAGTTGTGAATTCAATTTGGTTTAAAATAAGTGTACTCCTTTCGGTATTGCCTCTTTTGTGCATTTTAATGCTCTGGTTTTTGAGCAGTTTTGCAGTTGACTTTAATGCCGTTCATGGAATATTGCTTTTTATTTTTGTCTGTTTTCCTCCTTTTGGTTTGATCAGTTGCATAACTGCATTGGTTAGAAATCAGAAGAAACAAAACACAAAATCGGAAAAGTACTGGCTATTATTTTTTATACTAACGAATTTAATCTCCATAATGTCAGTTGTTTATTTTCTGATGAACCTCGACTTAAACCCGGTTGGAATGTAAGGTGAGGATTATGTAATCCTTTACCGGATTGTAATGTGAAAATCATTTTCGGATGATACTTGATTATAAAACTTAGAAGTTAAATGAAAAAGAATTATTTTTTACTAATTGGTATATTCATCTTTTTTGGATTCACTTTTAGTCAGGCGCAAGTGATAAGTGCCGGATTCAAATACGATAAAAAAGGAATGTTTCAGGCAACGGTGAATTATCCCACTCTTTTCGATAAAAATAAACCTTTTGATATTTATTTTGGATTGGATTATACCACAAAAAATGATGAGATTCCATCAGGACTGGCTCCACAATTGGGTCTTGCTTATTATATTGTGGATAACGATTACAAAGACTATTTGCTTTCGGCCAACCTGAATGCGGGATATTTATTTGATTTCAATAAAGAATTTGACAACCAATTCCGGATTTCACCGCACATTTATTTTGAACTTTTATCCTTGTTAAATTTAAAAGTCGGATATGAGTATATGATGCCACTGGGCAAAGGATACCCCTTTGTTTCAATTGGAATTGGCGGTGGATTTATGTTCAGACATTTTAAGATGATGTGATAGATTTCATCTGAATGTTTTATATCTAAAATAAATTTCCGTTTTTTGGAAAGAAATTTGATTTTACCTGAACTAAATTTGATTTAAATGAAGAAGTTTTTTGCCCTTTTATCAATCTTAATTTTTTCTCAAATACTTTTTGCCCAGCAGGATTCTCCCTTATATGTGGATTCTCTGCAAATGAAATGGGTCAATGAAAAGTATGATGCCATGACTTTGGAAGAAAAAGTAGGGCAGTTGTTTGTGGTTGCGGCATATTCCAATAAAGATGCGGCGCACGAAGCCGAAATTGAAAATCTTGTAAAAAATGAAAACATAGGCGGACTGATTTTTATGCAGGATTTGGCTGTAAAGCAGGCAGAACTGACCAATCGCTACAACAAAGTGACAAAAGTCCCATTACTCATCGGAATGGATGCCGAGTGGGGTCTGGCCATGCGTCTGAAAGAGATAAACCGTTTTCCTTGGGCGATGACGGTTGGTGCGGTAGAAGATAACCAAATCGTGAAAGAAATGGGAAATGCCATTGGTGAGCAAGCCAGAACGATGGGAGTTAATTTCAATTTCGCTCCTGTTGTAGATGTGAATACAAATCCACAGAATCCCATCATTGGGAATCGTTCATTTGGATCTGATGTTCAGAATGTGGCTGACAAAGGAATCGCTTATATGCTCGGGATGAAAGAAAAAGGTGTTTTGGCATCGGCCAAACATTTTCCCGGACATGGCGACACAAGTCAAGATTCACACAAAACCCTTCCGCTGGTCAATCAGGATTTATCCCGATTGAAATCGGTGGAATTGGCACCTTTTCAGCAGTTGATTGATGCCGGTGTTCCGGCGATTATGGTGGCGCATCTCAATGTTCCGGCACTGGACAACAGCGGATTGCCGACTACTTTGTCCAAAAAAGTGGTAACCGATTTGTTGAAAAATGAAATGAATTTCAAAGGTCTGATTGTGACCGATGCTTTGAATATGGAAGGCGTGGCGAAATCTTATCCGCCGGGCGAAGTCGATGCGAGAGCTTTTGAGGCCGGGAACGATATTTTGTTGTTTTCACAAGCCGTAAAAACCGGAAAACAGAAAATCATAGCGAAAATTAATTCGGGTGAAATTTCAGAAGAAAGATTGGCCGAAAGTGTCAAGAAAATTTTAATGGCGAAATATTTCGTAGGATTGCATAACAGCAAACCGATTGATACAAAAGATTTGGTTTTAAGACTCAATCCGCCTGCTCATCAGGCTCTGACTTCAAAGCTTTATGAAAACGCAGCTACTTTGATCAAAAACGAATCGGATTTACTTCCGATTAAAAATTTAGCCGAAACCAAAATCGCTTTTGTGCCTTTGGAAGAAGCCGAATTTGAAACCTTTCATCAGAATTTGAATTTTCACGTTCAAACAGATTTAGTCCGAATAAAATCGGTTTCGGAAGTTTCGAAATTAAAAGACTACGATTATGTCATCATAGGATTCCATAAATCCAACGAAACCGCTTATAAAAGTTATAAAATTTCGGCCAATTCCAATGCGATTTTGAAAGCAGCAAGTGCACAAAACAATACGATTGCGGTGGTTTTTGGGAGTCCTTATGGATTGATGGATTTGGATTTGACTTCCACAAAAGCGGCCTTGGTAATGTACCAGAATTTGGATATGACCCAAAATGCTGCCGCGGGAATCATTTTTGGTGCAATCGGTGCGAAAGGAAAATTGCCGGTCGATGTCAATGCCGAATGGAAATACGGAAAATCACTAAAAACCGAGTCTTTACAACGTTTGGGTTTTGCAATTCCCGAGGCTGTGGGCTTGAAACCGGAAATCATTCAACAAATTGACCAGTTGGCACAGAAAGCCATTGACGAAGGAACTACACCGGGTCTTCAAATCGTCGCAGCCAAAAATGGAAAAGTGATTTACGATAAATCTTTTGGTTACCAAACCATTGAACGAAAAAAAAAAGTAAGCCCTAAAGATGTTTACGATGTGGCTTCCGTTACCAAAGTAACGGCTACTTTACCCTTGCTGATGCAGGAAGTCAGTAATGGCGAGCTCAACCTGGACCAGAATCTGGCGAGTATTCTACCCGAATCTGCCCGAACCGACAAAGGAAATCTGAAACTTAGGGAAATTCTGGCGCATCAGTCCGGACTGCCGCCTTGGATTGGGTTTTATAAAGAGTCGGTAAATGTTCAAAATGCAAGATTGTATTTGGATTATTATTCGAGAAAGCAAGATGAGGAACATCCGATCAAAGTGACCGATAATATATACATCATTGGTTCGATTCGCGATACGATTATGACCGATATTATGTATGCGCCTTTGGGTTCTAAAAAGTACGAATACAGCGATTTGGGGTATTATTTGTTTCAGGAATATTTGGAAAAAAAGTACAAAAAACCTTTGAATTTATTGGTGGATGAAAAGATTTATCAGCCGATGCAATTGAGTTCCACCACTTATTTACCACGAGAAAAATTTGATTTGGAATTCATTGTTCCGAGTGCAAGAGACCGGATTTACCGAAATCAATTGCTACACGGATTTGTGCAGGACGAAGGTGCAGCGATGATGGGAGGTGTTGCCGGACACGCCGGATTGTTTTCCAATGCGCAGGATATGGCGAAAATCATGCAGATGTATCTCAACGGCGGGAGTTATGGCGGTGTGAATTTTTTCAGTCCGCAGGCTTTGCAGGAGTTTACGAAAGATCAGTATTCGGGCAATCGGAGAGGAGCAGGTTTTGATAAACTTTCGGACCGAAGCAATAATTCTTACGGGCATTTTGGCTATACGGGAACGATGGTTTGGAACGATCCCGATCATCAGTTGGTGTTGGTTTTCCTCTCCAATCGGGTAAATGTGAGTACCGAAAGCAATGATTTATCCCGAAAGAAAGTCCGCGAAAATATACGGCAGGCGCTGTATGATGCGGTGGTGAAGTGAGAACCAGAATCAGGGAGGAGGTTGTGAGATTTTAACTATAAAGTTGATACAAAGGAATAATCAATTTACTCTGATACCCACCATTTCGCCAATGATGTTGCGTGCAGTTTTTTTATTCGTCAATTTTAGAAATATTTTTGATTGGGTTTGGTTTTACATTAAGAACACTATCTATAATTGTGTCAAAGAATTGGTCTGTTTTAATCCAAACTTCGTTTGTTTTTTCATTTAATCGATAATCTCTAAACATATCCAAAATGATGTTTTTTTCAGTATTTATGTCATAAAATCCTCTTTTTATTATTTGATTTTGTTCTGTATAAAAACTTACAAGATTATTTTTCAATTTAACAAATTCCCAACTATCCTCACCAAAATGGATTTCTTGGAGTGTGTCATTTTCAACTTTAAATAATTTTTTAGGAAAACCATCTCCTAATGTTATGTAATTCTTGTTATTATGAGAAAAAGCTTCAAAAAATCGAAGTTCAAAAGAATTTGTTGGTGGGTAAATTTCTTTTCCAACTATATTGTAATATTCTTCTTTATTATCCGAATTACTTGCTATAATCATAACAGGATTCTCATATGGAAAAAGATCGATACTGTAATAAGATTTTACAATTGGTAAAATAATTTCACCTTTAATATTAGCCAATCCATTTAATTTTTCTTTTTCTACTAACAAGTATTCTGCATTTAAAAACCGGATATTTGTAAACTCAGCTTTAAGAATTTCTTTACCGTTTTTGTTTTGTAACCCTATTTTATTTCCTTCATAAAAGTAATCGTATTTTTCATAAACTTCAGGAGGATACCAACTAATATCATCTCTAAAATCAATAGGAATAATCTCTTTATTTGAAAATTTAGTACTACTGCAAGAGCAGAATATTAGAAAACATACTACAAAATAAGATATATATAATTTTGAGATCATTTATTTTATTTGTTTTTTGATTTCATCCATTGCTTTATTTAGAAGTCCGCTTGGATAGGTGGTCTTTCTATAATTTTTTATTGGTTTTGTGATTATTTTTTGGTTTTTAAAGTCCAAAATGTAGAATCCTATTATTGATTCAGGCTCTTGCTGATTACTGATATGCCTTATTAGATATTCAATATAGATTGGTTCTTCATCTTGATAGTAAATGGTAATATTATTGACATTTCCATTTATATTAGAATATGAAGTATATTGGTCATAAACAGCTTTGTGTAATTTTTTTTTCTTTTGATATAGAGTTAATGTTATATCAGAATTATTGTTTAAGTTTTGCTTGGGTTCATTATTGTTCTTTATTGTTTTTGTTTTCAGATTTCTATCATTGTCGATTTTAGCAACTAATTTGTCTATTTCTTTTATTGTAGAATCGTCATATAAAGCTATTCTGTTACGGCCTTGTCCATAAAAACCATTTTCAAATATTACATATCTAAAATCACTATCAATTTTTATTAAGATTATGTTTCTGTTATAACCTTCTGCACGTCTTGAATATAGAATTTCAAAATTTTGAATTTGGTTTTCTGACATATAGAAAGCTACAGCTTCTTTTTCATCTTTAATCTCTGTAAATTTCCAATTAAGTGCATTGTCTTCATATTTGTTTATTTCACTGTTTTTTTCATAGAGTAAATCACGAAAATATGCGATTTGTTTATCACGCTCAATATTTCCACTGCTTTTTAAAAATCTAAATCCATCATCTTTTTTGGAATAATATAATTTCCCTAAATATTCGTTAATTAAAGTTTCTTGCTCTTCATTTCTTTTCTCTAAAAAAAAGCTAATGTAGTTTTCATCAATAATGGTATATTTTCCGGAAGTTGAAGGTGGAAATCTGTCTTGTCCACAGCCAGGAATTCGATAACTGTGGAAAGTTCCGTCAGATTTTAAGATAAGTATAAGTCCAAATTCAATTCCGTGTTCATCTGGTTTTGTTGGATTTAAAATGTATTCTTCAGGAGGGTTATTATTATCAATTAGAGAATTAATATTCCATTTTCCAACAAGGTCTTGGGCAATTACATTTTGAAGTAATAAAAGTGAAATAGTAAATGTCAGTATTTTTTTCATTGTTAGCTTTTATTTCTTAGATGTAAAAAATAATAGAAAGGTTGGGTGTACTCGCTCGTTTTTGGTAGAATTGCACACAATTATACAATAATTTTCTGACTGATTGAAAAATGATAATATGTAAGGGTTTGCAAATCAGATAGCTGATGGCCTAATTTTTATTCCTCTTCCTCTGGCTCAATCCCCGGTGGATTAAACAATCCCCAATCGTCCACCACATAATTCCAAACATCAAATGATTTGACCCATTCGCGGAACAATAATTTGAAATTTTCTATTTCACTTCGGATCAAATCGGTGTAATCGTTTTCTTTCATTCTACCTAAATCCAAATAACCCACCGTCACCGAAATTTCCCGTGCTGCCTTGCGGATGATAGCTGCATTTTCCATTCGGATGTCGTACAAATCCCCGGCTTCCGCACCCGAAATTTTTGCCGGAATGATCATCGCATTTTCTGTGATCATATCAAGTTGAAATCGTAGCGGAGAATTTTCATCAATTTCAGATTTTTCCAAAAAAGCATTCAGTCCGTCCACCAGTTTCAAAATTTCCATTGCCTTTTTCATAATCGGCCTATTAAAAACTTCTTTTCGGTTCATTTTTTGTTGATTTAACTGATCGAAAATAAGAATTTCCGTCGAATTAATCCTTAATTTTCACTTATGAAGAAAAATCTATTTTTTCTGAGTTTTTGGCTCATGCCGTTTAGTTTATTTTCCCAAATCTCTGACTCCGCCGTTACAGAACTTCAAACGGCGACCATCACACATTTTATGGTCAACGATAGCCTTCTCAACGTTCCGGTTTCAATTTCCATTCTCGACGAAAAAGCCATTCATTCCAATAATTCCACGGAAATTTCTTGGGTTTTGAACAAAGCACCGGGCGTTTTTATGCAGTCGGGGAGCATCAATACCAACCGGATTTCCATTCGGGGTTTGGGCGCGCGAACGCCTTATGGGACGAACCGCATCCGTGGATTTTACGGCAATATTCCACTGACTTCGGGCGACAGCGAAACCACGATTGAAGATTTGGATTTGGAACAGATTTCTCAAATCGAAATCATCAAAGGACCGATGTCGAGTATTTACGGAGCAGGTCTTGGCGGCGCGATTTTATTGCATCCCAAAAAATCAAATTTCAAAGGAAGTGAATTCCGGTTTTCGACCACCGTGGGTTCATTTGAATTGTTGAAAAACAACGCCGGATACAGTTGGAACGGCGATCATTCCTCTATTCATTATGGTTATTCCCGAATTCAATCCGATGGATTTCGGGAGAATTCGGGTTATTTCCGGGAAGGTCATACGATTTCAGGCGATGCTTATCGGGACGAAAAACACCGTTTGTCGTATTTGTTCAATCAAACCTATCTGAAATCCTATATTGCGAGTTCCATCAACGAAACTGATTTCGAAGAAAATCCATCTTCGGCAGCGGCAAACTGGCGAGCAGCACAAGGTTATGAGCAATATACCAATTGGATGGGCGGACTGGATTATGCCTATCAAATCAGTCCGAAAACGGAATTGGCCGCAACGGTTTATTTCGCAACCAAAGAAGGGTATGAACCGCGTCCGTTTGACATTCTCACACAAAATACCCAAACTTATGGCGGAAGAATTCAGCTGAGTGGAAGTTCTATTTTTAATCTGCCGTTTCAATATGTTTTGGGAGGAGAATTGTTTCAGGATGAATATGACGGAAAAACTTTTGAAAATCTCTACGAAACCAATGATGGAAATGGAAGTTTGCAAGGAAATCAATTGACCCAAACGCTTCAGGATCGGTTCTTTTATAACCTTTTCGCTCAAATCCGAATTCCGATTTATAAAAAATGGGAAATTCAAGCCGGATTGAATTTTAATCAAACGCAATTTGATTTAACAAATGCATTTCCGCAGGAAGATTTTGATCAGTCTAAACATGCCTACGACCCGATTTTCTCGCCGCAAGTTTCGCTTTTGTTTCATCCTAATAAAAACCAAACTTTTTTTGCCTCTTTCAGCCGGGGTTATTCCTATCCTTCCATCGATGAAATGCTGAACGAAGAAGGCCGCGTAAATACTTCCATCCAACCGGAAACGGGAAATAATCTGGAAATCGGTTATAAATTATTTTGGCCCAAATTCCATCTGGAAATTTCGGCTTATCGGATGAATGTAAAAGATTTATTGGTTTCGGAAAGAGTGGCGGAAGATCAATACATTGGTGTAAATGCCGGGAAAACTTTGCATCAGGGAATTGAAATTTCCTCGCATTATAAATTTGTGCTGCATCGGAACTGGATTTTTACGCCATCTGTTTCGGCTTCGATTGGGCAATATGAATTCGAAGAATTTAAGCATAATGGCAATGATTATTCGGGCAATGAACTTACGGGCGTTCCGGCCAATTTGGTCACGGCTGGATTTGAACTGCGGATGCCGTATGGTTTTCGCTGGATGGCCGATTATTATTTTGTAGATGAATTCCCGATCAATGATGCGAATTCGGTTTACAATGAAACTTATCAGCTCGTTAACACCAAACTGGATTGGGAAAAAGAATTCTGGAATCAACTCAAAGTAGGACTCTCAATTGGGGTCAATAATCTGACCGATACCCATTATGCATCGATGGTTTTGGTCAATGCGACGGCTTTTGGAAATGCTTTGCCGAGGTATTATTATCCGGGAAATCCTGTGAATTTTTATGGACAGTTGAGGTTGAGTGTGAAATTATGAGGTTTTTTACATTGAATAATTTGGAAGTTATGCTCATTAATTTACTTAATGATTTTATGTTTTTATAAATTCGCAAAATCATTTTTCTGATTTTAAATTTAAATTTATGAAATCCATTTGTGTGTTTTGTGCTTCGAGTTTGGGCAATTATCCGGTCTATGCAGAGACTGCTTTTGAACTGGGCGAAATTCTTGCCGAAAACGGAATTGAACTGATTTACGGCGGCGCTCAAGTCGGTTTGATGGGGAAAGTAGCCGACGGAGCTTTGTCCAAAAAAGGCAAAGTAACGGGCATCATCCCGGGATTTCTTCAGACCAAGGAAATTGCACACCATTCGCTCAACGAATTAATCACTGTGCAAACAATGCACGAAAGAAAAGCACTGATGCACGACCGTTCCGATGCTTTTATTGCCTTGCCGGGCGGATTTGGAACGATGGAAGAATTATTTGAAATCCTCACTTGGGCGCAGTTGAGTTTGCATCAGAAACCGATTGGCGTTTTGAATATCAATGGATATTACGATCCGCTGATTCAATTGGTCGATAAAATGATTGAAGAAGAACTTTTGCGAAACGAATACAAAGGAATGCTGCTCATCAGCGACTCGATCGAAGATTTATTGAGCCAAATGAATTTGTATGAAGTTCCGACCGCGAAAAAGTGGATTGGAACCGAAATAATGTAATGAATTTATATTCCAAAATGAAGAAGTTTATAATTTTTAGTTTTTTGATTGCTGCTTTGCCAGTTATGGCGCAAGAGATTTTAATTCCGTTTAAATCGGGAGAAAAATTCGGGTTGATGGATGAATCGGACAAAGTGATTGTAGAAGCTAATTATGATGAGGTAGAATGGTTGGGAGATGAATATTTTCAAGCGGAAGAGAGATTATTGGTAAATGATAAAATAAAAACAGATTCAGGACAAATTGAAAGAAATGATTTAGTTGCTGTTAAATCCCTGTTATACAAAGGAAAAGTTTTGATTGGACCCAATCCTTATTCGTATTATCAAGTGATGCCCGGCATGCTGATCAGTGCCTGGTTTACGGGTGATGCAGAAAAAATGAGCCTTAATCAGAAACAGTATGACAATTTAAAAGGGAAATCTCCGGCTTTTTTTCTTTATAATTTAAAGGGAGAAAACCTAAGCCCGGAGGGATACCGACGTCTGGAATTTGTGGATGCGACAGGCCGGAGCGATCAAAATCCGGAAAAGCTAAAGTACGCATTGCTCTTTATGGAGAATTTTCAGAATGAGTTTGAGATGGCGGTTTTTGATGCAGATGAAGGAAAGATTAAAGAATTCTTATTTCAGAATGTTACCGATTTTAAAGTGCTAATCAACGACCCCAAAACCCGAACTTATTCATTGGAATACAAAGATTCAAATCAGGACATTCAAAGAAAAAAAGTGCTTAAAACATCTGATTATTTTCTAATGGAAGAAATGACAGAGCCGGTACCTGACAGAGCTGAAATCCTTCAGGAAATGGATGAAGACCTTCTCGCAATAAATGCTCAGTTGGTTCCTGAAAAAGCAATAAAATCAGAAGGTTTCCCTCATTATTTTATGGAGAACGGAATCCTGAAATATGAAAATGATAAAGGAGAAATATCCCATGTCAAACTTTTAGCTGGTTCAAAAGTATCTTTAAGAATGCCACAAATTAACCGCCAGAAAGAAGATGTCATTTATAAAAAAGGAAATCTTTTTGGGTGGATAAAGCATGGAATTCAACAGGAAGCGCGTCATGATTCACTTGCTTATTTTGGTAATAGTCAGTTTTTAATTTGCAATAAAATTAATTCTCAACTGAAATGTGGTACGCTGGATTCTAAAGGAAATGCGTTCATTCCCATGGAATATGATTCGATTGCAGGAACGATGAAAACCTATCGGATAGATAAAACGACCGGAAAGTTTGGTCTGAGGAAGGATAAGAGAGAGGCTTCCGTTGGAGATTCCGACTTCGAAAATCCTTTCTACATAAAAACAGAAGCCAATATTGTGGTTTATAAAAATGGCAAAGCAGGCATTGTGAAAGCTAACGGTAATTTGGTTTTGCCATTGGAATATGACGAAATAGGAATGAACGGAATGAAAACACGTGGCCCGGCCATTAGTGATTTCATAGTTTTAAAAGAAGGAAATCAATATGGTGTAATCATGTCCAATTTCGATTCCGAAAGCAAGCAATATCTTCAAGAAATTTTAGAACCAATGTTTTCAGATTTTCCGGCTTTTTATTTTAAGGATTATTATGGGAAAAAAGGTTTCCATCTTTTTGGTCTGATGGATGAGCACGGGAAAATTCAGGCTTATGCATCAGAAATTGGAAGGGTTTTTATTAAATAAAGTTTTAACGTAGAAAAACAAAACCAATCCTTCAAAATAAATTAACTTAGTACCCAAATTCTTTTGGATATGAAAATAGGGATTGTCTGTTATCCGACTTACGGCGGAAGCGGAATTGTAGCGACAGAATTAGGGATGGATCTTGCCGGACGTGGCCACGAAGTTCATTTCATCAGTACAAGTCTTCCTGCGCGACTCGATATAAAACTTTCCAATATTTATTTTCATAAAGTCAATGTAGAAACTTATCCGCTTTTTCACCAGTATCAGCCTTATTCGCTTGCGCTGAGCACGATTATCGTCAATATTGCGCAATCACAGGGACTTGATTTAATTCACGTGCATTATGCAATTCCGCACGCTTATGCTGCTTATTTTGCCAAACAAATGCTCAAGGAAAAAGGAATTAATCTGCCTGTGATTACCACGCTTCACGGAACCGATATTACTTTGGTGGGAAATCATCCGGCGTACAAACCGGCGGTGGAATTTTCCATCAACCATTCCGATAAAGTTACTTCGGTTTCTGAAAGTTTGAAAAAGGAAACTTATGAATTCTTTACGATTGACAAGGACATCGAAGTAATTCCCAACTTCATCGACAATCAACAATTCATCAAAGATGAAAACTGCGGTTGTCGGACACAGATGGCACCGGACGAAGAGAAAATCATCATCCATGTGTCCAATTTGCGCAAAGTGAAAAGAGTGGAAGACGTGATTCAGGTTTTTTATCGGATTCAAAAAGAAGTTTCGTCCCGATTAATTATCGTAGGCGAGGGGCCGGAGTGGGAAAATGCCAACCGGCTGATTGATGAATTGGGAATTGCGCACAAAGTAAAAAACCTGGGGAAAATCAGTGATTTGCAAAACGTGCTTTGCTCGTCGGATTTGTTTTTGCTTCCTTCGGAAAAAGAAAGTTTCGGACTGGCAGCATTGGAAGCGATGGCAGCGAGCGTTCCGGTGATTTCTTCCAATGCAGGCGGAATTCCGGAGGTGAATATCGATGGCGAAACCGGATTTGTTTTGCCGATAGGCGATGTGGAAGGGATGGCAGAAAAAGCAATCTGGTTATTGAAAAATCCGGAAAATCTCCAAAAATTCAAAAGAAATGCCAAACAACAAGCTTTGAAATTTGACGAGAAAAACATCATTCCCATGTATGAAGAATTGTACTATTCGGTCCTTGAAAAAGTGAAATAAATCTTAAAATTGAAGCGGTTTAATTCTATTGAATTAATTAAGAATTAGTCTAAACTACTGTCAGAGCGGAATAGAATGACATTTTTCATTGTTAAGAGATTTTAACTTTTCTAAATTTGTTTTCGTTTCAACAATAATCTGCTCTATGGCAACAGAATCTTTATTCCGGTCATCCATCGGAAAGAAATTTGCAATGGCTTTGTCAGCTTTGTTTTTGCTGATATTTCTATTGCAACATTTTATCATCAACTCATTGGCGGTGATATCACCTACGGCGTTTAACGAAGCCTCCCATTTTATGGGGTACAATCCTATAGTACAATATGTAACTCAACCCATTTTGATTTTTGCGGTTGTTTTTCACTTTGTCATGGGGTTCATTCTGGAAATTCAAAACAGAAAGGCGAGAGGCCCTGTAGCGTATGCAATGAACAAACCGCAGGAAAATTCCACTTGGTCCTCCCGAAATATGATATGGAGTGGATTGGCCATTCTTGCATTTTTGGTGCTTCACTTGATTGATTTCTGGTTTCCTGAAATGAATTATAAGTATATCGCAGCGGAAGTTCCGGATGCAGAGCGTTATTATGAAGAATTAATGCATAAATTTCAGAATCCTTGGAGAGTTTTGGCCTACGTGGTTGCCTTCTTCCTTTTGATGATGCATTTGTTGCACGGATTCCAATCTGCATTTCAATCCATTGGTGCCAGACACAGAAAATATACACCTTTTATAAAATCTTTTGGTAAAGTATTCGCTATCGCAATTCCGGTTGGATTTATGTTGATTGCCATTATTTGTTACCTTAAAAATATTGAAGTTTTATGAGCAAATTAGATTCAAAAATACCTGCAGGAGATATTTCGCAGAAATGGAGTAATCACAAAGCACATTTGAATTTGGTTGCTCCCAATAACCGTGACCGAATTGAAGTAATTGTTGTCGGTACGGGACTTGCAGGTGGTTCTGCCGCCGCGACTTTAGCCGAATTGGGTTATAAAGTAAAAGCTTTCTGTTACCAGGATTCTCCAAGACGTGCGCATTCCATTGCGGCACAAGGAGGTATCAACGCAGCGAAAAATTACAAAGGAGACAACGACTCCGTTTATCGTTTGTTTTATGATACGATCAAAGGAGGTGATTACCGAGCCAGAGAAGCCAACGTTCACCGTTTGGCGGAAGAATCAGCAAATATCATCGACCAATGTGTAGCCCAAGGCGTTCCCTTTGCACGAGATTACGGTGGATATCTTGACAACCGCTCATTTGGTGGGGTACAGGTCAGCCGAACTTTTTATGCAAAAGGCCAAACCGGACAGCAATTATTGCTGGGTGCTTATTCCGCAATGAACCATCAGATCGGACTGGGAAGAATTCAGATGTACAACCGACATGAAATGCTGGATCTGGTCATTGTAGATGGAAAAGCACGCGGAATCATTGCAAGAAATCTTGTAACCGGTGAAATTGAAAGACATTCTGCTCACGCAGTCGTTATTGCTTCGGGTGGATACGGGAACGTTTATTTCCTTTCGACCAATGCAATGGGATCCAATGCCACAGCAGCCTGGAAAATTCACAAAAAAGGAGCATTCTTTGCCAATCCTTGTTATGTGCAAATTCACCCTACTTGTATTCCGGTTCACGGAGCCAATCAGTCCAAACTGACTTTGATGTCGGAATCGCTTCGTAACTCAGGAAGAATCTGGGTTCCGAAAAGAATAGAGGATGCCATTGCCATTCGTGAGGGAAAGAAAAAAGCGACCGATATAGCAGAAGAGGACAGGGATTATTATTTGGAAAGAAGATACCCGGCTTTCGGAAACTTAGTGCCACGTGACGTAGCTTCAAGAGCAGCAAAAGAACGTTGTGATGCAGGTTTTGGAATCGAAAACAACGATACAAAAGAAGGAGTATTCCTTGATTTCTCAACCGAAATCAAGAAAAAAGGACGTGAAGTTGCTTACGCAAACGGAAACCACAATCCAACTGACGAGGAAGTAACTAAATTGGGTAAACAATGGATTGAGGATAAATATGGAAACCTTTTCCAGATGTACCAAAAAATCACCGACGATAATCCGTATGAAACCCCAATGAAAATTTATCCGGCGGTTCACTATACGATGGGAGGAATTTGGGTAGATTATAATTTGATGAGTACCATTCCGGGATGTTATGTGTTGGGCGAAGCCAATTTCTCTGACCACGGCGCAAACCGATTGGGGGCTTCAGCTTTGATGCAAGGATTGGCAGACGGATATTTCGTATTGCCTTATACCATAGCAGATTATCTTTCAGCTGATATTCGAACCGGTAAAATTCCGACGGATTCTCCTGAATTCGATCAAGCTGAAAAAGCAGTTAAAGATCAGATTAATTCATTTATAAATAATAAAGGAAATCGTTCTGTAGATAGTTTCCACAAAGCTTTGGGACATATTATGTGGAATAAAGTGGGAATGGCAAGAAACGCACAAGGACTTTCTGAAGCAATCCAAGAAATTGCTGAACTCAGAGAAGAATTCCACAAGAATGTATTTATTCCCGGAACGGCAGACGAATTAAATCCTGAACTTGAAAAAGCACTTCGTGTTGCAGACTTTATGGAATTGGGCCAATTGATGGCAATGGATGCTTTGCAAAGAAACGAATCTTGCGGCGGACATTTCCGCGAAGAATACCAAACCGAAGAAGGTGAAGCATTGCGTGACGACGAGAATTTCACATTTGTAGGCGCTTGGGAATACCAAGGAGAAGACATCAACCGTGAAATAATGCACAAAGAAGAATTGAAATATGAATTCATTGAGCTGAAAGCTCGAAGCTATAAATAAACGAAACTCGAAACTCGAAACTCGAACTTCGTATATCGTAAATACACAGACTATGGCATCAAAAAATATAAACATCACTTTGAAAATTTGGAGACAAAAAAGCTCCAAAGCCAAAGGACAAATCGAAACATATAAACTGAACGATGTTTCTACCGATAGTTCATTTCTTGAAATGTTGGATCAGTTAAACGAACAATTGATTGTGGAAGGCAAAGAACCCGTTGCATTTGACCACGATTGTCGTGAGGGAATCTGCGGAATGTGTTCGCTTTACATCAACGGACGTGCCCACGGACCCGATACCGGAATTACGACTTGTCAATTGCATATGCGTATGTTCAAAGATGGCGAAACTATTTATGTAGAACCATGGAGATCCGTCGCTTTTCCGGTCATCAAAGACTTGATTGTGGACAGATCTTCCTTTGAAAGAATCCAACAAGCAGGAGGATTTGTTTCGATCAACACATCGGGAAATACAATTGATGCCAACAGTTTACCGGTTCCGAAATACGATGCCGACCGTTCGTTTGATGCAGCAGCTTGTATCGGATGCGGTGCATGCGTAGCGACTTGTAAAAATGGTTCGGCTATGTTGTTTGTCGGAGCCAAAATTTCCCAGTATGCACTCTTGCCCCAAGGGAAAGTGGAAGCAGCCAGAAGAGCACAAAATATGGTGGCGCAGATGGATATTGAAGGTTTTGGAAACTGTACCAATACCGGTGCTTGTGAAGTGGAATGCCCGAAAGGAATTTCTTTGGAAAACATCGCAAGAATGAACCGCGAATTCCTGAGTGCAAAAATAGGATCAGAAGAATAATTGGTTTTTATAAATTAATCTATTACTAAGCCGGTGGAAATTTTCATCGGCTTTGTTTTTTGTAGTAAATTCGTTTTAGGAAAGATTTCAAAAATTTAAATTCTTATGAATATAAAAGGAATTTATCTCATTTCATTTCCAATTCGCTTTCCTATATTAAATTTCAAACCAATATGGATTTAAAAAAAATATTTGAAAATAACAAAAATTGGGTCGCTGAACGATTGGCAACCGATCCCGATTACTTCAAAAAACTTTCCAACGGACAAAATCCAGAAGTCCTCTACATTGGTTGTTCCGATAGCCGTGTGAGTGCTGAGGAATTAATGGGCGCCTGCCCGGGAGACATTTTTGTTCATCGAAATATTGCCAATATGGTCATTAGCATTGATCTCAATATGATGTCGGTAGTGAATTATGCCGTTAATTCACTTAAAGTTAAACATATAGTTGTTTGTGGGCACTATTTGTGCGGAGGTGTCAAAGCAGCCATGGAAGCCAAAGATTTGGGTATTTTGAATCCTTGGCTGAGAAACATACGTGATGTTTACCGCATACACAAACATGAACTTAACGCTATTACCGACGAAACTCTTCGTTACAACCGGTTGGTCGAATTAAATGTGGAAGAACAATCCTATAATTTGCTCAAAACAGCCGCAGTTCAAAAAGCACATTTGGAAAGAGATTTGAGGGTGCACGGTTGGGTATTCAATATGCACAATGGTGAATTAATCGATTTGAAAATCGATATGGATAAAAAGTTAAAAGAAATAATGGAAATTTACGATTTAGGAAATTGAGAAAATCTGCGATAAAACAAATTCCACCACATTATATTCCCTATATTTCAATTGTAGAAGATTTGCCTATCAAAGCAGCGTTGGATAAACATTTAGCGAGTTTTCAAAATTTGGATATTTCGGTAGTAGAGGAATTAGGTGATCGGGTGTATGCTCCCGGAAAATGGACGACTAAAGAAATTCTGCAACATATTATTGACTGGGAAAGAATATTTTCTTACAGAGCTTTGGTCTATGCTCGTCAAGAGTCCAATAGACCGGTAGCGCATGATGAAAATTGGATGACTCCTCATTCCAAAGCCAATAGCAGAACATTTCAAGATTTAATTGACGATTTTCTTTTCGTTCGTAGTTCTACTATTTCCCTTTTTAAAACTTTCGATGAAGAAGATTTAATGCAAATTGCCTATTCGGGCGATAATGAATTTTCCGTATTGGGTTTTGGATTCTCGATGGTAGGACATCAAATCCATCATTTCCATGTAATCCAAGAAAGGTATTTGCCTTTGTTGGGAAGAGAAGTGGAATTGGTAAAAGGCATGAGGTGCTAATTCATTTATAAATGAATAATTTCTTTACGGCATAAGATTTGAAAAACAGTGGGAAATTTAAATCGATGAAAAAAGTATTTTTTGTAAGCTTTTTGTTTTTATTTACCGGAATTCAATTTATGCAAGCACAGAACATCCACTCAAAAGTAGATACCAAAATATTCCCGGAACCCAAAAAAGGATTCACACAATTCGTGATTGAAGTTCCTTTTAGTTCTATGGAAGAAGATGCCAACAAAAAAATCGAAATTTTTGTAGGAAAATATCAAGAGGTAGATACTTGTAACCGTCATTCTTTAATGGGTGAACTTCAAACCAAAGATCTACAAGGATGGGGATACAATTACTATGAATTTCAATCAAAAGGAGATGTAGTAGGTACTTTGATGGGCTGTGGAGATAATCAAAAAGTCTCCAAATTTATTAGCTCACAAGGATTACTATTAAATTACAATGGTCGTATGCCAATCGTTATCTATGTTCCAGAAGGTATGGTAGTTCATTATAAAATTTACAAAGCAGAGCCCCAAACCTATCAGGCACTTCAGGTTCTCCCAACGAAAAAATAAATTGACTTAAAGTTCATCTCAACCGATGAACTTTTTTGTTTTTATGGGATTTTTAATTTCATGAAACTCTTTTTGAAACAAGGTATTTTACCTATTTAGCAGATTAAATTACTACAAATAAAATTTTTTTATCAAAATAGTTGTTTAATTAACTATTGTTTGTTTAACTTTGCAGTTGTTTAAACAACTATATTTTTATGGATAATTTAGATTTAGTTTCAAGCGAAAATAAATACAACCTTTTATCGGGCCGAGTAGCCTTATTGTTGAATCGGTTTTTATCGCAACAATTTAAAAATAAAGGAATAAGCCTAACGCGTGAGCAATGGTCAGTTTTGGCAGTTCTATGGAAAACAGACGGCTGTTCTCAACAAATGATTGCAAATAGCACCAGCAGAGATAAACCAAGTGTTACACGGTTAATTGATAATTTAGTTAAAGAAGGATATGTGAAAAGAAAAAGCCATGAAAACGACCGCCGTTTGAATTTAATCTTCCTTACCGAAAAAGGAAAAAAAGTTGAGAAATCTGTAATGGAAATTGTGGATGATACTATTGAAAAGGCTACCAATGGATTGAGTGATGAACAAATTATTGCCATTCGTGACGCATTTCAAGTTGTATATGATAACCTAAATACCAATATAAAATGAAAAAGTATTTCATAGTTTGTTTGGGGGTACTTTCGATTTCGACTTCTGCTCAAATACTTTTAAATGATGATGTCCACAGGGCTATCAATTTTGCTTTGGAAAACGATATAGAATTGGAAAACCAAAAAATTGATCATGAAAAATTGGAATTAGAACGCCAAAGTATTTTGTCGAAATACATTCCCAGATTGGAAGCTACGGCTTTGTATGGCTATTTGAAAAGCAATGGAAATTTAGATATTCCGACTTTCAATGTTCCCATGACCGACTTTAACCTTTTTGAAGGTTCAACTGATTTTAAAACAAAAGGTCAAGCTTTTCATGGTGGAATTATGGCAAAAGCCGTATTGTTTAGTGGTGGTCAAATTCATTACGGAGCCAAAGCCTTGGAATATCAAAACAAAGGTAATGCGTTGATGATGGATTTAAAAGCTGACGAAGTTATCAAAGATATCATTTTAAGTTACGACCAATTGCAATTACTAAATTCCGCTGAAAGTTTAATCGACGAAAGTGAAAAACGTTTAAACAAGGAAACAGAACGTGTCGAAAAGGCGATTTCAGTTGGTTTGGCAATTCCTTATGACCGTGATAAAATTAAATTGGCGACTTTGGAGTTGGAAACCAATCGTACAGAGGTTCAAAATAAAAAGCAATTACTGGCTTTGAAAATCAGTCAAGCAACAGGTTTATCAATTGAAGAAATTTTACAGACTTCCTACGTAGTAGAACCAATTGTCATTTTTGAAGAATTATCCAGTGAAAACCGAAATGAAATCAAAGCATTGGAAGCTTACCAACAAGCTACCCAATATGTTGTAAAAAAAGAAAAAGGTTCCTTATTGCCAACCGTTGGAGCCTTTGGCGGATATAGTTATACCTCTGTTTTCAATTCGGATGTGAGTACAAATTCAGCTCTAACACAAAATCCAATTGATTTACAACTAAACCATTTGACCTTTAATCCTACGTGGATGATTGGTGTAGCGATGAAATGGGAAATTTTTGCTGGTTTTGAACGCAAACATAAAATAGAAGAAGCCAACTTAAGTTTGAAACAAATCGAAAATAAATTGAAAGATGCTCAAGAAAAAACGGCTTTGCAATTGGAAAAAAATAAATTGGAATACCAGACAGCCATTCAACAAATTGAAATTGCAAAACAACGGGAATTGATTGCTCAACACAATAATTCAATGGCTGAAAAACAATACAAAGCCGGATTAATCGGTGTGACCGAACGATTGACTGCTGAAAATGATATTTATAAAGAATCTTTAAATAAAATTCAAACCATCATTAAACAACGCCAAATTGCCATTGAAACCTATCAATCAGCTGGTGTTTTATCAACCTATCTAATTTCGAAATAATCATGAAAAAAATAGTTTTTGTAACCGGAGTTTTATTGAGTTTGACAGCTTGTAAAAAAGAAGCTAAAATGGATCAACTAATTCAAGGAAAAGTGGAAAGGGAGGAAATTGCAGTTGTGGGCAAAATTGCGGGTCGTATCGACCAGATTTTGGTTCAAGAAGGCGATTTTGTACAAAAAGGCGATACGTTGGCTATTTTGAATATTCCCGAAGTAGATGCCAAAAAAGCCCAGGCTCAAGGTGCCGTAAAATCGGCAGAAGCTCAATATGATATGTCGGTGAATGGTGCTACCAGAAACCAATTGCAACAATTGAATGCGAAAAGAGCTGGGTTAATGGAACAATATAATTATGCTAAAAAATCATTGGATCGTTTGAGCGTGATGGTAAAAGATTCCTTGATTCCACAACAGCAATACGATGAAGTTTATGCCAAATACCAAGGTGCTCATGCGCAACTTGTAGCAGTTGATGCAGAAATAGCCGATGTGAAAAATGGCGCACGAATCGAACAACAAATCATGGCTCAAGGTCAACAAGATCGTGCATTGGGTGCTTTGGAAGAAGTGCGAGTGGCCGAAAAAGAACGCTATATTACTGCTCCACAAGATATGCAGGTCGATTTGATTACCTTAAAATTGGGTGAATTGGCCATGCCCGGATATACCTTGTTCAAAGGAACTTTAAAAGAGACAACTTTTTTCCGCTTCACAGTTCCGGAAACTGAATTGAAAAATTACCCCAAAGGTGGCCAAATCGATATTCATATTCCTTATTTGAATAAAGATATCAAAGGAGAAATCAAAAACATCAAACCCATAGGAGCCTATGCCAACATTGCAACGGCCTATCCGGATTATGATGCTCAAGATCCTTTGTATGAAATGACGGTTCGCCCGGTGAATCAATCGGAGGCTGATGAAATTTTGTCCAAAACTACCGTAACCTTAAAAAAATAAGAATGAAGGTTTTCTTTGAATTATTAATGCGGGAGTTTAAACTTTTCTGGGGCAATAAAGTCTTGCGTTTATTGTTCTTTGGAGCTCCTTTATTGTACGGAATCTTAATTGGTTATGTGTATTCCAAAGGAAAAGTAACCGATTTACCCATTATTGTGGTGGACGAAGACCGTTCAGAAATGAGCGCTAAAGCAATTGAAATGATGCAAGATAACGAAGTTTTAAGTATCGCATCATTGCAATTTAATACAGCGAATTTAAACCGATTGATGATTGAAAATTCTGCAGCTTGTGTGGTGTTGATTCCCAAAGGATTTGAAAAAGATATTTTGACCAAACAATATCCGGAAATTACAACCATAGTCAATACTTCTAATGTTTTGACCGCAAATTATGCGTCGGGGGCTTTGCAATTGGTTTTGGGGACTTTAAAGGCAGGTGTGCAAATTGAAACTTTACGTAAACAAGGAGTTCCCGAAAATTTGGTGATGAGCCAATACGAACCTTTCAAAACAACTTTTGTTAAGAAAAATAACCGTGCGACCAATTATATGTACTTTTTATGGCCGGGTGTTTTAGCCACTGTTTTACAACAAGTATTATTATTGGGTTTGGCTTTATCGTTTGCGTCCGAATTTGAATCGGGAAGTTTTAAAGAGTTGGTTTTAAAAACGCGATCGACTTTTTCTTTGATTATGGTCAAATTAATCCCTTATTTAATCATGAGCTTTCTGGTTTGGTTGATGTATTGGGGATTTACCTTCTGGTTTAGAATTCCGTTTTTTGAAAACTTAGGTAATCTTACGCTCGTGGCAGGGATTTTTGTTTTGGCCGTGAGTTTTATAGGAATTTTGGTGAGTATTTTGATTCCCAATCAATTAAAAGCAACCGAGGTTTTGATGGTTGTTGCAACCCCAAGTTTTATGATTTCTGGATTTACTTGGCCTTTGAGTCAGATGCCGGAATTTGTTCAAGTCATCGCTCAAATCATTCCTTTAACCCATTTTTTACCGGCTTTTCGAATCCTTATTATTGAAAAAGGAAGTTTTGATTTGACTTATCCGTATATTCTGAATTTAACAATTATTTCCATCATCGGATTTGTGTTAAGCTTCATAGCGCTACACATTAAAAAAAGAAAAGTTTTGAAAGAAATAAAATTAGCGGAAGAAATTGGAGAATAATAATTTAATAGAGCTTAAAAAAAGTTCATCCGGTGAAAGATGAACTTTTTTGTTTTTATTTCATTTGAATTATTTTGCTTTGATTCGATAAAGATTTCCTTGATCGGTAACGGCAAATAGTTTCCCATCTACGTAGGCAATATCGCGGAATCTTTGTTTTTCATCGACCAATAAACGTTCTTCTCCGACTACTTTATTATTTTCAATTACAATTCGCGCGATGTGTTGGCTGCTTAGACCACCAATGAATAAATTATTTTTCCATTCCGGAATCGCATCGCCTTTGTAGAAAGCCATACCACTTGGCGATAAAACGGGATCCCAATAGTAAACCGGTTGTTCCATACCTTCTTTTTGCTGCATAGGTGGCGTCCCGATTTCTTGTCCGCCGTATTCAATTCCATACGTAATCGTCGGCCAACCATAATCTTTCCCCGCTTTGATGAGATTCAACTCGTCACCACCACGTGGCCCCATTTCTGTTTCCCAAAGTTCACCGGTTTCAGGATGCAAATCCATACCTTGAGCATTTCGAATTCCATACGCATAAATTTCAGGCATCGCATCAGGATTGTTTAAGAAAGGATTTCCCGGTGCAGGTTTTCCTTCTTTGGTAATTTTAAATATTTTTCCAAGCCCCGATTTCAAATCCTGAGCCTGAACGCGACCTTCGATAATCGAACGCTCGCCCGTACTCACAAACAAATGCCCGTCTTTGTCAAAAATCATTCTCGAACCATAATGTTTATCACTGTCCAAGGCAGGTGTCGCACGAAATATAACAGTTACGTTTTCAACTTTTCCGGCTGCTTCGTTCAGTTTTCCTTTGGCCACTGCCATCAGATTTTTACCATCAGCTTGTTTTTCAGAAAATGACCAATAAATCATTTGATTGGTATTGAAATCCGGATCAAAAACTACATCCAGAAGTCCACCTTGTCCGCGATCGTCCACTTCAGGAAAACCTTCGATGGTTTTAATTTTTTCTCCTTCTGCACTATAAATCAGCATATGCCCCGATTTTTCCGTAATCAGCAAACGCCCATCAGAAAAAGGAACCACGGCCCAAGGACGCTTCAAATCCGTCGCAACTTTGTCCACTTGATATTCAGTTGTAGTTTTCATACCAGCCACACGGGTTTGCCCTTCAAAAGCAGATTTGTAATCGGTATTGGCCGCTCTGGTTTCTACCGGTGGAAGATTTTCCGTTTCCTCTGGCTGGGTTTGAGCCGTCGAATTTTTGGGATTACAGCTTACCAAAAAAGCAAATGCAAGTCCCAACGATAAATAATTGTAGATTTTCATGATGAATGATTTAGCGGAATTTTTCACAAAAACCATTCCATCAAATATTTACAACTCTAAAAGCTTTCAAACCCTGTTAGGGTTCATCAATATTTCCAAAGTTTCAATAATTTCTCTTCAAACTCCGCATCAGGCATAAATTGCTTTTCCAGTTCCGCATCAAAAGGAACCGGCGTATTCATACTTCCCACACGGAATACCGGAGCATCCAATTCTTCAAAAATTTCTTCTGAAATTACCGCCGAAATTTCGCCACCAAATCCGTTGATCAAAGTATCTTCATGCAAAACAATTGCTTTTCCGGTTTTTCGGACAGAATCCAAAACCGTTTCCTTGTCCCAGGGAATCAAAGTCCGTAAATCAATGACTTCCGCATCGATTTCAGGGTGTTTTTTCAAAGTTTCCAAAGCCAGGTGAACGCCCATTCCATAAGTGATGATACTCAAATCTTCTCCTTTTCTGTGAATTCTCGCCTTCCCGAAAGGAACGGTGTAAAATCCTTCCGAAACCATGCTTTTCAAACTTCTGTACAATTTTTTATGCTCGAAAAACATAACAGGATTAGGGTCAGCAAAGGATTGCAACAATAAACCTTTGGCGTCTTCGGGTGTAGCCGGATAAACGACTTTCAATCCCGGAACTTTTGTAAACCATGCTTCTGTGGATTGGGAATGATAGGGCCCGGCAGCTACTCCGCCGCCCGTCGGCATTCGTACAACCACATCGGCATTTTGGTTCCAACGATAATTGGCTTTTGCGAGATTATTGACGATTTGGTTGAATCCTTCCGTGACGAAATCGGAAAACTGCATTTCCACCATGGATTTTTGTCCGCGGATGGACAAACCTAAACCGGCACCCAAAATTGCAGCTTCGCAAAGCGGCGTATTTCTCACGCGGTCTGCACCGTAATTGTCCAGAAAACCTTCGGTAACTTTAAAAGCACCACCGTATTGGGCGATGTCCTGTCCCATCAGAATTAATTCCGGATATTGTTTCATGGCTTCGTGCAAACCTTCGGAAATCGCATCGATGAACCTTAATTCACGCTGTGTTTCTATTTTTTTGGGAAGAATTTCTTCATTTGGGAAAGGAGCAAAGACATCCTTTAATTCGGTTTCTTTATCGGGAATGATCTTCGGTAAATTATCGGCGAATTCCAGTTCGCTTAAAACAAATTCACTTAATTCCGTTCGTAAACTTTGAATGGATTCATCAGTCAGAATTCCTTTTTCTTTCAATAAATTTTCAAATTGTAAAATCGGGTCTTTGTCTTCCCAGGATTTGATCAATCCTTCCGGATAATAAGCCGTTCCCGATGCTTCTTCGTGTCCGCGCATACGGAAAGTCATACATTCAATCAAAACAGGACGTGGGTTTTCACGGATTTCTTCCGCCCAATGTTTTACTGTTTCATAGACTTCCAAAAAGTTGTTTCCATCGATGGAAACCGCATCAATTCCATAGCCGATTCCTTTGTCAGCAAAAGATTTCATCCGAAACTGTTCAGAAGAAGGAGTGGAAAGTCCCCATTGGTTATTTTCCACAATGATAATCACCGGCAATTGCCAAACGGCAGCCACATTCACTGCTTCGTGAAAATCGCCTTGACTTGCACCACCGTCGCCGGTAAAAACCAAAACGGCTTCTTTATTTTTTTGGAGTTTATTGGCCAGCGCAATTCCATCAGCAACGCCCATTTGGGAGCCGAGATGCGAAATCATTCCTACGATTTTGTATTCGTTCGTTCCGAAATGGAAAGAACGGTCACGACCTTTTGTAAATCCTTCTGCTTTTCCCTGAAATTGAGCAAAGAGTCGGCGCAAAGGAATTTCACGCGCTGTAAAAACCCCGAGATTCCGGTGCATCGTCAGCATATATTCGTCCGGGTTCATCGCCAAAGCAGTTCCCACAGAAATTCCTTCCTGACCCCAGGAGGAAAACCATTTGGAAATTTTTCCCTGGCGCAGGCCGATGAGCATTCGCTCTTCAATCATTCGGGGAAGGAGTAATTTTTTATAGAAATCTAAGTATTCTTGATCTGTATAGGAATGCGGTTTCATCAACTTCAATTTGCGTTCAAAATTAGGTTATTTCCTAATTCGGAAAAAATAAAAAACCCGCTAAAGAGAACTTAACGGGTTTAGATTTATAATTTGATAATATTATTTTTCCAAAGACTTTTCTATGGCGCGCATTTCGTCTTCTTTGTCAAACATTTCGGCCGCCTGATAAGCTTGACGCAATGTTTTGGCTGCATCGTAATTGGTTTTATCTAACTCAAAAGCTTTTTCTAAATTAGGAATAACTTCTTTGTAAAGGTCTTTTCTTTTCTGTGAATATTCCTGATAGGTTTTCTTCTCTTTTGCGGAATTTCCAAGATTTGCATTCATAATATCAACATATTCCTTTTCAGGCTTGATTTTTACCAATGCAAGGTTAGTATAAGCATTCTTCATTTTTGGATCTAACTGAACAGCTTTTTCAAAATTCTGAATGGCTTCAGCATCCTTTCCTGAATTCATCTGGATGACACCAATGTTGTAAAAATTATTGGCGTTATTCGGATCAATTTTCGTGTTTTCAATCAACTTTTGAAGAAATTTATCTTCATTTCCTGAATTATGTAAAACATTCCCTACCAATGTTTGAATTTCATTATCATTGGGGAATTTATCAGAAATTTTTTGAACTACATCGTCATATTTTTTCAATCCACTCAAAACACGTAGTGTATAAGTATATAAATCTTTTTCAACCGATGGAGTTTTTACTTCTTTAACGCCGGTTACAAGTCCAAGTTTTGCCTGCATATCGGCATCATTTTTTGAATTGAAGGAAACATCTTCACCTGTTTCTTTGTTTTTGGCAACCCATGAAGTTGAAACGCCGGTATATCCTTCGTTTATCAATTCTTTATAAGTATCAAAAGCTTTCTGAAAGTTTTCGGCTTTGTGATAACTCAATGCAGCGTTGTATTTGAATAGTCCGGCATCACCTCCGATGGCCTTTACCAAATAGGAAGCTTCAAGAAATTTGTCACCAGCAAGGTTGGAGTTATTGCCCTGATAAGCGGTGTTGGCTTGCTGTAAAACCGATTCAGCCTGGGTTCTTAACTGATCCTGAACCTTCAATAAAAGATTTGGCGTCAGTTTTTCTTCTTTAGGTTTTGCATAATTATCATTTGCTGCAGCGGCATCTGCTTCAGCTTTTGTCGCAAAATATTCGTTTTGCTTGGAAGTTTTATTTCTGACGGAATACATGGTTCCGTTTTCATATTTTCCGACTTCGCCAAACATTTTGGCCGCTTCAATTGAATTTCCTTCTTTCAGCGCAACCTGACCTGCGGCATAATAATATTTTGCTTTGGATTCCGGGCTGATGGTATTTGTGTTGATTTGAGAAGCAACTTTTGCCAGTTCCGTTTTTGCGCCGGCAATATTGTTGGACTCAACCGCCGTGAAGGCTGCATCAATTTCTTTTTCCTGCGCAAATACAACAAAAGACAGGACCAATGTTGCGAGTGATAAAACTACTTTTTTCATCTTTTTGTATTTTAATTTTTAAGGAATGAGATAAAAATCGCCGGATTCAATCCGAATCCGGCGATTATTTAAACTTATTCGTCAGTTTCTGAATCTAAATTAAGATTTTCGTCCGGACTATTATCAACATCCGAACCATTTGTTTCGTTGTTAACATCATTTAACAGCTGATTTTCGTCATCTATCTCGTCCATTTCTACTTCTTCTTCCATCGCAACTTTGGCTACAGCAGCGATTTCGTCATTCTTTTTCAAATTAATCAATCGAACTCCCTGAGTGGCACGTCCCATCACGCGCATTTCTTTCACTCCGGTACGAATGGCAACACCTGATTTGTTGATAATCATCAAATCATCATTGTCTGTAACGGATTGAATCGCAATTAATTTACCTGTTTTCTCAGTCACATTTAAAGTGGTAACTCCCTTTCCGCCACGGTTGGTGATACGATAATCTTCAATTGAACTTCGTTTTCCGTATCCTTTTTCAGAAACGACCAAAACGGTCTCGTTTTCCTTGTCACGGATGACAATCATTCCGATTACTTCGTTGTCTTCTGAACCTAAGTTGATACCGCGAACTCCCGAAGCCGTTCTTCCCATCGGACGAACTTTTTCATCCTCAAATCGAATTGCTTTACCACTCAAAGAAGCAATCATAATTTCGCTTTTACCATCGGTCAGTTTTGCTTCCAATAATTGGTCGCCTTCGCGAATGGTAATCGCATTGATTCCGTTTACACGCGGACGGGAATAAGCTTCCAAAGAAGTTTTCTTAACAATTCCTTTTTTGGTAACCATGATTACGTAGTTATTGTTTACGTATTCTTCGTCCATCAAATCATGGGTGCGGATGTAAGCACGTACTTTGTCGTCCGGGTCGATGTTGATTAAATTCTGAATAGCTCTACCTTTTGAAGTTTTGGAGCCTTCCGGAATTTCAAATACACGCATCCAGAAACATTTTCCCTTTTCGGTAAAGAAAAGCATGTACTGGTGGTTAGTTGCCACTACCATGTATTCAAGGAAATCCTCGTCACGGGTGGTAGCACCACGATTTCCAACGCCTCCGCGTGATTGTTTGCGGTATTCAGAAAGCGGTGTACGTTTGATGTATCCCAAATGAGAAATCGTCAAAACCATTTCTTCGTCCGGAATTAAATCTTCGATGTTCATATCACCTCCGGCATAATCGATTTCGGAACGTCTTTCGTCACCGTATTTTTCTTTGATTTCGATTAATTCGTCTTTGATGATTTTCATCCGAAGTTCTTTGCTGGCCAATACTTCTTTCAAATAATCGATGGTTTTCATCAATTCTTCGTATTCGGATCGGATCTTGTCGATTTCAAGTCCGGTCAGCGTTCTCAAACGAAGTTCCAGAATGGCTCTCGCCTGAATTTCCGATAAATCGAAAGCTTCCATCAACCCGGCTCTTGCATCGTCCGGTGTAGCACTTTCACGGATTATTTTAATGGCTCTGTCCAAATCATCCTGAGTTCCGATTACTTTCATGTAACCTTCCAGGATGTGAGCACGTTCTTCGGCTTTTCTTAATTCATATTCGGTTCTTCTCACCACCACATCATGACGGTGATCCACGAAATGACTGATTAATTGTTTCAGGTTTAATTGTTCAGGTCTTCCGTTTACCAATGCGATATTGTTAACGCTGAAAGAAGATTGAAGTGCAGTATGTTTGAACAATAGGTTCAAAACGATGTTTGGAACTGCATCCATTTTCAATACGTAAACGATACGCATTCCTTTACGGTCAGACTCATCACGGATTTCTGAAATACCTTCCAGTTTTCCTTCTTTTACCAAATCGGCCGTTTTGGCAATCATATCCGCTTTGTTGACCTGATAAGGGATTTCCGAAACGATGATGCAGTCGCGTCCGTTTACCACTTCGAAATTGGTTTTGGCGCGCATTACAATTCTACCACGTCCCGTTTCAAAAGCATCCTTTACACCACTGTATCCGTAAATAATTCCTCCGGTAGGGAAGTCAGGTGCTTTGATCATCTGAATTAATTCATCAATACTGACGTCGTGGTTGTCAATATACGCGATGGTTCCGTCAATGACTTCTGACAGGTTGTGTGGTGCCATATTGGTTGCCATACCTACCGCAATACCTGCGGCTCCGTTCACCAAAAGGTTTGGAATACGGGTAGGAAGTACTTTGGGTTCCTGAAGTGTATCGTCAAAGTTGAACTGAAAATCAACGGTTTCTTTGTCGATGTCCGATAGCATTTCTTCCGAAATCTTTTGAAGTCTTGCTTCGGTATATCGCATCGCCGCCGGTGGGTCACCGTCCACAGAACCGAAGTTCCCCTGACCGTCCACCATCATATAACGAAGCGACCATGGCTGCGCCATGCGCACCATCGTGTCATATACAGATGAATCCCCGTGTGGGTGATATTTACCTAAAACTTCTCCTACAATACGGGCCGATTTTTTATAACCTCGGTTGGCCATCACGCCCAGTTCATACATTCCAAAAAGAACCCTTCTGTGTACCGGTTTCATTCCGTCCCGAACATCCGGTAATGCACGCGATACAATCACCGACATCGAATAGTCGATGTAAGCAGATTTCATTTCATCCTCGATGTTGATCGGGATTAACTTTTCTCCGTCATTATTCATTTAAACTATATTTAGTATTCAATAATAAAATTCAAAACTTATTTAAATTCAAGGTTTAGGATGGTAATTTTTCAAATTTCAACATTCTAAATAACCTTGAGTCAAAATAACGTGCTAAAATACGATTTTTAAGCCGTACAGCCTATGATAATCATGGGGAGTTTTCAACATTTTCTATGCAAATTGTGAAGAAAAATCAAGTCAGAATGAAAAGTTTAAATTTTGTATTGTGGAAAATTAAAAACTATTTAAAAATCAATCGTCCTCTTCTTCCAATGGATTTACAGGAATTTTAAATCCATTTTTAATGTTGAGTTTTTGTTTGATGTTTTTACGATGCGTTTTCACAGTCCAGATGCTTAAATGAAGCTTTTCTGCAATTTGCGGATTAGTAAATCCCTTCTTTACAAATTCATAAATTTCGATTTCCCTTTCGGTAAAATTGAAACTTTCGCTGAGTACGTTGGTAGTAGGCAGGGTAGGGCTGATTGGAAAGAAAATGCTGCCGTTGTGAACTTCTCTGATGGTTTCCAGCAACTGGCTTGTTTCAATTTCTTTTGAAACATAGGCTTCCACACCTATTTCGTTCAGTTCGTGAATGTAACTGAAATCCACTTCCATGGAAAGCAAAATGATTTTGATTTCGGGATGTGTTGATTTGAATTCTTTCGCCAATTGAATTCCCGATTTTCCCGGCAGATGAACGTCGAGTAAAAGGATATCGGGTAGTAGGTCTGCGATTTCTTCGATTTTAATATTCTTTTCAAAACCGTTCAGAAGCAGGAGGTCTTCCTCTTTTTCCATAATTGCTTTTAGTCCTTCAAAAAACAACCGATGGTCGTCGATGGAAATAATTTTAATCATAAGTTTTGGTTTTAAGTGGTAAGTTTATAATTATGGAAGTGCCTTGTGTGGTATTGTCTATGTGCATGCATCCATTGTAGTAAGCAACGCGGGTACGGATGTTGCTGATGCCGAATCCGTCGGTTTTTTCAAATTCTTCAATTGAAATTTTTTGTTTGCCGTTATCTTCCACCATTAGTCTGATTTCTTCCAGGTCAATGGCTATGGAAATACTCAATGCGTTTAGGTTTTCTGCGTGTTTTAGGGCGTTTGTGGTTAATTCCTGATAGATCCGATAAACATTTATTTTCATTTCCCATGGCAATAAAGATTCGTCGCCGATGAGGTTTAATTCTACTGAAGGTGAATCACCAAATCTTGAAGTTTCATCCTCGATTGTAGGGAAAAGTCCGAGTGTTTTCAGATTTTTAGGTGAAAGCTGATGAATCAGATGTTTGAAATCGGAATTAATGGTTTTTAAAATAGTGTTGAGTTTTTCTTCATTTTGAAGTTTCTCCTGTCCTAACAACATCCGGAATGCTTGAAGAGAGCCGCCAATTCCATCGTGAATGTCCTGTGCTACGCGCATTCTTTCTTTTTCCTGTGTGGAAATCAGTTCAGAAGTAAGCAGAATTCGTTCCTTTTCGGCCTTTTTAAGATGAAGGGTAAATTGGTCGAAATCATTTTTATACTTGAGCGCAAAAACAATCATCAGGTACACTACTTCAAAGGCAAAAGCAAAAATCAGATTTCCGGGGTTGATGAATTGTCGATGATGTATAACTTCAAATGTATTGTTGAGGATATAAAGAATCACCGAAATGAAAATAAGACTGTTTCCGCCCAGATAATGCCATACATAAGCAATTTTTTTCTTTATGGCAACGATAATTCCAATCAGAAAAACAACGAGCTGCACAAGAAGAAATATATTGTAATAAACTTTTGTAAGTTGAAGTAAATTAACAGATAAAAGATTGAAAAAATGTATCAGAAGAAAGAGGAAAGCAATCACGAGAGAAGTATTGCCGATGATTCGTAGGTATTTATCAAACTTCGGTAGGTATTTTTTTAATTGAACAAAATCCTGGAAAATCCTGATATTAAAATACAAAGCCAATCCGAGGAAAAACACTCGTGGGATTTTTGCCCAATACGGATAAACTGATTCCGGAATCAAATAAAGATCATGCAAGTACTCGACCATTGTGAAAGCCAATAAACTAAGTACATATCCTAACATATCGCCGAAAAACCTTTTTCTGAGAATGATAAACAGACAGAAATTGAAAATGGCTGCAAAAAAGAAAAACCCGTAATAACGCCCCAGTAAAAAGGAAAAATCCAACTCCCACCAAAGAATATCTGCTTCGGTGCTGATGTCGGTCGGGAAATATAGATTTTTACGACCAATAGGTTCTGTTTTGACCAATAAAGTTTTTGTCTCGCCAGGCATCATGGACACTTTAAATGAAATGGAACGAAGTGGGACCGAGCGATTAACTCTAGAAATATGATGTGATAAACTTTCTTCGTTCAGGATTTTTTCAGTATCCAAATCGGCTTCGTAAAGCGTGAAATTAATTCCTTCATTGTAAAAATTCCAGAGATAATCTTGGGGTCGGTCAGACTCATTTTTTACAACTAAGGCAAACCAGTGAACACAGTGGGTTAGGCCACGGTTGATGACGTTTGAAACTTTACCTTTTTCAACTTTTGAAAATTGATTTTTTTTGAATTTACGGAGTAGGGAAGAAGCTGTTTCCTCTTTGGAACAGTCTTTAAATTCAGAAAGATATTCCGGAAGCCAGTCATTGCCCGGGCCTGCGAGACGAAGCGTATCGGAAGCGAAAATTTGTCCGCAGAGCAGACAGGTGAATATCAGAAAAACCAATGTTTTTTTCACTCCGATTTTCTTGGTCGTTCAAATATAAAACAATGAAGGAATTTCACCTAAACTGTATTGCAAAATACCTATTTGTGGGGATTTGTTTTGAATAAAATTCAGAATTTAAACCCAACCTTCCCTGACTGATTTCGTAAGCAATTCGGTTAAACTGGCGCAACCCGATTTTTTCAAGATGTTTTTGCGGTGGGTTTGAACCGTCAATAAACTGATGTGCAATTTCTCGGAGATTTCTTTACTGCTTACCCCTTTGAGGACTTCATTTAAAATCTGATTTTCCCGATTGGTAAAGAGGTTTTTCGTCATCCTGAATTCTTCTTGCAAGTGCATATTGTAATAAGACGGTTCACCTTTCATGCCTATAAAAGATAATTTGGGAATTCCCTGGACATTCAGATGCGAAATATCGGTAAAAATCCCGATGGTTCTGGCACCGCCTTCCGGGAAATAATAAATCGGAACGACTTGTTGTAACACTCTTTTGTATTCGCCGTCTTTGGTTTTGATGCGGTAATCATAAGAGAATTTATATTTCAAAATAACGGAAGGATCCAGATTGGTGAAAAACCGGATGGCGCTTTTTTCATAATGAAAATAATAAGGAATATCCTCTTCATGGACGCTGTCCATCACCAATTGCAGGTTAAATTCTTCAGGATTATATCCCAAAATAGAAATGATTTTAGGATCCACATATTCCATTTCTGCCGTCTGTGTATTGAAAATGAGATAAAAACAATCTCCTACATGAAAAATATCCATATACTGTTGGATAATTTCCTTTTGGGACAAATCAATTGGCTGGGTGTCAATGGCAGGAATATTCTTCCATATTTCAACTAATTTTTCAATTTTTTCCATAGAAACATTAAAATAGAGAGGTCAGGAAATCAGGCAGTGCAAATTAATAAAATTAAATCAAAGAAAATACCTATGATTAGGTATTTTCTAATCAAAGCCGAAAAGATAAATTTGTGTTCACTATTAAGACCTAAGTATTTAATCAGCATTTAGATAAAAAAATGCTCAATTAGTACCTCCCACCTTAACTTTAAACCATTTTTTGACCTAATCTAATCCGGCTCCAGCCGGATTTATTTTGAAGAAAAAATAAATTTTTGAAATATCTTTTTTGTATTTGAAAAATTGCCATATATTTGCACACCATTTGAGAAAATGTAGAAAAGCTTTAGAAAAATGAAAAGAACATTTCAACCCAGCAACAGAAGAAAAAGAAATAAACACGGATTCCGTGAGAGAATGGCTACCAAAAACGGACGTAAAGTATTGGCAGCTCGTAGAAAAAGGGGCAGAAAGCAATTGACGGTTAGCGAAGTAAGAGCTAAACGATAATCGCTAATATTATATTAAAAAGACCAAGCCCGGAAGTTTCTTTCGGGCTTTTTTTTATATTTGTTTTCAAAAAATAGAAATATGTCAAATAAGGTAATCCAGTTAGAAAGAGCATTTATATACCAAAGAAATTATTTGGTGCTGAGCAATGTTGATTTTGAGTTAAATGATGGAGAATTTGCTTATCTGATCGGGAAAACCGGAAGCGGAAAATCAAGTCTGCTCAAAGTTCTTTATGGTGATTTACCGCTGAACGAAGGTTACGGAAAAGTAGTGGACATTGAACTCAATGGAATGAAAACCAGTAAAATTCCGGTGCTTCGAAGACATCTCGGAATCGTTTTCCAGGATTTCCAACTTTTATTGGACAGAAATGTTGAGAAAAACCTTTCTTTCGTATTGAAAGCAACGGGTTGGAAAGACAAAACCCTGATCAACGACCGCATAGACGAAGTGTTGGAAAGCGTAGGGATGATTTCCAAAAAGAAAATGATGCCGTTCCGTCTTTCAGGTGGTGAACAACAAAGGATTTCCATCGCACGTGCCCTTTTGAACCATCCGGAATTGATTCTGGCAGACGAGCCGACCGGGAATCTTGATCCCGAAACATCGGTTGAAATCATGAATTTGATTCTCAATCTTTCCAAAGAAAAAAATGTGGCCGTCCTGATGGCGACGCACGACTATAACATCATTCAGAAATTCCCTGCCAAAACCTTTAAATGCGAAGATGGAAAAGTCCATGTGGCAGAGTCCGAATCTTTATTTTTAGGTTAAATGTTGTCCGTTTTAATTCCGGTTTATAATTGGGATATAGGCAATTTGGTCAATGCGCTTCACCAACAATGTGTTGCCGCAAATATCGAATTTGAAATCATGGCCGTGGACGATTTTTCTACCGATTTGAATTCTAAGAATGCTAATTCCGCTATACATCTTCCTTATTTTCAATTAATTGAATTAAAAGAAAACGTCGGAAATGCCGAAGCCCGAAACATCCTCGCAAGAACTGCAAAATTTAAATGGTTGCTGTTTTTGGATGCCGATATGATCCCGGCGCAGGATGATTTCATCCGATTATATTTGGAACAAATCAAAGAAAACGATTTCGACATCATGAGTGGTGGAATTCTCTATGAAAATGAAGTTTCAGTTGAATATCGTCTGAAATGGCTGCACGGAAAAAAAACCGAAGAACAAATTCCCGGAAAAGATCCTTATCTCGAAATTCGGGGCAATAATTTTTTAGTGCGAAAAGAAATCTTTCTTCAGAACCCTTTTGGTGGTTTGCCGGAAAATTATGGATACGTCGATACCCATTTCGGATTGAAATTAAAAGCAGCCAAAGCACGGGTGAAAATCATTGATAATCCTTGCATTCACCTCGGTTTAGAAACCAATTCCAAATTTGTTGAGAAGCATAAAAAAGCCGTCCGAAATGCTTTTTGGATGATGAACAATCAACCTGAAATGGCAGAAAACCTGAAAATCATCCGAACTTATAAAAAGATGAAAAGGCTCGGTTTGAAAAAAACGATTGGCTTCTTGTTTCAAAAATTGGAAAAAACTTTACTGCGAAATTTACATTCGGAAAATCCTTCGCTATTTCAGTTTCAATTGTACAAATTGGGTTATATCTGCACTTTAAAAACCGAATAAATTTTCTCTAATTTCTTTTCCTCATTTTCCCAATTTAAAACTTCTGCCGCCTTTTTCAGATTCTCGGCATAAGGCGATTTTCCTTCTTCTAACATTTCTTGAATCAACTCGGCAATATGCTGAGGTTCATGATTTTGAATGATTTTTCCGATGCCGTAATTTTCAATTGTATTTTTAATTTCGGGTAAATTCGTGCCCAAAATCGGTATGCCGGCATGCGTATAATCAAAAATTTTGTTGGGCAAAGCGTAGCGGTAACTGATGCCGTAATCTTCCTCCAAACTCAATCCCAAATCGGCTTTTGGTGTGATGAGCTTTAATTGTGAAGGCGAAACTTGCCCGATGAATTTTACTTTATCATTCAAATTTAATCGGGAAGTCAAAGCTTCAAATTCTGCTTTTTTGGGTCCAAATCCCAAAATCCAGAATTGCGCATTTTCCACAAATTGCATGGCCTCAATCATTTTGTCGATTCCACGGCTGAAATTGAGCACACCCTGATAAATCAAAATTTTCTCACCAACTTGTATTTCAGGTAGTTGAACCTTTAATTTTTCGTCGGAAACCGATTGGACAACCGGAACATTCATGATGATTTCCGGCCGGATTTGATATTCTTTTTCAAACCAGTCCGCATAACCATGACTCACCGTATAAAAATATTGGATTTTCGGAACGATGAGTTTTTCCAATGTTTTCCATATTTTTTTCCGAAACGGTCGATTGTACAAAGTCGGAGCTTCCGAAAAGATTTCATGGCTGTCAAAAACCAATTGGCTTCCTTTGATTTTATGAACCAAATAATTCGGCAAAAGTGCGTCGAGATCATTGGCTAATAAAATATCTTCTTTTTTTGTGATTTTCAATAGTTTATGAAACAATTTCCAGTTGAAATACAGATACATTTTTATGCCACTTTGTCGGGAAAGATGCAGAATATGAACCGGATAGGGGAAATTCAATTTGGGTTTTTCACGTAAATCAGTGGCGACCACTTCCACCTCAAAACCAAACTTCAGCAACGAATTACAGACTTTCTGCACCCGCTGATCGCCCTGATAATTATTGATAACCGAAGTAATGATTTTAGGCTTTTTCATACGTGTTTTGCGTTTTGAGTTGAGTGTTAAGAAATTTACTCTTAACCCATAACTCTTAACTCTTAACTCTATTGTCCTTGAAAATTAAGAAATACAATTGGATAAAAACCAAAATGGCGTTGGGAATTACAACCGGCCAGAATTCGAAGTAAGTTCCGTAAGCCACAAAACACAAACAACCGATCATATTGATGATGCGGATGGATTTGATGTTGTTGACAAGAAAGGATGAAACAATAAAAACTGAGGCTGCATAGCCAATCCATTCAAATATATCGGGATTCATAAAGTCAAAATTTGAGCAAAAGTAGGGAATTTTTAGCTTCCGAATTTCGTCTTTCGAACTTCGAATTTCGAGCTTTAGAATTAAGACTTGCTTTAAAGTATATATGTTTTTTCGAGTTTGGAACTTAATTCTCTTAATTTCTTAATGGTTAAAAAATCCGCGAACATCTGCGTTATCTGCGGGAGATAAATTGAAATCACAATAGTCTGCCGTAAGAAGATAGTTTGATGGGTTGCATAGTTTTGTTGTGCGAATTTCGAGCTTCGCACTTCAAATTTCGACTATTTAAAAACCTTCTTTCACTTCAAATTTCAAGATTTCTTTTGTTTCAGGATGTGTAAATTCCAGTTCGGCAGCATGTAAAAAAAGTCGCTCCGCAGAATTTCCATACAAATCGTCCCCTAAAATAGGCGAATTCAGCCCCAACTTATGTGCAGCATGCATCCGTAATTGATGCGTTCGACCGGTCAATGGCCAGAAATGAACTTTGGTTTTTCCGTCTTTCGTTTCTATTTTTTTCCATTTTGTAACCGCCTTTTTTCCGTTTTCAAAACAAACCATTTGTCGTGGGCGGTCGGTGATGTCTGCCCGCAACGGAAGATGGATTTCGCCTTCCTTTTCCATCAAAATTCCATCCAGCAAAGCGGTGTATCGTTTTTTGACGGTTCTTTTCAGAAATTGATTTTGAATGATTTTATGCGCTTTTTTGGTTTTGGCAACCACCAAAAGTCCGGAAGTGGACATATCGAGCCGATGAATGATCAATGGTTCTATCGGATGCAACATCTCCTGTAATCTCGTATAAACCGAATCCTGAATTTCAATTCCGGGAACCGAAAGCAGTTCCGCCGGCTTGTTGACGATGAGTAAAAATTCGTCTTCAAAGAGAATTTCGATTTGTTTTTCTGCGGCTAAGTTTTTCAAAAGCGGATTCTCATCGATTTCCATTCCTTCGAGCATATGCCTGAGGATGGGACGGCATTTTCCACTGCAAGCCGGATAAAAATTTCCGTGTTTTCGGACTTCCGATTTAGGTGAAGCGCCCCACCAGAATTCGGCAAAAGCCAAGGGTTTCAAATCATGCAAAAAGGCGTATTGCAATAATTTCGGAGTCGCGCACTCGCCCGCTCCGGCAGGAGGTTTCTCAAAAACCGTTTCGGCAAAAATGGCTCCTAAACTTTTGGTTTTTCCCGATTGATTCAGGAAGGAATATTGCTCAAATAATTGATTTTGAAGGGCGGAAGATTTTGCACGTCTTTCCTTTTTTAGCTTTTCAATTTGAGATTCAAAAGAAGTGATTTTTAATTGGAATTCATCCAAAACCTGTTTCCAGCTTTCTTTCAACATCCGAAATTTAAACTGATCGAGATTGCTTTCCTTAATTAATTCTGCTTCGGAAACGGAAGAATCCATTGCTTCGCGAATTTTTTTACGGTTGGCTTTGTTTTCTTTCATTCCATTTTTAAATGCGGAAATTTCTTCGGTAGATTCTTGAGCATATTTTTCCAAATCCAATTTCAGCCGGAGAAATTCAGGATTCTTTTCCAGGATTTCAATTTTCCGGTTCATTTCATTCAGAATTTCTTCTTGTTGCAAGAAAAAACTGCTTTCTTTGAGCATATCAAAAACCGGTGGAACGAATTTTTCATGTTCGTTGGAACCTGCAAGTTTCCCTGAGAAAGCCGATAAAAAGCCGAGTTTGCCTTTCCGATCCTGAACCACCAAAACACCAAACATTTTTCCGATGATCAGACCTTCTTTTGTTTTGTCCAAACCGAAATTATGATTTCCATTGAATTCATTTTCCAAATAATCTTGCAAATCTTTCGCCGCCAATTCCGTCAGCGGATGCGGTTCATAATAAAATGGAAAGGTGAATTTTTCAGGCAAGGAAATGCCCTGAATTTGTTCAGGTTTGAAATAGGTGATTTTATTTTGGTGACTTTTAAACATAAACTGACTGCGAAATTATTGTATTTTTGATATAATCTTGAAATATGAAACAAATTGTATTCTTAAGTTTTGTCTTTTTCCTATTTTCTTGTGATCGTAATTTGAAAATAAAAGAATTTCAAAAAGGTGGCGATGTCTTTAATTTTGAAACGTATCAATTTAAGCGAAATTACGCTGATTCAGCAAAAACAATTAATCTTTTTCTTTCAAAAGAAGAATTAGAGTTAATTGAGAAAAAAATATCAAAATATAGAGTTAATTCTATTGAACCTTCAGACATTAGCTTGATTCCGAATGTAAATATCTCAGGTGAGGGATATTTCATTCGCTTTGATGAGAAACAACTGTTTGTGGAATTAATTCATTCTGAATATTATCAAAAAAATGAAAAGTATATCAATTTATCAAAATTTATAGGACTATTAGATTCCATTATTTATAGAAAAGAAGAAGTTTTGGAACTTCCTTCTGCTCAATAAACATTCATCTTTTTCGTAACTTTACCAAATGATTCAGAACTTATCAAAAATCAAACACAAAGATTCGCCGAATTTCTTTTTAATCGCGGGGCCTTGTGCCATCGAAAATGAAGAAACACCACGCAGAATCGTGGAAAAAGTCATCAAAATTACCGATGAACTCAATATTCCCTATATTTTCAAAGGTTCGTTTAAAAAAGCGAATCGCTCGCGAATTGATTCTTTTACCGGAATCGGCGACGAAAAAGCGCTAAAAATCATCCGACAAATAGGAGAGGAGTTTGACGTTCCGACCACGACCGATATTCATGAACCTTTTCATGCGGAAATGGCTGCTGAATATGTCGATGTGCTTCAAATTCCGGCATTTTTGGTGCGTCAAACCGATTTGGTCGTGGCAGCTGCGAAAACCGGAAAACATGTCACGTTGAAAAAAGGACAATTCCTTTCACCTGAAAGCATGAAGTTTCCGGTGGAAAAAGTAACCGATTCAGGCAATCAAAATGTGGCAATTATTGAGCGTGGAACCATGTTGGGCTATGGCGATTTGGTGGTGGATTATCGGGGAATTCCCGTGATGCAGAACTATGCGCCGGTGATTTTGGACATTACACATTCCTTGCAACAACCCAATCAGGCGAGTGGTGTAACCGGAGGGAAACCGGAACTAATCGAAACCATTGCCAAAGCCGGAATCGCAGTAGGAGCCAACGGAATTTTCATCGAAACGCATCCCGACCCGAAAAACGCCAAAAGCGATGGAGCCAATATGCTGCAATTGGATTTATTGGAAGATTTACTTCGAAAATTGGTTCGGATTAGGGAAGCCGTTCTTTAAGTGTTTCAGGTTTAAAATTTCAAGTTCAAAGTTTAATGTGCAACAGTCACTGTATGCGCAGATTTTGGAGTTTGTTTTCCAAAAACTTTAAATATTAAACGTCAAACCTTAAACCCAGATTAAACCCACTCCCTCGGATTCATCAGCACTTTTACCAGTTTTTCTTGTTCAGATCCTGGTTCGGGTTGATGGTTGTAATGCCACTGAACGTGTTTCGGTAAACTCATCAGAATGGACTCAATTCTTCCATTGGTTTTCAATCCAAACAAAGTTCCGCGGTCATGAATCAAATTAAATTCCACATAACGACCGCGACGAATTTCCTGCCATTCACGATCGGCTTCAGTATAAGCTTCATTTTTGTGTTTTTCCACAATCGGTATATAGGCTTCCAAAAAGGAATCACCCACTGCCGTCACGAAATCATACCAAAAATTCACATCAAATTCTTCGGTTGGTTTCAGGTAATCAAAAAACAATCCGCCGAGTCCTCTTGCTTCCCCACGATGTGAATTCCAGAAATAATCATCACATTCCTTTTTATATTTGGCATAAAAATCCGGGTGATGTGCATCGCAAACTTTTTTGCAGACCGTATGCCAATGTACCGCATCTTCTTCGTCCAAAAAATAGGGCGTCAAATCCTGACCGCCACCAAACCAATGGTCCACCACATTTCCGGCTTCGTCATACATTTCAAAATAACGCCAATTGGCATGCGTGGTTGGAACTTTCGGGCTTTTTGGATGAATTACCATACTCAATCCACAGGCAAAAAACTTACCCGATGAAACATTCAGAGCTTTTTGCAAAGACTCGGGAAGGTCTCCATAAACGCGTGAAATATTCACACCGCCTTTTTCAAAAACATTGCCTTCATCCATGACCATGGTAAGTCCGCCACCGCCGCCATCGCGCTGCCATTCATCTTTTTTGAATTTTGCTTTTCCATCGACGCGTTCAAGTTCGTCGGTAATGGTTTTCTGAAGGTTTTGAATGTAATTGTAAAACTGATCTCTCATTTCGAATTGCTTTGTTAACAAATTTAAACCTTTACCATAGGATAATTTATGACTTTTTTAATGTTTGCTAATTCAAACTGAATCTAATTTAAATTCTCAATCTCAACGTTTCGGGATATTATGGTAAAGGGATGTTATTTTTTGAATCATCGAATTGACAGATTCTAAAAATTTATGTAGTTTTGGCAACTCATTGAGCCTTATGGAAGAAATTAAAATTCACGACAAGGTATTTATACCCTATATTACATTTGAAGAAATTGAGCATGCGATCAAACGTATGGCCAACACAATTTATGCACAACACAAAGACGATGTTCCCGTATTTATTGGTGTATTGAATGGTGTGGTTATGTTCATGAGTGATTTCCTGAAACAATATCCAGGGCAATGTGAAATTTCATTTTTGAAAATGGCTTCTTATGAAGGAACTACTTCGAGTGGAGAAGTGAAATTACATATGGATATCCCGATGGATCTGACCGATCGTCACATCATCATCCTGGAAGACATCATCGATACCGGAAATACTCTGGAAGCGCTTCATAAAATTTTGAGTAAAAAGAATGCGAAAAGCATAAAAATAGCAACGCTTCTGTACAAACCGGAAGCTTATAAAAAAGATTTAACCATTGATTTGGTTGCACTTACTATACCCGATAAATTTGTGGTAGGATACGGACTTGACTATGACGGACTTGGAAGAAACCTGCCCGATATTTATCAAATTAAACAATAAAAATGATCAACATAGTATTATTTGGCCCTCCGGGAAGCGGAAAAGGGACACAGGCAAAATTTTTGGAAGAAAAATTTAATCTGAAACAATTGTCCACCGGCGATATGTTTCGTTTCAACTTGAAAAACCAAACTGAATTAGGTAAATTGGCTCAGTCTTATATGGATCAGGGGCATTTGGTTCCGGACGAAGTGACGACAAATATGCTTCGTGATGAACTGAAAAAACATACCGGCTATTCAGGATTTATTTTTGACGGTTACCCAAGAACTACTGCACAAGCCGAATCACTGGACGTAATTCTGAAAGAAGACCTAGGTCAAGAAGTAAAGATCTGTCTTTCCTTGAAAGTAGATGATGAAGTTTTGGTGGGCAGGCTTTTGGAAAGAGGAAAAGAAAGCGGTCGCGCAGATGATGCCAACGAAGAGGTCATTCGAGAACGAATTGTGGAATACTACAAAAAAACCGACGAGGTTGCCGAACATTATAAAGCCCAAGGGAAATATGCAGAAGTAAACGGTGTGGGCGAAATCGCTGAAATCACTGCTAATTTATCGGCCGAAATCGAAAAGTTTGTTTGATTAAACAACAATAATAAAAAATCCTGATAAGTTTTCTTGTCAGGATTTCTTTTTGAAATTATTTTTCTTCTTCTACTTTATCCAGTTTCTGAAGTTCCGTCAGAATGGTTTGTTTTTTACAAATCTGATAAACAAAATCGAAATTTCTTTCCTCGCGGTATTGAGCACGATACGTCCGGCAAGGCGTTTCCCTCACTTCATCGGTCCCGAAATTGGTTATTTTACTCTTTTTAAACAATTCATTATAAATGAAAACACTATCAAGGTGTTCATTTTGAATTGTTTGCTGTGCGTTTTCAGAATAGGACATCGGATAGATTTTAGCTTCTTCCAATGCTCTTGAGTTCGGGAAATACGAACACTGCATGGAGCGTGGGCCAAACAAAATAATTACCAATACAACTCCGATTGAAACCCCAATCAGATAAAAGCGCAATCGTTTCCAAAAGTCCATAAATCTAAAATTTTAATGCTGAAATTTCCGGCAATTATACGATTAATAAATTTATATCGTGAAAAGGAAGGTCAAACCAGTCGCTGATTTTTTTCTTGGTCATGCGGCCGTGGTAAAGATAAATTCCCGACCGAAGTCCGCGATCGCATTTTATAACATGTTCAAAACCGCCTTCTTTGGCCACCGAGAGCAAATAAGGCAAAAAGAAATTGCTCAAAGCTTTGGTGGTAGTGCGTGAAACACGCGAAGTAATATTGGTCACGCCATAATGAATGACACCGTGTTTGATGACAAACGGTTTGGAGTGTGTAGTGATTTCAGAGGTTTCAAAACAACCGCCATTGTCAATGCTCAGATCAATGATAACCGCTCCGGACTTCATGTTTTCCACCATTTTTTCGGTTACCACGCAAGGAGCGCGGGCATCGCCACGAAGTGCGCCGATGGCTACATCGCATCGTTTCAGTGCCTTTCCGAGTTCCTTTGGGTCAATCATGGAAGTGGAAATTCTTACACCCAAATCGGTTTGCAATCTTCGTAAACGACTCAAAGAATTATCAAAAACCCTTACGTTGGCACCCAGTCCCAAGGCAGCTCTTGAGGCGTATTCGCCAACGGTTCCGCCACCTAAAATAACGATCTCAGCCGGACGAACACCGGCAATTCCGCCCATCAAAACGCCGTTTCCGCCGTTGGTATTGGACATCAATTCGCCCGCGAGCAGGATGGAAGTGGTTCCGGCTATTTCACTCAACAAACGCACAACCGGAAGGTGTCCGTGTGCATCTTTGATGAATTCAAATCCAAGTGCGGTGATTTTTTTGGCCGATAATTTTTCGAAATAACTTCTCGTCTGCATATTGATCTGAACGGTTGAAACCAAAAAAGAATTCGGCATCATCAGTTCGATTTCTTCTGTCGTTGCAGGACTGACTTTTAGTATGATAGGTTTTGAAAAAACTTCTTTTTTGTCATAAGCGATGGTTGCGCCTGCTTCGGAATATTCCTGATCGGTGTAGTTAACACCTTCACCGGCACCCGTTTCCACCGTGATGTCGTGGCCGTTGGCTACCAAAACCTGAACCGCATCGGGAGAAAGACTCAACCTTTTTTCTTCCAAATGAATTTCCTTAGGAATTCCTATGCTTAATTTCCCTTCTCTTAACCGAACTTCCAGCCGTTCTTCCTTCGGCATAAGTTCCTGACGTGTAAAAGGTGTATAAATACCGCTGTTTTCCATCTTTTAAAATTACACAAAAATAATGGTTCTTTGATTTCCTTCTGCAATAATTTTAATTGTATGATGCTTTTCAGGGAGTAAGTCTGAAATTTTATCAGGCCATTCGATGAAACAATAATGACCGGAATACAGATATTCTTCTATCCCGAAATCCAATGCTTCTTCCTCGGATTTAATTCGATACAAATCAAAATGGAAAACTTTTCCTTCGGGAATTTCATATTCGTTGACGATGGAAAAAGTAGGACTGCTGATTTCATCGGTACTTCCCATTTCCTGAAGCAAAACTTTGATAAAAGTGGTTTTTCCTGCGCCCATTTCGCCTTCAAGCAAAATGATTTTCTGTTGAAGTTGAGAGATAATTTCTTGGGCGACGCTGTTTAGTTCTTCAATTGAATGAATTTGAAATTCCATAAAAATTCGGAAATAATTAAGTTTTAGGCGTCAAAGTTACAAAAGGAATGATCATTTCTTCCATGGAAATTCCGCCGTGCTGATAGGTTTCCTTGTAATAATTCACATAGTGATTGTAGTTTTTCGGATAAGCCAGAAAAATATCTTCTTTCGCAAAAATGTATTTGGATGTCATATTTACTTTGGGCAAATAATAATCTTCTGCATTTTCAATGGCAAAAACATCATCTTCGTCATATTGTAACTTCCGTCCCATTTTGTAACGAAGATTGGTGCTGGTTTCGCGGTCACCGACTACCTGAGAAGGTTTGCGCACGAAAATCGTTCCGTGATCGGTGGTCAGCAAAATTTTCATTCCTTCTTGCTGGGCTTTCTTCACAATCTGCATCAAATAAGAGTTTTCAAACCAATTTTTGGTTGTAGAACGATAGGTTTTGTCATCTCTGATCATTTGGCTCACAATCCGATTATCGGTTTTGGCATGGGAAAGAATATCGATAAAGTTATAGACGATCACCGTCAAGTTTTTATTTTTATACTGATGGAATTCGTCCAAAATTTTCTTTTCATAATCAGAATTTAGGATTTTGAAATATTGGGTAGTCAAATCAGACAATCCCAATCGTTTCAATTGATCTTCTAAGAATAATTTTTCAAATTGATTTTTATTTCCTTCGTCGTTATCGTTGAGCCATTCGTTGGGAAAGCGTTTTTCAATTTGCGAAGGCAACAGCCCTGAAAAGAATGCATTTCGGGCATATTGAGTTGCCGAGGGCAAAATGCTGTAATACATCTGCTCTTTTTCGACATTATAAAATTGAGAAAAAATAGGTTCAATCGCTTTCCATTGATCATAACGCAAATTGTCCACCATGATGAGCAAAGTGTTTTGGTTTTTGGACAAATGAGGTTTTGCGTAATCTTTAAAAACGGTGTGTGACAAAACCGGTTTCTCATCGGTATGAAGCCAATCGTAATAATTTCTTTCTACAAACTTGAAAAAGGCAGCATTAGCCTCTTGTTTTTGGGCTTCCAGGATTTTGGCCATTTCATTGTCCTGAATGTTTTCAAGTTCTAATTCCCAATAAACCAGTTTTTTATAAATATCTCTCCAGTCTTCAAAATCCCGCGCATTCATCATGTCCATGGCTATGCTTCGGAATTCCATCTGATAATTCACAACCGCTTTTTCGGTGATGATTTTGCTGCTGTCGAGAATTTTTTTCAAACTCAGCAAAATTTGATTTGGATTGACAGGTTTGATTAGGTAATCCGCTATATGTGAGCCGATAGCTTCTTCCATGATGTGTTCTTCCTCATTTTTGGTGATCATCACAATCGGAAGCTGAGGTTTTATTTCTTTGATTTTCTGAAGCGCTTCGAGTCCGCCCATTCCGGGCATATTTTCGTCGATCAGCACTGCCGAAAAATTTTCATTTGGGATGATTTCCAAGGCGTCTGTGGCATTATTAATCATTTGGGTTTCGTAACCTTTTTTCTCCAAAAACAAGGAATGGGGTTTCAACAACTCAATCTCATCATCGATCCATAAAATTTTTATAGCCATACAAGTGTTTTTCTGTTAAATTTGTAACTAATTTAGTGATTAAATAAGCATAAATTGGAGTATGTAAACAAACTAAAGGTATTTAACGATCCCGTACACGGATTTATTAGCATACCCAACGAATTAATTTTCGATATTATTCAGCATCCAAGTTTTCAGCGACTGCGAAGAATATGCCAAACTGGATTAACCGAACTGGTTTATCCGGGTGCGAAACATTCCCGATTTCACCATGCGCTCGGAGCCATGCACCTGACGCAAAAAGCGGTGGAAACGCTTCGGGCAAAAAATGTGGAAATTTCGGAAGAAGAAAAAAACGGCGTGCTTTGTGCCATACTTTTACATGATATCGGGCACGGACCTTTTTCTCATACTTTGGAACATTCCATCATTGAAAACCTGTACCATGAAAGAATTTCATTGTATTTGATGGAAATGTTGAACCGTGAATTTTCTGGTGAATTGGATCTTGCCATCCAGATTTTTAAAGGCGAATACGAAAGGAAATTTCTCACGCAATTGGTTTCGAGCCAACTGGATATGGACCGATTGGATTATTTGAAAAGGGATAGTTTTTTTACAGGAGTGGTGGAAGGGAATATAAATCCCGACCGGATTATTTCCACGTTAAATGTAAAGGACGATCAACTTGTGGTGGATTCCAAAGGGATTTATTCCATTGAAAAATACCTGGCTGCGCGAATGTTTATGTATTGGCAGGTTTACAACCACCGGACTTCTTTTTCGGCAGAAGTTTTATTGACGCAAGCGATGCGTAGAGCAAAAGAATTAAGTCGAAATGGCGAAAAATTATTTGCCACAGACGCTTTCGGATATTTTTTGCAAAATGAAGTAAAAGAAAACCTGAAAGATCAGCTCGGGCAATTTATTCAACTCGATGACAGCGATGTATGGGCTTCGCTCAAACAATGGCAAAACCATGAGGATATAACTTTATCCTGTTTGTCGCGTTGTTTAATTAACAGGATGCTTCCGGTTTCAAAAATTTTAAACGAACCGCTTTCTGCCGATGAATTAAATGTTTTGACAAATAAAACCGCCAGAGAGCTCGGAGTAGAGGACGGAAGTTATTTTGTACACCAGTCCAGTGTGAAAGTTATTCCGTATGATAAACACAAATCACCGGTTTATATCATGAACAAAGACCGAAGTTTGCAGGAAATTTCGGAGTCGTCCTTGCAGATTTTATCGCATCATTTGTTGAATCCGATAGAAAAGTTTCATTTATGTTACTTAGATGTTAAGAAAAATTCTTAATTCAAATTATAGATATACCCAAAATTTATATTTTTGCATACTATGGAGTTTAGTGCAGTAGAAATTGCTTCGGTTTTAGAAGGGAAGGTAGAAGGCAACCCCGATGTAAGGGTCAATACGCTTTCTAAGATTGAAGAAGGAAAACCGGGATCCATTTCATTTCTTTCGAATTTGAAATACGAACCTTATTTATATAGTACCGAAGCGTCAATTGTAATCGTTTCCAAGGATTTTACACCCGAAAAAGAAGTGAATTCTACGTTAATTTGGGTGGAAGATGCTTACAAAGCTTTTACGAAACTCCTGCATTATGCCAATCATCTGAAAAATAAAAAATCCGGAATCGAACCCAATGCCCAAATTCATGAATCAGCGAAGTTGGGTGAAGAAGTTTACATCGGAAGTTTTGTTTTTGTAGGAGAAGGAGCCGAAATCGGAAAGGATGTAATGATTCATTCCGGGGTTCATATTGGTGAAAATGTCTCCATAGGAGAAGGAAGTGTAATCCATTCGGGCGTACGTATTTATTCCGACACAAAAATCGGGAAGAATTGTATCATTCATTCCAACACCGTAATGGGAGCAGACGGATTTGGATTTACGCCGACTTCTGACGGTACTTTGGAAAAAGTTCCACAAATCGGGAATGTAGTTGTAGGGGACAATGTGGAAATTGGTTCTTCTTGTACCATTGACCGCGCGACTTTGGGTTCAACTATCATTCGTTCTGGAGCGAAACTTGACAATCAGATTCAGATTGCACACAATGTAGAAATAGGTGAGAATACTGTGATAGCATCCCAAACAGGCGTAGCCGGTTCGACCAAAATCGGGAAAAACTGTATGATTGGCGGACAGGTCGGAATCGTAGGTCATTTGAAAATCGGAGATTTTGTGCAAATTCAGGCGCAAAGCGGTGTCAATAATAATGTACCCGACGGATCAAAAATTTACGGTTCTCCATCTATGGATGCAGCCGACTTTAGGAAATCTTACGTATATTTCCGCAATTTTCCAAGTATCGTAAAGCGATTGGAAGAACTTGAAAAAGAAATAAAGCAACAACAAACAATAAAAGATTAATGTCTGACAAACAAAAAACGCTGGCAAGCGAATACGTTTTAAACGGTGTAGGACTTCACACAGGACGTGAAGTAACCATGACACTGAAACCTGCGCCGGTAAATACCGGTTTTGTTTTTGTAAGAACCGATTTGGAAGGTAATCCACATATAGAAGCCGATGCCAATTATGTCACCAGTACTGAAAGAGGGACAACCATTGAAAAGAAAGGCGTGAAAATCCATACCACGGAACACCTTTTGGCAGCTTTGACAGGAATGGATCTGGACAATGTCCTGATTGAAATCAATAATTCAGAAGTTCCTATTTTGGACGGTTCTTCCAAATATTTTGTGGAAGCGATTGAAAGAGCAGGAATCGTAGAGCAGGAAGAAGATCGAGAATATTACGTCGTAAAAGACATCGTGACTTATACCGATCCTGAAACCGGTTCTGAAATTACGGCTATTCCGGCCGATGAATATCAAGTTACTACCATGGTGGATTTCGGGACGAAAGTCTTGGGAACGCAAAATGCTTCCATCAAAAGTATGTCGGAATTTAAAGAAGAAATTGCCAATGCGCGTACTTTTAGTTTCCTGCATGAAATCGAATATCTTCTGGATGCCGGACTTATCAAAGGCGGCGATCTTGGAAATGCAATCGTTTATGTGGACAAGGAAATCACTCCGGAAACAAGACAGAAACTGACCAAAGCTTTCAATAAAGAAGATGTTTCAATTCGTCCGAATGGTGTATTGGATAACATCAATCTTCATTATCCAAATGAAGCGGCACGTCACAAACTTTTGGATGTAGTAGGGGATTTGGCTTTAATCGGAACAAAATTAAAAGCAAAAATTATCGCAAATAAACCGGGTCACCAGATCAATACCAATTTTGCTAAAAAACTAAGCAAACAGATTGGAATTGCAAAACGTAAAAATGTACCAGAATTTGATTTGACCAAAGATCCGATTTATGATATCAATGATATTATGAAGATTCTTCCGCATCGGCCGCCATTTTTATTGCTGGACAAAGTGATTGAAAAAACAGAAACTTCACTGGTCGGTGTGAAAAACGTAACCATGAACGAACCGTTTTTTGTAGGACATTTCCCTCAGGAACCGGTAATGCCGGGCGTATTGCAGGTAGAAGCCATGGCACAGTTGGGAGGAATTCTTGTTTTGGGTGAAATTGACGACCCAAAGGATTATTCCACCTACTTTATGAAAATTGAAAACGTGAAATTCAAAAGAAAAGTTATTCCGGGTGATACCCTGATTCTAAAAGTTGATTTGTTACAACCCATCAGAAGAGGAATCGTACACATGCAGGGATACGGATATGTAAACGATACAATTGCCGTTGAAGCAGAAATGATGGCATTGGTAACAAAAGACAAAATATAATTTGGAAACAATGAATCAACCATTGGCTTATATTCATCCGAATGCAAAAATTGCCGAAACTGCGATTATAGAACCCTTTTCTACTATTTATGACAATGTTGAAATCGGAGAAGGAACCTGGATTGGCCCCAATGTAACCATCATGGAAGGTGCCCGAATCGGAAAAAATTGTAAAATTTATCCGGGAACCGTTATATCAGCCGATCCTCAGGATCTAAAATATCAGGGAGAAAAAACACTTACTTATATCGGTGACAATACCACAATTCGTGAATGCGTGACTGTCAACAAAGGAACCAATGCACTTGGTTACACCAAAATCGGAAATAATTGTCTGGTAATGGCAACGGCACATATCGCACATGATTGTGTAATTGGTGATCATGTGATTCTGGTGAACGGAGTCGGATTGGCAGGACATATTGAAATTGGAGATCATGCCTTTTTGGGTGGAATGAGCGCCGTACATCAGTTTACACACATCGGCGAACATGCTTTCATAGCCGGTGGATCACACGTCAGAAAAGACGTACCACCATTTGTGAAAGCAGCGAGAAACCCTTTGTCCTATGCCGGGGTGAACTCCATCGGATTGCAGAGAAGGGGATTTAGCACAGAACAAATCACAGAAATCCAGAATATCTACAGGGTTTTCTTTCAGAAAAGTAAAAATGTGACACAAGCACTGGACTTCATCGAAAATGAATTCGAATCTACACCTGAAAGAAATCAGATACTGGAATTTATCAAAAACAGCCCGAGAGGTTTGATGAAAGGATATACTACAAAAGCAGAAATTTAATTAAGAAAATATTCAAATGGCAACTACAGCAGACATACGAAAAGGACTTTGCATCAATTGGAACGATGATACCTGGAAAATAATTGAATTCCAGCACGTTAAGCCTGGGAAAGGACCCGCGTTTGTTCGTACCAAACTTAAAAGTGTTACAAACGGAAAGGTATTGGATAATACATTTTCAGCCGGACATAGAATCGATGAAGTTCGTGTCGAAACCCGTAAATATCAGTATCTGTATGATGATGATAACGGATTCCACTTTATGAACAATGACGATTATTCTCAGGTTTACATCAATAAAGGAATGATTGATAACGATCAGTTTTTAAAAGCAGGTGATGAGGTTACTATTTTATTCCGTGCAGAAGATGAAATGCCGCTTTCGGCTGAACTTCCTCAATTTGTGACCATGGAAATTACTTATACAGAACCCGGATTGAAAGGTGATACAGCAACCAATGCAACCAAGCCTGCCACAACCGAAACAGGTGCTCAGATCCGTGTTCCGCTTTTTATCAACGAAGGTGATAAAGTGAAAATCAATACCGAAGACGGTTCTTACATGGAAAGAATCAAGGAATAGTTTCTATAATTAATTCTGAATAATTTAAATGCCTCGTAGTTAGCTGCGAGGTTTTTTATTGCCTGAATTCTAATTTATAATCATCCTATTTCCAATTCATTAAATTTGAATTCATAAATTCAGTTAAATTTGTCAGACTGTAGATGAAGAAAATTACATCTAATTAAAATCTAAAAAACTTTCGATGAAGAAATCAATCATAACAGGAATCGGGCATTATGTTCCCGAAAATATAGTTACCAATGACGATTTAGCCAAAGTGATGGAAACCAATGACGAATGGATCCAGGAACGAACCGGAATCAAAGAACGTCGCCATTTGGGTAAACATTCCGGCACTACTACTTCCGATTTGGGAACAAAAGCAGCCGAAATCGCCATAAAAAATGCTGGACTTACTGCTAAAGACATCGATTTTATACTTTTCGCTACTTTAAGCCCAGATTATTATTTTCCGGGTTGTGGCGTTTTGTTGCAGAAAAATTTAGGATGTGATACCATCGGCGCACTGGACGTTCGAAATCAATGTTCCGGATTTGTGTATGCACTGGCAACGGCAGATGCTTACATCCGTTCCGGAATGTACAAAAACGTTTTGGTAGTGGGCGCTGAAAATCATTCCTTCGGATTGGATATGAGCACGCGCGGACGCGGTGTTTCCGTGATTTTTGGAGATGGGGCAGGAGCGGTGGTTGTTTCGGCTACAGATGATGAAAATCGTGGAATTATATCCACCAATATGCACAGCGAAGGAGAGTTTGCCGAAGAGCTTGCTGTTCAGTTTCCGGGTACTAAATTAGGCTGGTCCGATGTAATGTTGGAAGAAGGCAACACCCTGACGCCCGAGCAGATTTATCCCTATATGAACGGGAATTTTGTGTTCAAACATGCCGTAACCCGTTTCCCGGAGTCTATCAGGGAAGCTTTTGAGCAATCAGGGGAAAGCATTGAAGATTTAAAATTATTCATTCCTCATCAGGCCAATTTACGCATCAGTCAGTTTGTTCAAAAACAATTAGGATTGCGTGATGACCAGGTTTTTAATAATATTCAGAAATATGGAAATACAACCGCAGCTTCTATCCCGATTGCTTTGAGCGAAGCATATGCAGAAGGCAGATTTCAGAAAGGAGATTTAATCTGTATGACTGCATTTGGAAGTGGATTTACCTGGGGAACTGTTCTAATCAGATGGTAATCTGAAAAATTAAAATAATCCGGGGAATTTCTCCGGATTTTTTATGAATGGTTTTCATATTCCTCAGCATTAATTAGGTCAGAATTTACTACCAAAATCTTGGTATTTTTTAAAAATACTTGAAAATAGTTTGTGTTTTTTAAAGTCTAATTCCTTAGAAATTAATACATTCAGTTAGAATTAACAATTAACACTAACTATTTATGGACAAATTTTTACAAAAAATCAGCATTGTGATTTTGCTGGTAGCCTGGCAGATGGGCGCGGCCCAAACGCTTAGCGAAAAACAACGTATTACCGATCGCTACGATCTGAATGAATTACTAAAAATTCAGAATGAATACTTCCAGAAGATCAGTTCAGAAAAAGAAAAAGTAAGGAATATGGCTGCTTCGCTAAACGTTCCGCTGATCATCGAACAAAATGGAACTTATGCGGAACTTCAAAAAATTCTTCCTGATGGATCGCTTATTTATTACACAACTTTTAATGTCAATGCAGCAAAATCTACCCGAACCAATCATTTGAATTCGGGAGGATCACTAGGATTAAACCTGATGGGGCAAAATATGACTGCTCATGTTTGGGATGGTGGTTTGGCGAGAACTACCCACCAGGAATATGACGGTGCCGGCGGAACAGACCGCTTTTCCATAGGTGACGGAACCACGGCTTTGCATTATCATTCTGCACACGTAACCGGAACCATCATGGCTTCCGGCGTAAGCGCTAACGCAAAAGGAATGGCGCCCCATGCACGTGCAGTTGGTTATGACTGGAATTATGATTTGTCTGAAGCGACTTCGGCTGCTTCAAGCGGAATGTTGATTTCAAATCATTCTTATGGATTTCGTTCTGATTTAGTGCCGGACTATTATTTCGGAGCTTACATAACTGATTCCCGTGACTGGGACAATCTGCTTTTCAATGCACCTTATTATTTAATGGTGGTTGCTGCAGGAAACGACGGAAATACCAATTATAATGGTGCTCCGCTTGCTGGTAATTCGGCTTATGACAAGCTGACAGGGCATGCTACTTCCAAAAATAATCTTGTTGTGGCCAATGCAAATGATGCGAATGTTGATGCAAACGGAAATTTAATCAGTGTATCTATCAACAGTTCCAGCAGTGAAGGACCTACTGACGATTACCGTATAAAACCCGATATTACCGGAAACGGCACTTCGGTTTATTCCACTTATGAAACAAGCAATACTGCTTATGGAACGATTACGGGTACTTCTATGGCTTCGCCTAATGTTGCGGGCTCATTATTACTTTTACAACAACATTACAACAATCTCAATTCCGAATTTATGCGTGCAGCTACCTTGAAGGGATTGGTTTTGCACACTGCTGACGATGCCGGTTCTGCCGGGCCTGATGCAATTTTCGGTTGGGGATTGTTAAATGCTAAAAAAGCTGCCGAAACGATATCGGCCAACGGAAACGGAAGTATAATCCAGGAGCTGACTTTAACCAGTGGCCAAACCTATCAGTTTACAGTTGATTCAGATGGAGCCAATGAATTAAGAGCATCCATTTGCTGGACAGACCGTCCGGGCACTGCTACGACTCAGACCAACTCCAACACGCCTGTTCTGGTTAACGATTTGGACTTGAGAATTACCAAAGGAAGTACAACCTATCTGCCCTGGAAGCTGACCGGAATCACAACCAACGGTAAAGCCGATAATAATGTAGATCCTTTTGAAAGAGTAGAAGTGAGCGGTGCTTCCGGAGCCTATACTGTGACGGTATCTCACAAAGGTTCACTCACAGGAGGCAGCCAGAATTATTCGCTCATTATTACGGGTGTTTCGGCAACGCCTGTTGAATGTAATGCAACAGTTCCGGGCGGTTTAAGTGTGGATGGAGTGGGAAGTTCCACGGCTTCACTTTCCTGGGATGCGGTATCGGGTGCTTCCTATGATTTCAGATATCGTTTGGTAGGTTCTTCTTCATGGACAACAAGTTCTGAAACCTCAACTTCCAAATCTTTAAGCGGATTATCTTCTAATTCTCAATACGAGGCGCAGGTAAGAAGCAAATGTGACGGAGGCGCGACATCTGATTATTCAGCAGCTGTAAGTTTCACGACAACTGAAGTTCAGATTGAATACTGTACATCAACCAGTACGAATGTGAATGATGAGTTTATCCAGAGAGTTCAGTTAAATACAATCGACAATCCTTCTGGAGCTCAGTTTTATTCAAACTTTACCAATATTTCAACAAGTCTTTCCAAATCTCAGGCCTACACTATTACGGTAACACCTCAATGGACAGGAACCACCTACAACGAAGGTTATGCAGTCTGGATTGATTACAACAAAGACGGAGATTTTACAGATTCGGGAGAAATGGTCTGGTCAAGATCAGCGACCACAACATCACCGGTAAGTGGTACCTTTACAGTTCCTGCTTCGGCAATTGATGGCCCTACTCGTATGCGGGTTTCGATGAAGTATAATTCAATTCCGGGACCATGTGAAACCTTTACTTATGGTGAGGTGGAGGATTATACAGTTGTCATAGGCGCATCTACATCTGATACCCAGCCGCCAACGGCACCGACAAATCTTGCTGCCTCAAACGTAGCCCAGACTTCTCTTACACTGAACTGGACAGCATCTACCGACAATGTTGGTGTAACCGAATATGATGTTTATTCTGGCACAACCAACATCGGAACTGTTACCGGAACGACTGCCAACGTTACAGGATTGACAGCCAATACGGCTTATTCATTTTCAGTCAAAGCCAAAGACGCTGCAGGAAATGTTTCAGCTTCATCCAATGTGGTAAATGTGACTACGCTGGCCGAAAATTCGCAATTGGTATTGAGTATTACTTTTGATAATTATCCGGAAGAAACATATTGGAGAATTTACAGAGGAACTACGATAGTGGCATCAGGTGGGACTTATGGTTCACAACCCGATGGCTCGACTTTGGATATTCCATTGAACTTAAGTCCTGATTGTTATAGATTGACCTTCTATGATACTTATGGCGACGGAATGTGCTGTTCGTATGGCAATGGTTCTTATACTTTGAAACAAGGTACTACCGTGTTGGCAAGTGGAAGTACTTTCCGTTCTTCTAGATCCACCAACTTCTGTACGACTCAGTCCAATAATAATTATAACTACACATCTGTTGATACAGACGATACAAATTCTCATCTACAAGTTTACCCAAATCCTGTAAAGGAAATTCTGAATATTTCTCTGAACGGATTTGAGGCACAAACCTATCAGATTGTAGATTTGAACGGAAGAATTGTGATGCAAGGTAATTATACTGAAAAACTGGATGTTTCACATCTTCAGTCCGGAACTTATGTTCTGAAACTTATGATTGGCGAAAAATCCAAAACAGAAAGATTTATAAAGAAATAATTAATTAATAGTGAACCCTCATTAAAAAAGCCGTCCTGAAATCTGATTCGGGACGGCTTTGATTTTAATTAATTTGTTTTTTATTGAACAATTAATTTCTGTAAAGATTTGGTTTTTTCGGCATCAAATACGACCAGATAAACACCTTTCGGTAAATTAATCTGAATTTGTTGTGAGTCAGTTGTTTTATTTGCCGAATGAATCAGTTTTCCGTTTAAATCATAGATTCTAACCACACCTTTTTCAGATGAATTAATGAAAAATGAATTTTTAGCCGGATTTGGATAAATCGCAAAATTGGCCTGGCTTAAATCGGCTGTTCCCATTACAATTCCACATTCAAATGGATCAAAGAAAACTTCTCCCAACTCAGGATCATCCACTATATGTGAAATTACACCCTCCACATCTTCTGCAGTCGATTCCTGACCTTCAATCCAGCAGTTATGAAGCGCTTTCACCTCATTTGGCGTATTGTTGAACAACGCATAAATTTCACCACCGTTTCCGTTTTCACTGAAAATATTTCCACCCGGATTAAAATCTTCCGCATCATCACTTCCCAGATTTGCCAGTGCGGTTCCAATCAACGTAATTCCCCAGAGACTTCTTCTGATTTCATTACCTGTAATATAAACCATTCCGGTGTTGTAAAGAGAAATCCCACTACCGCCGTTCATAGGATTTGTTTCAGTATCATTGTCTTCAAAGATATTATTCTCGATAATTCCTTCGGATACCCCGCCCAACGAAGTAAACCCGTAACGATTATCGCGAATGGTATTGCCTTTAAGCAAAAATTTGTTGGTAACCCCTATCAGGCTCGAAACCGAAACACCACCAACCATAGTAAAGTCACGGTTTCCAATGATGGTGCTGTTAATAATTCGGGTCGAATCAGCTTCACCACTCGGTCCCATGTTGATTTGTGGACGGTTATTATTGGTGGTGTTGTTTCCTTCGAAATAACAGTTCTCAACCTGAATAGCAACAGAAGAGTTCGCTCCTGAGCTCAGAGCCGGATGAACGTTATTTCTAAATGTTGAATTTCTAACAACCGGACTACCATTTGAAAATGCAATGGCGCCACCGGTAGATGACCCGCTTGAATTCGTATTGTTGGATACTTCAGAGTTTTCCATTAAAAAATTAGGAGTTATCACCCGGATTCCACCACCATATTCAATTAAAGTATTGTTGAAATAGACTTCAGAAGTGTCAAACATCCAAAAGCCTTCATATGGATTTTCGGTATCAACAGCTGTGATGGTAATTTCGTCGGCATCACTTGCGAAATATCCTTTTACTTCAATTTCCACATCGGGCGCAATCTTCAGGGTGAGGTTTTCATTGAGTGAAAGAGAATCGTTAACTTCCACGAGCAAATTTTCATGCAAAGTATATTCGCTTCCCGAAACAGTGACAGTCGAAGGTGAATCAGCCGCAATGTCATCAAGCGTCCAGTGGACACCGGTGTTTGGAGTTGAATATTGTGAGAAAAGATAGGAAAAGGTAAGGGTTAGTGTTAAAAGAGTAAATCGAAGCTTCATAATCTGCATTTTTTTAATTAGGGTTGCAAGTTAGAATAAATTGCCGAAATTTGTTTTGGTTTAAACGAATGAAGATTTGAATTATGCTAACTAAAAAAACCAAATATGGGTTAAAAGCTATGGCCTATCTTGCGAGAAATTCCCATGGGCAGCCCATTTTGATTTCCGAAATTGCATTAAATGAGAACATTCCCCTGAAATTTCTGGAAGGTATCTTACTGGATTTAAAGAAAAGCGGGCTGTTAACTTCCAAAAAAGGAAAAGGAGGAGGTTACCTGCTCGAAATACCTGCTAAAAATATTCCAATTGCCGCCATCATCAGAGTTTTGGATGGCCCAATTGCACTTTTGCCCTGTGTTAGTTTGAATTATTATAAAAAATGTGATGACTGTATCGATGAAGTGAGTTGTTCGCTAAATAGAGTGATGGTGCAGGTTAGAGACAAAACCCTTAAGGTCTTGGAAAGCCAGTCTTTGGAAGATTTAATTTAGAATCAAAAAAATTTAAAAAAATAGTATACTACTTTAGTAGACTTTTGTATATTTGCTTTGTACAAAAGTTTCGACCTGAAGCAATTGTACAAAGTCTTATTTTTTAAGATTATTTGTGTGTTAGTTATTTATGCCTCATGGTTTTCTCTACTATGAGGTTTTTTTTATAAATAATTTAGGAATTCATCAGTTCCCTGGCCTGATCTAATGCAGTTTCCGAAACATTTGAACCACTGATGAGTTCTGCGATTTCTTCAATTCTCTGCTGCTCAGATAATTTTCGAACTTCAGTAAGTGTCTGATCGGATTTGAGGCTTTTTGAAACTTTGAAATGATAATCAGCTTTTGCCGCCACCTGCGGTAAATGTGTTATGCTGATGACTTGTAGGTCGTTACCCATTTCTTTCATCAGATTGCCGACTTCATTGGCTACTTTTCCCGAAACACCTGTATCGATTTCATCCAGAATTAAAGTCGGTAGTTCAAGTTTACCTGCCAAAGTTTTCTTTACAGCCAGCATCAATCTGGAACGTTCCCCACCCGAAACAGATTTCCCCACAGGTTTAAGTCCTGAACCTTTATTGGCACTGAAAAGAAAATCAATTTCGTCTTTTCCTGAAGCGCTGAAACTTTTTTTACCGATGAGTTGAAGTTGCATCGAAGCGTTTTCCATTCCCAGTTTTTCAAGCGAACCCAAAAGCTCTTTTTCCACTGCCGGAATCGCCTTTTTACGGTTTTTCGAGATGGCTTCAGCTTTTTTGTTCAAACTGATTTCAAACTGATTGATTTGTTCTTCCAGTTTAGAAATTTCTTTTTCAAGTTCCTGAAATCCGGATTTATCATTTTCAAGATTTGTCTGAATTTCCATCAGTTCCTCCAAAGAATTTACCCGATGTTTATGAAGCAAAGTATGGATCAGGTCAAGGCGTTCATTTACTTCCAAAAGTCTTTCCGGATTGGATTCCATTCGCTGGATTTTTGAAGTAATTTCTGAATGCAAATCCTGAATTTCAATTCGGGATGATTCAAGTCTTTTCTGAAAGTTTTCCAATTCTTCTCCAAAACCTGAAATTTTCTGAAGCTGGTGGGCGAGCTCATACAATTGGGAAAGAATCCCTATTTCAGCGGTATCTAGTCTGGCTTCAGTTTCGGTTAGAATTTTTTGGATTTCATCTACATTTTGCAATTCTTTTTGCTCCGTTTCAAGTTCCTCCGTTTCGTTTGGTTGTAAATTGGCAGTTTGGAGTTCGTCTAATAAAAACTGTTTATAATCTGCTTCCCGATCCAATTCAGCAAGTTCTTCACGCAGATTTTTCAGATTTTCCAGTTTTCGGTTTCTTTCACGTAATTCTGTTTGATACTCTTTTACCAAAGCCAATTGACCGGAATAGGCATCCAAAATCTGCAACTGATAATCCTGATGGAAGAGATTTTCCGAATTAAATTGCGAATGAATATCAATCAGGTTTTCACCGAGTTCTTGCAAAATCTGCAAAGTAACCGGTGTGTCGTTTACAAATGCACGGGATTTCCCGCTGGGAAGTAATTCCCGTCTTAGAATGGTTTCGTTATCAAAATCGAGTTCGTGTTCCTGAAAAAAAGATTCTAAACTCAATTCGGAAATGTCAAACTGTGCTTCAATGATACACTTTTTTGACTCATTGTTGAGTTGCTTTAAATCGGCACGTTCGCCCAAAATTAATTTAAGCGCGCCCAATAAAATAGATTTTCCGGCACCGGTTTCTCCCGTGATGATGGTCAATCCTTTGTGAAACTGCATTTGCAGCTGATCGATAATCGCAAAATTGGAAACCGAAAGTCGGGTTAGCATTATTTTTTTAGATTATTCCAGATAGAACTGTTGGTAGGCGAAAGGGCATTCAGGGTTTCTTTGATCTGCGGAATATTTGCCGAAGACATCAGTCCGCCACCAAATATTTTAGCAATTTCGTCTTTTTTGGCCATAAAGAAAATGTCGAGTGGATAGAACAAGGCGTAATTTCCTTTTTCGTAAAAACTCAGCGTTTCCAAAGCATTTCCGATTGTGTTTTTGGCTTTTGTTTCGTTATCGCTCATTTGATCCAAACCAACTCTGTGGTATTGGTAGTAAATATTTCGAAGTGTTTTATTAGTCGGTTTCAAAACATTGTTAATCAATGAAGCTCTGGCTTTATTGCCGTCCATTTCATTCCATCCGCCAAACTGCGAACTTGCGGCATTCATCGCAATCTGCTGACTGATTTTAAAATAATTGGTTCCACCTTCTAGCTGGAAAGTATCGGCATCCATTCCCAAAACATAATAAACGTAGAATGCGATGACATCTGTCAGGTTTTTATTACTGAATTTACGCGAATTGAATATAAGTTCTTCAAATTCAGTGTATTCAAAGTCAAATTTCCCATCCACAAAATTCAATACAGGCGTATAATAAGTGGAATTAAACACAGGTCTTCTGGATTGAATCTGCAGACGTGCATTATAGGTGTTTCCATTTCTTCCCGTAATGATAATCAGAAAATTTGTTTCAATTTTTTCATGGATTTTATATCGGTTATCTGTCCATTTCGTCGTATTGATAAAATCACTGAGGGATTTTTGCAAAGTTTGAAAAACCTGAACATTTGAGCCTTGAACCTGCGAATAATCAACGGTTACAGTAGCCAGAAATTCCTGAGCGGAAAGACTTACTGAAAATATCAAACAGACAAAAAGCGCTTTCATTTTATTCATAAATCGTAATTTTCAAGGATAAAGTTAAGAATATCTTTTGCAACTTCGGTTTTATTTTTTGCTTGGTAAGCAACCGGTTCTCCGTTTCGCGGAATGATGGTTACTTTATTGGTGTCTTTCTGAAATCCGGCTTTTTCATCCTGCATTGAATTTAACACAATGAAATCCAGATTCTTTTTATCTAATTTTCCTTTGGCAAATTCCAGTTCATTATTGGTTTCGAGAGCAAAACCTACCAAAATCTGATGTGTTTTTCTTTCGCCCAGACCTTTTAAAATATCGGGATTTTTAACCAGTTCGATTGTCAGATTTTCATCGTCCTTTTTGATTTTTTGTTCGGCTAAATTCGCTGGTCGATAATCCGCAACGGCTGCCGACATAATCACGATGTCTGCATTTTCAAATCTTGAATCCATTGCTTCTTTCATTTCCATAGCTGAAACGACATCGACACGGTTAATATTGTAATTGGAAGTCGAAATGGAAGACGGTCCGCAAACCAAAGTCACTTCCGCACCCAGATTGGTGGCCGTTTTAGCAATTTCGATACCCATTTTTCCTGATGAAAAATTCCCGATGAAACGAACGGGATCCATTTTTTCATAAGTCGGTCCTGCGGAGACCAAAACTTTTTTACCAAAGAGTGGTGCTTTGTTCAGTAAATCCTGTTCAATAAATGAAAGGATGTTTTCGGGCTCTGCCATACGGCCTTCGCCGCTGAGTCCGCTGGCAAGTTCCCCACTTTCAGCCGGAATGATGATGTTTCCGAAACTTTCAAGTTTGGCTAAATTTTCTTTGGTGGTTGGGTGTTGATACATATCCAAATCCATTGCCGGTGCAATGTAAACCGGACATTTTGCGGAAAGATAAGTGGCGAGTACCAGATTGTCTGAACTCCCATCGGCCATTTTGGAAAGTGAATTGGCGGTAGCCGGCGCCATCACCATAAAATCTGCCCAAAGTCCGAGTTCCACGTGGTTGTTCCAGGTTCCGGTTTCTTCTGAAAATTCCCATTCCACCGGATTTTTGGAAAGGGTGGAAAGGGTAAGGGGGGTTACAAATTCGCGCGCCTTCGGAGTGAGAATTACCCGTACTTCTGCACCTTCTTTTATAAACAAACGAACCAGAAAAGCAGTTTTGTAAGCAGCTATACCAGCGGTAACAGCCAACAAAACTTTTTTCCGGTTCAGGATAGACATATTATCGATTTTTTAAGCTTCCTCGCTTGGGTTTCTGAAGTAGATATCCCCAGTCATCCATTCTTTGATAGCGATGGAAGTTGGTTTAGGAAGTCTTTCGTAAAACTTGGAAACTTCAATCTGTTCGCGGTTCTCGAAAATTTCTTCAAGAGAATCTGTATGCGAAGCAAATTCGTCCAATTTCTGAATCAATTCGGTCTTCATTTCCTGATTGATTTGTTCAGCACGTTTACCCATAATTACGATGGATTCGTAAATATTTCCGGTTTTTTCTTCAATTATACCTCTGTTAAAGGTTTCTGTTGAAGTAGGTGCGTCAATGTCTTTGAAGTTCATATTAGTATATTCTGATTAATTCGACTTAAATTATGATTGAACGGGATTTTCCCGGTTTTGATTTTCTTTTTTATCCTCCTCTAATTTGGTGGCTACTTCTCTGTGTTTGGCCATATCTTCCATTACTTTCTGATTAATCTTGGAAGCCTCATCACCAAATTTTGAGTTAGGAAAAGCTTTCGTAAATAACTTATATTGGGTCATCGCTTCCTGCAATCTTAATTCCTTTCTGTCAAAACGGCTATAATTTACCGCCAGTTCATATTTAGAGCGAAGCGAATAAACCATTGCTTCTTCCCGGAATTTCGTGTCGGGGAAATCATTCAGCATATTGTCAAACGCAATTCCTGCAGCTTTGTATTTCAGTGTTTTATAATAAATCTTCGCAATTTCAAATGCTTTCTTTTCCAGCTTTTCTCTCAGCTCGTTGATATATCCGTTTGCTTCCTCAACTTTGGCCGATTCCGGATAAGCATTGATAAAAGACTGCAATTCGTCAATGGCATTGTAAGTACTGGATTGGTCTAAATTATAAACCGGTGAGTCGGTATAAAAAGCGTAAGCCGAACGGAATGCAGCTTCTTCAGCGCGCGGATCTGCCGGATTGGTAATGTAAAATGTTTTGAATTGGTGTGCAGCCAAACGGTAATTTCTATCCTGAAAATTCGCGTCTGCTTGTTTGTAAGCAATGTCTGCAGCGTATTCTGTTCCGGAAAAAGCGGCCGAAACCTTTTGATAAAGCTCAATGGCATTGGACCATTTTCCTTCCTCATAGAATTCATTGGCAACCTGAAGAATATAATCCTTGTCAGAACTCTTCATAGCTTTTTCAAAACGCTTGTTGCAGGAAACCGCCAACGTCAAAACAATCAATAAAACACCGAATTTTTTAAACATTTTGCAAAGGTATAAAATATTTGCCACAAACATAATACAAATGCCGGTGGCAAAATGTTAAGGGATTCAAAATTATTTAGGAGAATTAAAGGTCGAAATGTCCCTGTCGAACAAATACATACCGCCTTTGTCGTCGCCGATTAATTTTAATTTGTCCAGAATAATCCGTGCCAGCCTTTCCTCTTCAATTTGCTCCGAAACATACCACTGAAGGAAATTATGTGTCGTATAATCTTTTTCGGCAAGTGTCAGATCCACGATTTCATTGATCATTTCCGATACTTTGATTTCGTGCTCGAGAAGCATTTCAAATAGTTCATGCAAATTCTGGAAATCCTGTCTCGGCATTTGCAATGCCGGAATAATTGCTTTTCCACCGCGTTCGTTGATGAAACGAACCAGTTTGAGCATGTGCATTCTTTCTTCGTCGGAATGGGCAAAAAGAAATTCTGAAATTCCTTCGAGTCCGCGGGCGTCTGCCCAGGAAGCCATCGCCAAGTAAAGCTGTGAAGCGGTCGCTTCGGCTTCTACCTGATTGTTCAGTGCGTCCAATATACTTTGTTTGATCATAACTTTCAGTTTAAAGTTTTTCTGATAATTCTTTAATTCGCTTTGATAAATTTTCACTTGCGTGAACCAAAGGCAGTCGGGTAAAAGGTTTGCAAATACCTTTGTGTGCCAATAAAGATTTGATTCCGCAAGGATTTCCTTCCACATAAATGGAACGGGTAATGTCCATGAGTCGATAATGCAAAGAATATGCCTCATCTACTTTTCTCTCCAATCCCAAACGGATCATTTGGGTATATTCCTCCGGCAATCCTTGTGCGATAACCGAAATCACGCCCTTTCCACCGGCAAGTGTCATCGGAAGTCCGAATTCATCATCGCCCGAAATTACCATAAAATCTTCCGGTTTGTCTTTTAAAATTTCTGTGCTTTGCAGGAAATTGGGCGAAGCTTCTTTGATGGCAACTATATTTTTGAAATCATGCGCCAATCTTAAAGTCGTTTCGGGATTGATATTGGAACTGGTTCTTCCCGGAACGTTGTAGAGAATAATTTTAGCTTCAGTATTTTCGGCCAAAGCCTTGTAATGTTGATAAATTCCTTCCTGCGTAGGCTTGTTGTAAGCCGGCGAAGCGGAAAGAACGGCCAAGAAATCAGATAAATCAGTTTGACTGAATTCATCTTTGACTTCGGCGGTATTATTTCCTCCAATGCCCAAAACCAATGGTAAACGACCGGCATTTGCTGATTTTATGGTTGAAACGATTTCTATCTTTTCATTTTTGGTTAAAGTCGGGGTTTCTGCCGTGGTTCCCAAGCAAACCAGATATTCAACTCCGCCTTTTATGGCGTGATCCACCAGTTTTTCAAGTGCCGGAAAATCAATGCTTCCGTCCTGATGAAAAGGGGTAATCAGTGCAATTCCGGTTCCTGTCAATTCGTTCATATTTCAAAAATTTGTTTATAAATATTGTCTTGAATGAAGTGAGAACTCCATCATTCGAAAGTCCAAATTTAAGGTATATTAATAGAAAAACCTCAAAGGATTTGAAAGGCTTTGGAGTTAATTCGAAAAAAAATATTTTATTTTTTAATGATCTTTTCGGTTTGAACCCGTCCGTTTTCCAATCGGAGTTTCAAATAATAAATACCTTTCGGAAAAGGATTGAAATCCAGTGCAATTTCTTTTTGATTTACGGCTTTTTGTGAAATAATTTTCCCTTCGGAATTGAGTAATTCTAAATTCTTAATTTTCAAATCAGGATTTTCAATGTTTAGGATTTCTTTGACCGGATTAGGATAGAGAGAAAGAAAGTTCTGAGTTAAATTTTCTGTTTTTAATAATTCAGTAGTAAAAGTCACATCCATAAAAATTTCATTGCTAAGAGATAATTTATAAAATCCATTTTCTTCTGTAATGGTAAAATGGTATTCAGCTGACATTGCACATTGAAATCCGTCTTCATATTGTTGATTTAAAGGATGTTCGCAAGGATCTCCTTGGGTCGATGTAATTGTGAAATTAATTTCAGCATCATTTATATGGACAGTGCCATCGATTGCCTGACAGATTTCAGTTTGAAAATAAAGCTGTCCGTTTTCTTCTGAGAAGTTTAAAAGAATATTATTCGGATTAAATTCTCCATTTTCAATCGGACCATGACCAAAACATTCATTATCAAAAGAAACCAAACGCCAGGTGTTGTTAAGTAAAATCTCTGAAGAGGTTTGCGCAAAGCTTAATTCAAATGAAATGAAGAAAAGAAGAAAATAAAGGAGTTTCATTTTTAAGTGCTTTAAGTTTAGATATTTAAATTTATGAAAAATTGACAATAAAATATGATTTAAAGCTAATTTTAATCTTGAAAATAGGTTTAAACCAAAAAGATTTCTCAAATTTGATAGCAGAATTAATCAAAATGAAAAACTTCTCTGTTCCCGTTCTCATTTTATTGTTTTTTCTGACGGCTTGTTCCCAAAAGATTTATCAGGTTCAACAAGCGGATTATCAGGAAAATATTTCCATTTCCAATCAGTTGGAAGCCGATGAAACCGTTGTGGCGCTGATTGCGCCTTACAAACGTGAATTGCAGGAAACGATGGACAAAGTCATCAGCTATACTCCGATTGAGCTACATCGGGACGGCTACAACAGTCCACTCGCCAATCTGAACTGTGATATGGTTTTGGAAGAAGCCAATTTGATTTATCAGAAAAAACACAACCAGAAAATCGATCTCTGTGTTTTGAACTGGGGCGGAATTCGCCGGACTTTCACTGCCGGAGATTTGACGGTAAGAAATGTTTTTGAACTAATGCCTTTTGAAAATGAAGTGGTTGTGGTAACCCTTTCGGGTGATAAAATTCCGGAAATGATGCATTTTCTGTCCAATGCGTCGGTGGGTCATCCGCTGTCGGGAATTCAATTCGTTTCAAACGATGAAAGTTCAATTCTCATCAATGGTGAAAAATTAGACAAAAACAAAAATTATACGATTGTCACCAATGATTTCCTTCAAAAAGGAGGCGATCAGATGAGCTTCTTTGAAAATCCTGTTTCGGCCGAAAACTTGGGCATCAAACAAAGAGATTTGATGATGAATTATTTTGGTAAAAACGATACCATCCGGGTAAATCTGGAAAAACGAATTCTTGACAAATAAAACTACTCACAACCCCAAACTCATAACGTAAATGGAAAACCGTAGAGAATTTATAAAAAAGGCAGCTGCAGCTTCTTTGCTGACGATGGTTCCGACGGCGAATTTGCTGGCGGAAGAGTTCAATAAAACCCAGAAAATAACGATTCTTCATACCAATGATCAACATTCCCGGATAGAACCTTTTGAACCATCGAGCGATGAAACTTATTCCAATAAAGGTGGTTTTGCGCGTCGGGCAGCTCTGATTCATCAAATCCGACAACAGGAAGAAAATGTTCTTCTGTTGGATGCAGGCGATGTGGTGCAGGGGACGCCTTATTTTAATTTGTTTGGCGGCGATCTTGAATACAAACTGATGTCACAAATGGGGTACGATGTCGGGACTTTGGGAAATCACGAATTTGACAATGGGCTGGAAGGTATCAAAAGTCGTATGCCGCACGCGAAATTTGAAATCGTAATTGCGAATTATGATTTTACAAATACTTTGATGGAAGGTTTTTTCAAACCTTACAAAGTCATTCAGAAATCAGGCGTTAGGATTGGGATTTTCGGAGTAGGAGTGGACCTCACCGGTTTGGTTTCCCGCGATGCTTACGGCGAAATGAAATATTATGATCCGATTGAGATTGCGCAGGATATGAGCCGGATTTTACGCGAAGAAGAAAAATGTGATTTGGTGATTTGCCTTTCGCACATCGGCTACGAATATCAGCACGACGACGGCGTTGTTTCTGACAAACATTTGGCCAAAAAAACTTCAGGAATTGATTTGATCATCGGCGGACATACCCATACTTTTCTGCCCCAACCCGAAGAATTTCTGAATGCAAAAGGAAAAACGGTTTTGTATAATCAGGTAGGCTGGGCAGGGCTATTCCTAGGTCGAATTGATTTTCATCTGCAACACGGAAAAGTTCAGAAATATACAGCGTATGGACTGAATGATTATCTGGTGGATGGGCGTTTGGTTTGAGTTTAAATGAACGATTTTTTGTATATTTGAGTCAAATGATTAATATGAATACCAGTATCAAAATTGAAATATTAAATCCGAAAGCAGTTAAATTACTACGTGATTTGGCGGATCAGAAATTAATTTCAATAAGACAGGATTCAAGGAGCGGTTTCTCAGGTGTTTTGAAAAAATTACGATCCAATTCTGATTCTGCGCCTACTTTAGATGAAATAACGGCTGAAGTGGAAAAAGTTCGGAATGAGCGTTATGGGAAATAAGTCGAAAAGGATAATTATTGATACCAATCTTTGGATTAGCTTTCTAATTACTAAAAATTTCGCACAACTCGATGAAATAATTCTTTCTGGTAAATCTGTTTTAATTTTTAGCGAAGAACTTTTAAGCGAGTTCCTTGAAGTGGTTGCTCGACCAAAGTTTAAACGCTTTTTCAAAATTAAGGATGTTGAAAGTCTTATTGAAATAATTCAAGATTACGCCGAATTTATAGATGTTAAATCGGTAGTAAATGAGTGCAGAGATGAAAAGGATAATTTTTTACTGGCACTTGCAGTCGATTCAGAAGCAGATTATCTCTTAACTGGTGATGGAGATTTGCTTGAAATTCAGCAATTTAATTCAACTCAAATTCTTAGAATAACAGAGTTTATTGAAATTTATAAATAAAGCCTAGCCCTCCTCACATTTACTCTCGTCTTTTTCCAGTAGAATTTCGCCTTCTTTTACTGCCGCATCGTCACCGCCTTTCACCGCAATTTCTGTTTTGGCAACCAAAACGGCATAAGTGGATGGTTGAATTCCATTCCCAAAAACTTTGGAATGTTCCTTGGTAAATTCCGCTCCGAAATACAAAATAGCCGCCGAATAATAAATCCATAACAAGAGTAAAATCACCGATCCGGCAGCTCCAAAAGCACTTGCCGTCGCATTGTGTTGCAAATAAAAGGAAATTCCGTATCGCCCCAACATGAATAATAAAGAAGTGAAAATCGCACCGCCGATGATGTCACGGTTTCGGACTTTTGCATCGGGTAGAACTTTGAAAATAAATCCAAACAAGGTGGTAATCACCAAAAAGGTAATTCCGGTGTTGATCCAGTTCAGCATACTAAGCGTAATGCCCGGGATGATTTCGGTTATATAATTGGTGAAAAGCATTATAAATGAATTGACCAGCAAGGATGTAATCAATAAAAATCCAAGCCCAAGGATCATTGACAAAGAAATCAATCGATCCAGAATTAATTTAAGCCAACCTTTTTTAGGTTTTGGCTTTACGCCCCAAATCGCATTGATGGAGTCCTGAATATCTACAAAAACTGTTGTTGAAGTAAATAATAAAGTCCCAATCCCGACGATAATTCCCAGGTTGGAGTCTGATTGGATCATCATTTTCTCCATCGAACTTTGCATAAAACTAGCCACATTTGTACCGAAAATCTCACTTAATTCTTCGAAAACTTCCATTTGGGCAGAAGTCCCTTCCTCCAATTGCTGTCCGTAGAAAAACCCGATGCACCAAATAACGATTAGCAATAAAGGACCAATGGAAAAAATGGTATAATAAGCCAGCGAAGCACTGAATTTCATACAACGATCATCACCAAATCCTTTGACTGCTTTGATCGTAATTTGCAGAATTTTCTTCCAATAATCCAGTGTAAACTTATTCTTCAGCATAAAATTTGATTTAATTTGAAACCGGCTTTTTCATTTTCAAGAAACACATAATCACGAAACTGATACAGAACGAAGCACCCATTGCCAAGGTCGAAACCTTCATTCCTTCGGTCATTTCTATGATTAGTCCGAATGTGAAAAGTCCCAAACACAATGCCATTTTTTCAAACACATCGTAAAAACTGAAATAAGTGGTATGATCTTCTGTGGGTGGCAATAATTTCGCATACGTCGAACGGGAAAGTGACTGAATTCCACCCATTACCAATCCGACCAGAGCGGCCATAATGTAAAACTGCGTTTCTACCGAAGGACTTTCTTTTTCGATGGTATAACCCAATAAACAAACGATGATCCAAATGAAAATTCCAATCAAAAGTGTATTTCGGTTGCCTATTTTTCCCGATAAAAACGAAAATAACCAAGCGCCTAAAATGGCTTCAATCTGAATCAATAAAATCGTCATGATCAGTTTGTCCGTTGTCAATCCGATTTCGGATTGTCCGAATAGTGCCGCCACCAGAAAAATGGTTTGCATCCCAAGACTGTAAAAGAAAAATGACCCCAGAAAAATCCGTAAAGTCGAATAAGAATTCAATTCACGGGCAACGTTTCGAAGTTCTTTAAAACTCGATTTGAATATACTTCTCGGAATTTTTTTATTGTAAATATTCGTCGGAAGCCGGCGAAAGGTAATCTGCGCAAAACCCATCCACCAAAGTCCGACAAGCACAAAACTCAGTCGCGTCCAGAAACCTTCATTTCCTGCACCCACGACCTGAATTAAAACCAGACAAATCACCAGAAGAATGACAGAGCCCACATATCCGACCATAAATCCTTGCGCAGATGTTTTATCCATACGATCTTCAGTGACGATTTCGGGGAGATAAGAATTATAAAAAACCATGCTTCCCCAATATCCTACGGCAGCCAATAAGTTCAACAATAATCCCAGCCAAATGTTTTCTTCTGTGAAAAAGAAAAGTCCCATACAACTGAAAGAACCGAGGTAGCAAAAGAATTTCAGAAACTTTTTTTTGTTTCCGATGGTGTCGGCAACCGAACTCAAAACCGGCGACATCAAAATCACGAGAAAGAAACAAATTGCCAAGGAGAAATTGAAAGCTGCTTCGGGATGAAACCCCATAAATTTAGTCGGATTTGCAGTGTTAGAAAGCGTTACAGCACCATAATAAATCGGGAAAACCGCAGAAGCAATCACCAAGGAATGAACCGAATTGGCCCAATCATAAAACTTCCAGGCATTGACAACTTTGGGATTGTTTTTCTGAAACATAAAGCGGTTTTAGCGCCGTAAAGATAATAAACCGAGAATGGAAATAAAATTAAATTATCAGCGAAAATCAGCGCTATTAGTGGGAGAAATTACCCGCAGATTTCGCAGATATGCGCAGATTTATAATGTAAAATTAAGATTAATTGATTCATTCATTCATACATACATTCATTCATTCAATTCCTGAAAAACTTCAGATGTGATTTTGTACGAATTCAGCTTCGCTTCGAAATCAAACATATTGGTATAGACCATGATCTCATTTAAATTCAAATCCTCTACAATTCTCCCGATTTTTTCTTTCAAAATGGCTTTGTCGCCGATCATGCTCAAGGCCGTCATCCGATGAACGCCTGCCTGCAATTCCGGACTTAGATTTTCCAGATTTGTTTTTTCAGGGGAAGTCAGTGGCTGGCGGTTGTCAGTCAATAAATTGACGATTGCCTGAAATTGCGGAAGCGAATGATAAACCGCTTCGTCTTCCGTTTCGGCAGCGAAAACACTTAAACATAAAATGGAATAAGGTGTATCCAAATGTTGACTCGGCGTAAAACGGCTTTGGTAAATCTCAAATGCCTGTTGAAATTGTCCCGGCGCAAAATGTCCGGCAAAGGCATAAGGCAATCCTAATTTGGCAGCAAGGAAAGCACTGTCGGTACTCGAACCCAAAATATAAACCGGCACATTGGCACCTTCGCCCGGAAAAGCACGCACTTTGGCATCCGAATTCTCCGCACTGAAATATTGAAATAATTCCTGAATATGGTATTCGAAATTATAATTGAAATTCTGGTCGCCACGGCGCAACGCCACGGCCGTCAAAGGATCTGTTCCGGGCGCACGCCCCAATCCCAGATCAATTCGGTTCGGAAACAAAGCCTCCAAAGTCCCAAATTGCTCTGCCACGGAAAGTGTCGAATGATTGGGCAGCATAATTCCGCCGGCACCCACACGAATGGATTTCGTTGCTTGGGCGATATGATTAATCAAAATAGAAGTTGCCGAACTGATGACACTTGGCATATTGTGATGTTCGGAAAACCAATATCGTTCGTATCCCGATTCTTCTGCGAATTGAGCTGATTTTACAGATTTTTCAAAGGTTTTTTTGTAAGAATCTCCTTCTACGACCGAAGCTAGGTCTAAAACCGAATATTTAACGGGCATAATTTTTTGAATTTCCCCAAATTTACAAACCTATTTTGACTTAAATCTAACGTTGATATTTTTAGTAATGATTTCAAAATAGGTTTTAGTTATTAGAATTAATTTTTGAGAAATTATTGGTAAGCTTCCTTATGCACATTAGCCACCGCGCGACCGGAAGGATCATTCATATTCTGAAAAGCGGCGTCCCAAAGTAAAGCCTGAGGCGTACTGCAAGCCACCGATTTCGCATAGGGAACCGTTAGCGCAGCGGTATTGGAAGGAAAATGTTCTTCAAAAATAGATCGATAAAAATATTCTTCTTTGCTCATCGGCGGATTGACCGGAAAACGAGATTCCGCATTCATCAATTGAGTATCTGATATCTTTTCATTGACCATTTCTTTGAGCGTATCAATCCAGCTATAACCGACTCCGTCCGAAAATTGTTCTTTTTGACGCCAAGCAATTTCCGGTGGTAAATAATCTTCAAAAGCCTTCCGAACGACCCATTTTTCCATTCTTCCGTCTTTGATCATTTTGTCTTCAGGATTGATTTGCATCGCTACATCCAGAAATTCTTTATCCAAAAAAGGAACACGGGCTTCAATTCCCCAAGCCGCCATGGATTTGTTGGCACGAAGATTATCATACAAATAAAGTTTACTGAGTTTTCGTACGTTTTCTTCATGGAATTCTTGAGCGTTCGGTGCTTTGTGGAAATACAAATAACCGCCAAAAATCTCATCGGAACCTTCTCCCGAAAGTACCATTTTGATGCCCATGGATTTTATAACACGTGCCATCAGATACATGGGAGTCGAAGCACGAATGGTGGTGACATCGTAGGTTTCGAGGTAATAAACCACATCGCGAAGCGCATCCAATCCTTCCTGAATGGTAAAATTAATTTCGTGATGAATCGTCCCAATGTGATTAGCTGCTTTTCTTGCGGCAATCAAGTCGGGCGAACCTTCCAAACCCACCGCAAAGGAATGCAATTGAGGATACCAGGCCTCTTCTTTGTCGCCACTTTCAATTCGTTTGGCTGCAAATTTTTTGGTAATCGCCGCCACAACCGAAGAGTCCAATCCACCGGAAAGCAAAACCCCATAAGGAACATCGGACATCAACTGCCGATGAACCGCTTTTTCCAGTGCATCACGCAAAACAGAAATATCCGTGGTTTTTTCGCGAACATTTTCAAAATTTTCCCAATTTCTTTTGTACCATTTTTTCGGTTCCAATCCTTCGGGACTGTAAATGTAATGTCCGGGCGGAAAAGTCTTGATGGACGAACACACACCTTCCAAAGCTTTCAATTCGGAAGCAACATAAAATTGTCCGTAATTGTCGAAACCATAATATAATGGGATAATGCCCATATGATCGCGGGCAATGAGAAACGCATTTTTTTCTTCGTCATAAAGCGCAAAACCAAAAATACCGTTGAGGTCATCAAGGAAATCCGGGCCTTTTTCCTGATACAATGCCAGAATTACTTCACAATCCGAATTGGTTTTGAAAGGATAATCCGGAAATTGATTTCGGAGTTCGTGGTGATTATAAATTTCGCCGTTTACGGCCAAAACCAATTTATTATTATTTCCAAATAGAGGTTGTTTTCCGGAACTCGGATCGACGATTGCCAATCGTTCGTGCGATAAAATCGCATTTTCACCGGTATAAATCCCCGACCAGTCAGGGCCACGATGCCTGATTTTTTTTGACATTTTCAGAATCTGATAACGAAGTTTCTCAGCGTCTTCATTTATTAAAAATGTACCAATTATTCCGCACATATTGATGATTGTTAAATTAAACTTAAGTTTGGTATTTAGTAGTAAAAGTATTTGCAATTTAAGAAAAAAGATGTGAGTTTTTTAATTTTATTTTCAGGATTTTTCCTTAATCTTCAAGGTCTTGGAAAAGATAGTTTTCATCGGGAATATTTCATCGCCTCAACAATGTGCCAGCGGTGCAAATGCTTTGTAGCAAAAGCGACGGTTGATAAAAAGGCGTGCCGTAGGTACGCCACCATTTATCCCATTTTTCACAACATTTGTTTAAGTTTGTAAGAATTAAAAAATTAAAATGTTTCGCAATTTTCTTTTCTCAATTCTGATTCTCGTCGGAAATCAGATTTTCTCTCAAATTCAATTTGAAACCGACAGACTAACTCGCATCAGTTACGAAGTGAGTTACCACGGTCAAAAGCATCCCAACCAAAATCCAATTTGGATTTATGCGAATGAGAAAAATGTTTGGATGACCAATCGGGATCAACTCGCGGGCGAAGCGAAATTTCCTTTTGAAATGACATTTGTTCAGCCTGACGAAAAGAAATTTACACAAATCGCATTTCTAAATAATTCGGAAGTCATTTCGATGGTGGACAATGAATCGATTGAGAAACAGGAATTTGAATTTTTAAATGAAACCGAAAAAATTCTGGGTTATAATTGCCAAAAAGCCAAAACCATCATCAATTCCAATACGATTGAAATCTGGTACACCAATGATTTAAACATCAAAGGCGCACCCACAATTATCGGACAAGAATTGGGTTTGGTTTTGAAAATGGTTCGAAACGGAAATTATGAAATATCGGCTACCGAAATCAAAAAGGAAAAACCAAATTGGCCGGAATCAATCAGAAATTCACAACCAAAATCACTAGACAAACTGGATTATCAGGACAATATTTGGAAAAGCCGATTTACCACTCTTCCAATTTTTGAAAATCAATTAATTCATTGGTCCGAAGAATTTGAACCTCGGGAAGGTGTAATGCGATTTGCCAATGGAACCATCGTCGTGAAAAAAGTGAAATTCCCTGAAATCAAAGCTTCCCAACAGGTTTTTCTGGATTTAATTGAACAATCCAATGGCGATGCTTACGATCGAACCGGAACGGTTTTTTTAATTCCCACCGATAAAAAACAATCCTTTCTCGATGGATTGAAAAACGGTGCCAAAACCCTTCCGATTTACACAAACGGAAACGGAAAAGAATACCAAGGCGTCGTCGCGGCAACAGATTATTCGCCTTTGGTAGAACTCATGCGTTTCTTCACGCCATTTGGAGTCAAACATTTCAATGATCGCGTGAGTCTGAAAGGGAAAACCTGGCAGGATTCGGTGATGTATCGACAAGAAATTTCCCAATTTGCCTCTTTAATGAGTGAAAAAGAAGCTTATATCGGAGTTTTTATCGGAAACTACGACAAAGGCGGACATCAAATTTCGATGAATATTACCATTCACAACGAAGCGAATTCCGAGGAAGCTTTAAAAAAAATCATTCCGCTTTTTAATACTTTGAATATAATGGAAATGGCAGGTCAGGAATATGCCACAATGTTTAATTCCGAAAAAGGCCTTGAATTGGAATTCGAACTAAAAGAAGCCATGAAAAATGCCCAACTTCGCTACATCACGACCGGGCACGGCGGCTGGTCAAACGGAGATGAATTTCTTCCCAAGAAAAACAGTATTTTTTGGAATGGAAAATTAGTTTTTGATTTAATTCCTTGGCGGGAAGATTGCGGTTCCTACCGACTTTACAATCCGGTTTCGGGGAATTTCCAAAATGGACTGTCTTCATCCGATTACAGTCGTTCGAATTGGTGCCCCGGTACGGTGACCAATCCTTATCTCATCGACTTAGGCGATTTACCGGCCGGAAAACATAAAGTTCAGGTGAAAATTCCGCAAGGCGAACCTGAAGGAACGAGTTTCAGTGCCTGGAATATCAGCGGAGTTTTGGTGGGAGATTGAAATGTGAAATTATAGGAATCATTATAAAGGGGATTTTTTATTTAATTAAGTTGTTGTTAAATAGATGTTTAATTGATTTCAAACGACTACAATCGATTTTAAATATTTTTCTACCGACTAAATTTTGGTCTTAGTGAAAACTTTGCAGCAGAGATTTGAGATGACAAGGAAAGTCTCTTATCTGAATGTTAAACAATTAAAATTTAAAGTTATGTCACTAAGAAACAAAGTTACCTTAATCGGTAGAACAGGAAAAGATGTTGAAACCGTTAATTTTGAAAACGGAATACTTGCAAAAGTAAGTTTAGCGACTTCAGACCATTACACAAATGCCAAAGGTGAAAAAGTTGAAGACACTCAATGGCACAATTTGGTGGCTTTTGGAAAAACTGCAGAAATCATGCAAAAATATGTGGAAAAGGGTAATGAAATCGCGGTCGAAGGTAAAATTGTCTATCGGAATTATGATGACAAAGATGGTCAAAAGCGTTATATCACTGAAATTCGAGTCGATGAACTCGTGATGGTAGGTAACAGGTAAATCATTTAAACCTGAACCTTTCCCTTAAGCTGCGGAGAGCTCTTACTAAGAGTTCTCCGCAATTTTTTTTGATTAAATGCTGATTTCATTATTGGGCTTGAATGCTTTTATCAAATCATAAAGAAATTCAATCGTTTACTTCTCTGATGGAATTCAAAGTAATTCTAACTTGCTGCTGCGAAGCAAGGAATAGAAATGCGTAAATAAATTTTTCCAAAATATCGTTAAAATTTCGTAAGTTAGATGGGAAAAAACCTGAGTTCTAAAAACTAAAGAGAAACAATTATAGGATATTTCTGATATCCTCAACTGAATTATAATTAAACTTGAAAAAAATGGATGAAAAGAAAACAAAACTGACCAGACAGACGGGAGCTCCGGTTCCTGACAATCAAAATGTACAGACAGCAGGACCGAGAGGGCCAATGTTGATGCAGGATTTCTGGTTCTTGGAAAAAATGGCCAACTTCGACCGTGAAGTTATTCCTGAACGTCGTATGCACGCAAAAGGTTCGGGCGCATTCGGTACTTTTACAGTTACTCACGATATATCTCAATATTCAAAAGCTAATATTTTCTCTGAAATCGGTAAAAAAACAGAAATGTTTGCACGTTTCTCAACAGTAGCCGGTGAAAGAGGTGCAGCTGATGCTGAGCGTGACATTCGTGGTTTTGCACTTAAATTTTATACCGATGAAGGGATATGGGATTTGGTCGGAAATAATACACCGGTTTTCTTTTTCCGTGACCCGATGAAATTTCCGGATTTGAATCATGCCGTGAAACGTGATCCCAAAACTAACCTGAGAAGTGCAAACAACAACTGGGATTTCTGGACTTTACTTCCTGAATCTTTGCACCAAGTTACAATTGTAATGAGTGACCGCGGAATCCCAAAAGGTTATCGTCATATGCACGGATTTGGAAGTCATACTTATAGCTTTATCAACAAAGATAATGTACGGCATTGGGTGAAATTTCATTTTAGAACCCAGCAGGGAATTGAAAATTTTTCAGACGAAGAAGCAGCAAAAGTAGTGGGAATGGACAGAGAATCTTCTCAACGTGATTTATTTGATGCCATTGAGAGAAAGGATTTCCCAAAATGGAAAATGTATATACAAATCATGACGGAAGAACAAGCTAAAACCTATCGTTTCCATCCGTTTGATTTGACGAAAGTGTGGTCGAAAAAAGATTTCCCATTGATTCCGGTGGGAGAATTTGAACTGAACAGAAACCCCGAAAATTATTTTGCAGACGTAGAGCAAGCGGCTTTTAACCCAACGAACATTGTTCCGGGAATTGGATTCTCTCCGGACAAAATGCTTCAGGGAAGATTGTTCTCATATGGAGATGCTCAGCGTTACCGTTTGGGCGTAAACCATTTTCAGATTCCTGTAAACAAACCAAAATGTCCTTACCATGCTTTTCATAGAGATGGCGCAATGCGTGTCGATGGTAACTATGGTGGTACATTGCATTACGAACCAAACAGTTACGGCGAATGGCAGGAGCAGCCTGAATCAAAAGAACCACCTTTGGAATTGACAGGTGATGCATATGCTCATAATTTCAGAGATGACGATGAAGATTACTATACGCAACCGGGTGATTTATTCCGAATCATCAAAGCCGATGGAAAGGCAGATTTATTATTTGGAAACACTGCAAGACAAATCGGTGGAGCCGAGAAGTTTATCCAGATTCGTCACATCAGAAACTGTTACAAAGCAGATCCGGAATACGGGGAAGGAGTAGCCAAAGCTCTTGGGTTGACCATGGAAGAAGTAAACAGCTTTGACATGACACCTTATGACAGATGGGCTCCGAAACCTACAAATTCTTAATCGATTTGATTATTTTATAAATGAGGCTGTCTGTTTGGGCAGCCTTTTTATGTTTTATACGAAAAAAAAATATTGACCTTTATTTAAAAATTAAAATAATTATGGATTCATACAAAATTCCGGCGCAAACACAAATCGGTCATGTTCATTTGAAAGTGGCTGACCTTGAACGCGCCCTTGCTTTTTATAATGGTTTATTGGGTTTTGAAATCACCACGATGTACGGTGATCAGGCGGCCTTTATTTCGGCAGGCGGCTACCATCATTACATCGGGTTGAACACCTGGCACAGCAAGGATGCGCCGCCGGCGTCAAGAAACAGCGTTGGCCTTTACCATACTGCGATAGTCTATCCGACCCGAAAAGATTTGGCAATGATTTTTGACCGAATCAGGAAAGCAAATTATCCGCTTACGGGCGCAAGTGATCATGGCGTTTCGGAAGCTTTGTATCTCGATGATCCCGACGGAAACGGTGTAGAGCTTTATTGGGACAGACCGCGCGAATTATGGCCACAAAAGCCAGATGGTTCTTTGGAAATGTACACCCATCCGATTGATTTGGTGGATTTATTAAAAGAATTGGAAAGATAATCTTCGAATTCCTGCTTCCGGGCATTTAAAAATGAATAGTTTTTTTCAATTCAATAAAACCACACGAAAATGGCATTTCCCGGTCGTTGCCGGAATTGCTGTGGGAATTCCTTTGTTCATCGGTTGGTATTTAGGCGATATCGAATCCGGGAAATTGGCTTCGCTGGCAGGTTTGTCAATTCTCTATATTCAATCCGATGATTTGATTGAGCGGATGATTCTTTTGATGACTTGTTGTTTTGGGATTATGGTTTCCTATACCATTGGTTTGCTTTTTTCTTTCAGTCCTTATGTGGCTCCATGCTCCATGTTTCGAGCTGCGAAATTTCACTGGCCGATATTTACAATGCAGTCAAAAATTCAAATGTTCTCGGAAAGAAAAACAATTGTTCCGGTACGAATTGCCCCATCGGGAAGGATATAAACAAAGCACTGGAAAAATTATTCCAGGAAACCGACGAAATCCTGGTAAATGCACTTCAACACAAAAACCTAAAAGCTTTTGTGGACGAATTTGATTAAAAAATTTTAAACATAAATGTAACAATTTTTATTACAATAATATAAGACATTTTAGAATATGAAAATAGCGATCATCGGAGCCACCGGATTTTTGGGTTCCAAATTAGTAAAAGAAGCAAAAGACCGCGGACTGGAAGTCACAGCCATCGCGAGAAATCCTGAAAAACTAACTGAAGACGTTAAAAAAGTAGCCATCGACGTCAATGAGGTTGGCGAACTTGCCGAAACCCTCAAAGGACAAGATGCGGTAATCAGCGCATTCAATGCCGGATGGACGAACCCGAATCTTTACGATGATTTTCTGAAAGGTTCTAAATCCATTCAGGAAGCCGTGAAAAAAGCGGGAGTAGAACGCCTTTTGGTCATTGGTGGAGCAGGAAGTCTTTACGATGCTGAAAATAAACAATTGGTGGACTCTCCCGATTTCCCGGCTGAAATCAAACCCGGTGCAACGGCCGCAAGAGACTATCTCAATATTTTAAAAGAAGAAAAAGACTTGGATTGGGCGTTTTTCAGTCCGGCCATAGAAATGCATCCCGGAATTACAACGGGAAGAACCGGAAAATATCGTCTCGGAAAAGACCATCCGGTAGTGGATGAGAACAATACATCCCAACTTTCTCCGGAAGACGTAGCAGTTGTGCTAATGGACGAAATCGAAAAACCGAAACACCACAAAGAACGTTTTACAGCGGCTTACTAATCTAATTCTTCTGATAAAATGAAAAATAAAAACATAGATTTAGGACTACTAATATTTCGTTTAAGTTTAGGAATATTAATGTTCATGCATGGATTTCACAAAGTGATTTATGGTGTAGATGGCATCAAATCGATGCTCGCAGCTTATGGAATGCCCGAGTTTTTGGCCTATGGTGTACATCTTGGTGAAACAATTGCCGCCTTGATGATCATTATCGGATATCGCACCCGATTAGCTGCAGTTGCATTTGCCATCGTGATGATTGTAGCCTTTTTGATGGCGCACATGGATCCTCTTTTTGCCCTCGGAAAATCCGGAGCATGGTTACATGAAGGAATCGCTTTGTTCCTCTTTGGAGGTTTGGGTCTGATGTTCACCGGCGGTGGGAAATATGCCTTGTCAACAGTTCATAAGTGGGATTAACTACTATCCCTGAATTTCAGTTAGGGGAGAAATGTCAATCGAAGAAAAATGTTGTGTGGTTGTACTCGGTAAAAACAACGATAAAAAACTCCGTAGGAGTTAAAGCTTTGTAAACCCGAGCTTCAGCTCGTGGATAAAAAAATAAACGAAAATAGATTTTGGCGTGGGTTTTTGCGCCGGCAAAAACCATGACAAAATCAAATAATTAGATAGTTAAAAAAATAAAAAATGAAAAAAATAGAATTAGGAAATACCAATTTAGAAGTCAGACCTTTTAACCTGGGCGGAAATGTATTCGGATGGACTTTGGACGAAGAGAAATCCTTTGAAATTCTTGATGCTTATTTCGAAGCCGGATTTAATTTCATTGACACGGCCGATATGTATTCGTATTGGGTGGACGGCGGTCCTGGCGGACAATCGGAGACCATCATCGGGAAGTGGATGAAAGCACGTGGAAATCGAGGTAAACTAATCATCGCCACCAAAGCAGGCGGTCCAACGGGTGTGAAAAATGAAATCGATGCCAGCCGAAAACACTTGATGGAGTCGGTGGACAAATCCCTTGAAAGACTTCAGACCGATTATATTGATTTGTATTATCTGCATTATGACGACGAGAAAACACCGGTTGCTGAAACATTGGAAGCTTTTGCCGAAATGGTAAAATCAGGAAAAGTGAAACATATTGCGGCTTCCAATATTTCTCCGGCTCGTTTGAAGGAGTCATTGGAATATTCAACCCACAATAACCTTCCGAAATACGAAGTTTTCCAACCTTTGTATAATTTGGTAGAAAGAAGCGGATACGAAACTGATTATGCACCGATTGTAGCGGAATACGGTTTAACGGTATTCCCATATTACGCTTTAGCTTCTGGATTTTTAACTGGAAAGTATCGCTCCGAAGCAGATTTCAACAAAAGTCCACGTGGACATGGCGCAGCCAACTATCTGAACGAAAAAGGACTGAATATTTTGAATGCACTGGATAAAGTCGCTGAGAAGCATAATTCAGTTCCGGCAACGGTCGCTTTGGCTTGGTTGTCGGCTCAGCCCAACATCGGCGGACCGATTGCAAGTGCAACTTCCAGAGAACAATTGGCGCAGATTTTGTCGGCAACAGAACTAAATCTGGACGAAGAGGATTTGAAATTACTTGATGAAGTGAGTAAATAAATCTTCATGATAACCTTGCCAAGGTTTTAAAAGAGTTAAAGCTTTGTAACCCCGAACTTCAGTTCTGGGGATAAAAAATAAACGAAAATAGGTTTTGGCGTGTGTTTTTGCTTAGGCAAAAACCATGACAAAACATTGAAAAAATTAAAACAAAAAATTATGAAAATTGAAATCTGGAGTGATGTAATGTGTCCGTTTTGTTACATCGGAAAAAGAAATTTTGAAACGGCACTGGCTGATTTTCCCGACAAAGATAAAATTGAAGTCGAATGGAAAAGTTTTCAGTTGGATCCGACCGTTCCTGAAGTAGCGACTGAATCCCAGGAAGATTATTTGGTCAAAAGAAAGGGGATGAGCCGCGAACAAGTACAAGGAATCTTGGCAAATGTAACCGAAATGGCACGTCAGGCCGGATTGGAATATCATCTGGACAAATCGGTGATGGTGAATTCCCAAAAGGCACATCAGCTCATTCAGTTCGCAAAAACCAAAGGTTTGGGCGATGAAGTGGAAGAAGTTTTATTCCGTGCTTTTTTTACTGACGGAAAAAATGTTGCCGATTTGGAAACGCTGAAAGAATTAGGAAAAGAAGCCGGTTTGGACGAAAAAGAATTGGAGTCGGCATTTACCGATGATCAGTTTAAATATAAAATGAATCAGGACATTCAGGAAGCGAGAAGCATCGGGGTGACGGGTGTTCCTTTTTTTGTTTTTGACCGAAAATATGGCGTTTCGGGTGCACAACCTTCCGAAGCTTTTTTAGATACTTTGAGCAAATCTTTCACGGAATGGAGAAAAGAAAATCCTGAAATAAAATTGGAAATGTCCCAAGGACAGAGTTGCAGTACCGACGGAACTTGTGATTGATTTTAGTATTCATTCTAAATAACATTCTAACCTTGTCAAAGGTATTTTCATTCTGATGATGAACTTGACAAGGTTTTTGCATTCAAAAAAACTCCGTAGGAGTTAAAGCTTTATAGCTCCGATCTTTAGCTCGGAGTAATTTGGGAAATATAAAGTTTTGGCGTGTGTTTTTGCTTCGGCAAAAACCATGACAAAACGGGGGTTATTTCCCTTTCAATTTCTTCATAAATTCAATAAAAGCAGGGCGCATTTCGGAAAACAATTCATGGTCTTTATTTTTCATCATCACATCTCCAAAGAGTTTCAGACCTATGGCAAACTGAACCGTTTGGGATTTATCTTCAAACAAATCTTTTTCGGTCAGAACATCTACGATGTTGAATACATCATCATGATTTTGGAATAAAAACTCAATCGGTTCTTTGTCCACTTTTTCTCCTTTATTGTCGGTTAGGTATTTGAAAATTACTTCGTATTCGTGGAATCTTTTCGTGCTCATATTCAGTTGATTAAATTAAAATAATTAAACCTTAAAGTTAAATAATCAAATAAAAATTGAAAAGGATAATTATCAGTTTATGAGTCTTTTTTGTTTTAAATAGAACGATTTAATTTAGAAATGAACTGAAATTTCAAACTAATATCGGAGTGTTCAATTATTTAGAATTCAATCATTCATTCATTCTGCCTCCACCAAATTCAGTTTATAGAATTCATCGGCAATTTTCCGGTCATTGGAAAGTCGTGGTACTTTGTTTTGTCCACCGAGTTTGCCCTGGGATTTCATAAATTGATTGAAACCTTCCTTTTTTATTTTTGAGATTTTCAGTTGCTGAAGAATATTACCTGAAATCAGATCATCATAATAAGAATTAAAACTTCTCAGGTTTTTATCCAGTTCCTGACGGAATAATTCAAAATTTTCCGGTTCTTCCGCAAACTCCACAAACCATTCGTGATAGGGAAATCCTTCGTCCGGATTGACTTTTGGCGCGACGGTAAATTCAGAAACTTTTGCCGGATATTTTTTCAAAGTTTTTTGCATTGCTTGTTCGACTTCGTGCGCAATCACGTGTTCGCCAAAGGCCGAAGTATAATGTTTAATTCGCCCCGAAACCACAATCCGATAAGGCGAAAGACTGGTAAATCGAACGGTATCACCAATGTTATAGCCCCAAAGTCCGGCGTTTGTGTTGAGAATCAGTACATAATCTTTATCGAGCTCCACGTCCCGAATCGAAATTCGGCTTGGGTTTTCATCAAAAAATTCGTCAGCCGGAATGAATTCATAAAAAATTCCGTGGTTCAGCAACAATAATAAATCGTTGGCTTTGACAGAATCCTGAAATCCGATGAAACCTTCTGAAGCGGGATAGGTCTGAATCACATCCAGATCTTCGCCGATGAGCTCAATCATTTTTTCCCGATAAGGATTGTAATTCACGCCGCCGGTAACCAAAAGTTGGAGATTGGGAAAGATTTCTTTTATATTTTTTTTGCCTGATTTTTCAATTAATTTTTCAAAATACATGACCAGCCAGGGCGGAATTCCCGAAATCAGCGTCATATTTTCAGTCAGGGTTTCTTCGACCACTTTATCGACTTTGGTTTCCCAATCTTCGATACAATTTGTTTCCCAGCTTGGCATTCGGTTTTTCTGAAGGTATTTCGGAACGAAATGCGCCACAATTCCCGAAAGACGTCCGACGTTGATACCGTTTTCTTTTTCCAGTTCGGGGCTTCCCTGAAGGAAAATCATTTTTCCTTCTATAAAATCCGATCTTCCAGTTTCCCTCATATAATTCAGCAAAGCATTTCTTGCAGATTTTATGTGATAAGGCATTGAATCTTTTGAAATTGGAATGTATTTGGAACCCGAAGTAGTACCCGAAGTTTTGGCCAAATAAAGCGGTTTTCCTTTCCAGAGAACGTCGGATTTTCCGTTTCGAATTAAATCGATATAGGATTTCAAAGCTTCATAATCTCGGATGGGAACTTGGTTTTTGAAATCTTCATAAGTTTGGATTTTTTCAAATCCATGGTCTTTCCCGAATTGGGTTTGTTTTCCGGCGGAAATCAATTCGCGGAAGATTTTAGTTTGAGTTTCAACAGGATGTGTAATCCATTTCTCTTCGCTTTTGGAATTAATTCCGGCAAAAATTCTGGCTATTTCTGATTTGAATCCCATTTAAAAAACGATGTATTGTTGCGGATCGACCGGTGTTCCATCAATCCAGAGTTCGAAATGGAGATGCGGCCCGGTGGTGAGTTCTCCGGTATTTCCAACCGCTGCTATGACTTCGCCTTTTTTGACTACTTCTCCCATTTTTTTATAAACCGTCAAAGCATGTTTATAAACCGAAATCATTCCGCGCTGATGTTGAATGACAACTACATAACCTGTGTCGGGAGTCCAATCGGTGAAGATGACGGTTCCCATCGCTACCGATTTGATGGCTTCGCCCTGTTGGGCGGCAATATCAATGGCCATATGGTTTTCTTCGGTTTCGTATCCGGCTGTGATCATCCCTTTCAATGGAGTAAACAAAAGATTGCCGGATTCCTGACTGTCCTGATTGCCTTGTATGCTGAAAAGTTCTTCTTGTTCCACTTCCTTTCGAAGTTCAAGGTCATCTTCCGTCGGAGAAAGGTCGATTTTACTCAGATCAACGGCTACGGTAATTGGCGTTTGCATAGTGTCAATTTCAGGAATCGGAACTTCGCCACGCAGTATGGCGCGGAGGTTTTTGATGTAAAGATCATTGGCTTTGGTTCGTGTTTCCAGTTCTTCTATCTGATTGGTCAGGTTTAGTATTTCTTCTTTGTCCTGAACATTGATTTGTTTTTCAGATGGCAGAATGTAATCGTGCAAAGGTGTATAAAGGAGCGTAAGTGTCGTGCATGCAATGGTGAAGAAAGTCATCAGTGCAATGACTACCAGCACGTTCATTCTGTTTAAACGAAATGAAAATTGTTCTTCCTGCGATTCTTCATTGAGAATGATCAGGGTATGTTTTTGCAACAATTTCCGGAGTATGTTTTTTTTCTTTTTGGCCATTGATTAATAAATGCAAATATCTGAATAGATTTTAAATCTATCATACAAGATTTTTTTAATTAATGCGTTTTTATTGTAGTTTTGTCGGGATTGGATAACTTATGAAAAAGAAATTAATAGCATTTGCATGTTTGGGATTGTTGGTGAGCTGTTCTGTTAAAAGAGATTCGGCCAAAAACAGAGCTTTCCACAATACAACTGCCTGGTTCAATACTTTGTTCAATGCGGAAGAAGAAATGGACAAAAAGATTGATGAACTTGAAATCAGTTATCAGGATAATTACTCAGAAATCCTTCCCGTAGATCCACGACCTGAAATTGTACAGCCTGAATTAACCGACGATTATATCAACCAGCAGGCATCAAACTTCCGTCCCGGTGGTTCCGGCAGCAATAATCAGCCTGCCGTAACCGGATTTGATTTAGTGGAAAAAAAGGCTTTGAAAGCCATTGAAAATCACTCCATGCTCATCAACGGACGTGAAAGAAATAAAAGCATGACCCGCGCTTATCTTATTCTTGGAAAAGCACGTTATAACAACGGTAAAAGTTTTGAATCTCTTGAAGCCTTGAATTATCTTCAGTCAAAACTTCCTTATCATAAGAAATTTACGCCCGAAGCCAGAATGTATACTGCATTGGCACATTTTCAGAACGGAAATGATTTTGAAGGTGAAAGAATTCTTGAAAATCTGAATAAGGATGATGGATATAAAAAGAAAATGAAAGAAAAGTTTTCCAAATATTATGCGGAAAACATGATCAGAAAGGGAGAATATGAAGATGCACTGGATGTTTTGGAAAAAACTATCCGAAATACAAAGAATAAGAAAAGGAGAGCCAGGTATCATTTTATTGAAGGTCAGCTTTATTCCAAACTTGGAATGCAAAATGAAGCAGGTGAGGCTTTTACCCGCGTTTATCAGATGAAGCCCGGATTTGAAATGGAAGTCAAATCTCAGCTCGCAATCGCAGCCAATTTTGATCCTGAAAAAAACAGTTATAATTCATACAAAGATCATTTATTGGACGTTTCCAAAAAAGGAAACTATGTTTCCCGTAAAAATGAATTCCTTTATGCGATCGGAGATATTGCCGCAAAAGCCGGTAAAATTGAAGAAGCACGTAAATATTTAAAAGAAAGCTTTGTTGGGCCAGCATCAGACCCTTACGTGAGAGGTTTAGCTTACGAACGATATGCCGATTTGGAGTTTGCTCACGGAAATTATGTTCATGCTTCGGCTTATTATGACAGCGCCCTTTCGGTGGCACCCTATGACAAAGATATTGCGCGTATTACAGAAAGAAATTCTTCTCTGAAAACACTCATGGAAAAATATTATCTGGTAAAGAAAAACGATAGTATCCTCAAGCTGGCTTATATGAGTCCTGAAGAAAAAGACAAATTCTTTGGAGATTATATCGCTAAATTGAAAATTGAAGATGCCAAACGTCAGAAGCAAATGGAGGAAGAAGCCACTATTTTTCAGACACAGACAAAAGGAACAGGCTTTGGAAGCTCATTTGATGAAGGTGGTGGAAGCAGTTTTTATTTCTACAATACATCTTTGAAAGCAAACGGTCAAAATGAATTTAAGAGAGTTTGGGGAAATGCACGTCTGGCAGATAACTGGAGATCCTCAACCGGAGCAATGCTTAGCCTGGAAGAACAGGAGGCGCAGATGCTGGGGCAGGTAGATGCTCAGAATCCGAGAAGGTATGAACTGGATTTCTATCTTGAACAGATTCCTACCAAACCCAACGAATTGAACAGATTAAAAATAGAACGCGATACCACGGAACTTTCTTTGGGAATTGGTTACTATGATTTATTTAAAAATGCGAGAACGGCGACTGAAACATTGGAACACCTCGTTTCGACTCCGCCAAAAGAACAATCAACTGAAGCTCAGGCCTATTATCAGATTTACCGCATCAACAATAAAGAAGAAAATCTGAGTAAAGCAGAAGAATATAAAAATTTGATTCTTTCAAAATATCCGAATTCGATTTATGCAGAATACATTCTGAATCCTGAAGTTGACTTCATTACACCCACTACAAAAGAAGCTCTGGCTTTCTATGAAGAAACTTATGATTTATACAAAGCTGCCGAATATGAAAGAGTAAAATCCCGTACAGTAGAAGCTATTGAGAAATATCCGACCGAAGCTATCATTGCCAAATTCTCACTTTTAAATGCGCTTGCAATAGGAAAAACCGAAGGAAGGGAAAATTTAATTTCAGCTTTGGAGTTGATTACAGTGGCTTATCAGAATACAGATGAAGCAAAAAAAGCACAGGAAATTCTAGATTTGCTGACAGGTAAAAAGAAAGAAACTGACAATGAAAAAGGAGATGTTTCTGAAGAAGAAATGAAGAAGAAGGAAGCTGAGATGATACCTGATGAAAAGGAAAGTGTACCTGCTTCTCCAAAACCGCGAAATAATACATCCAATACACGTCCTACTCAGAATGCGCCTAAAAATACGACCCAACAAGCGGTTCCAAGTCGCCCCGAAGAAGGAGAGCGAAGACCTACAGGTCCGGGAAGTCCGGGAGGAGATGATTAAAACATCCGGAATATGGTAATTAACAAGTGATGAGTTGATAAATAACAATTCATTTATTATTTGCCATTCTTGTTTTTCTAATTAATTTTACGCACCAAAACAAACAAAAATGACAACCGATTATTTTAAAATAGAAGATTTACTAACCGAAGAAAATAAACTCGTTCAGCAAAGTGTCCGTGAATTCGTGAACCAGGAAATCAAACCTGTGATTGACGAAGCCGCGCATAACCACACCGATTTGCCGGGATTAATGCCCAAACTGGGTGCCATCGGCGCTTTAGGGCCTTATATTCCGGAAGAATACGGCGGCGCAGGTTTGGATCAGATTTCCTATGGATTAATTATGCAAGAACTTGAAGCCGGTGACAGTGCCGTACGTTCGGCCGCATCCGTTCAGTCGTCTTTGGTGATGTATCCTATTTTTACATTCGGTTCAGAAGAACAAAAAAGAAAATACCTACCCAAATTAGCCACAGGCGAAATGGTCGGATGTTTCGGTCTGACCGAACCCAACCACGGTTCTAATCCTTCCGGAATGGAAACGAGAATTATCGATAAAGGCTCGCATTATGTTCTAAACGGTGCCAAAATGTGGATCACCAATTCACCGATTGCCGACATCGCAGTGGTTTGGGCAAGAGATGAAGAAGGAAAAATCCGCGGAATGCTAGTAGAACGCGGAATGCAAGGTTTCTCAACACCTGAAACCCACAACAAATGGTCACTTCGTGCTTCCAAAACCGGAGAATTGGTGTTTGAAAACGTAGAAATTCCAAAAGAGAATGTTTTTCCGCACGTAAACAGTTTGAGAGGACCGCTTTCTTGTTTGAATTCAGCACGATACGGAATCAGCTGGGGCGTAATTGGTGCTGCGATTGATTGTTATGAAGTCGCTTTGAAATATTCGCTGGAAAGATTCCAATTCGGAAAACCCATTGCTTCTTTTCAGTTGCAACAAAAGAAATTAGCCGAATTTATCACCGAAATTACCAAAGCTCAATTGTTGGCTTGGCGTTTAGGAACTTTGAAAAATGAAGACAAAGCGACACCTGCGCAGATTTCCATGGCAAAACGAAACAACGTGAGAATGGCATTGGATATCGCACGTGAATCGCGTCAGATTTTAGGAGGAATGGGAATCGTAGGAGATTATCCGATGATGCGCCACGCCGCTAATTTAGAGTCCGTTATCACTTACGAAGGAACCCATGATATCCATTTACTAATTACCGGAAATGACATTACAGGAATCAATGCGTTTGAATAATTAGATTGAAGTATTAAGTAACAAGATATAGACATAAGAAAAGTCTTAATACTTGATACTTAATACTTAATACTTCAAGAGATGAAAGAAATCCAAATTCTCCTTCCCAAAATGGGCGAAAGCGTGATGGAAGCTACCATTACAGACTGGTTGAAAAATCCCGGTGATAAAATCGCCAAAGATGAATTGTTCGTTACCATCGGTACGGACAAAGTGGACAGCGATTTGCCGTCCGAATACGAAGGAATTCTCAAAGAAATTCTGGTTCAGGAAGGAGAAGAAGTGAAAGTCGGTCATCCGATTGCGGTTATGGAAGTTTCGGCCGATACAATTGTACATACCGAAAAATTTGAAATCAAAGAAACCGATACGATTTCAACCGAAACCAATGTTGAATTATTGGAAACCAAATCTTTGGACGGAAAATCTTTTCTATCGCCCGTAGTTCGGAGAATCGCCGCCGAAAACGGATTAGAAATCGAAGATTTAAAGCAAATCAAACCGACGGGAGAAAACGGGAGAATTCGCAAAGCCGATATTTTAAAATTTCTTAAAAAAGACGAAAAACCAATTCAGCAAAAGGTTTCTACTAAATTAAATCTGAACATCCAACCCGAAGATAAAGTCGAGTCTTTGCCAAGAATCCGACAAATAGCAGCGGAACATTTGCAGACTTCTTATCAGATCATTCCTCACGTGACGACTTTTTCGGAAGTCAATGTGACGAATTTGGTCAATCACCGTGAAAAAATCAAAGAAGATTTCCAGAAAGAAAACGGTGTGAAAGTAACTTATACGCATTTCATCATGAAAGCGGTCATCGAAACTTTGGTTGAATTTCCGAAGTTCAATGCCTGGATGAATGAAGATGAATTAATCATCAAAAACGACATCAATCTGGGATTTGCAACTGCTTTGCCCGACGGAAACCTGATTGTTCCAAACATAAAGAAAGTCAATGATTTAAGTCTGAAAGAAATCATTGAAAACGTGAATCTTATCGGGAACAACGCCAAATCTAATAAATTGAAATCAACCGACATTCAGAATACGACTTTTACGGTAAGTAATACCGGTATTTTTGGAAGTTTGGCCGGTACACCGATTATTTCCCGTCCGCAGGTTGCCGTTTTGGCTTTGGGCGAAATCCGATCCGGAGCAGGAGTTATTATTGTCGATGGCAAAGAAGAATTAGCCGTTTGCAAAATGATGATGCTTTCGCTTTCCTATGACCACAGGGTGATTGACGGCGCTCTGGCTTCGCAGTTTCTGACTTCTCTGAAGAAGAGATTGGAGTCGGTTGCGTAATTTTTTACGAATTAATCAGTTTTAAATCATTCTCTTTCTCATCTAAAGATTATAAAACCTATAATTTTTTGTTAAACAAAAGAATTTAATTTCAGATATTGTACTTTTGTGAACATTCAAAATTTACAATGGAATACAATACCGCGAGAAAACCCTTAATCATCCCTGAATACGGCCGCCACATACAAGAAATGGTGGATTATTGCCTAACGATAGAAGATGATGAAGAAAGAAATGGCTTTGCACAAATCATAATTGAAGTAATGGGAGAACTGAATCCGCACCTGCGTGATGTCCCCGACTTCCAGCATAAACTTTGGGATCAGTTGTTTATAATGTCCAAATTTCAGTTGGATGTAAAATCGCCGTATCCGCAACCTACCGCAGAGGAGGTTTACAGTAAACCCAACAAAGTTCGTTATCCAAAAGACGAATACAAATACAAATATTACGGGAAGAACATCAGAAACATGATCAAGGTCGCCAAAGAATGGGAAGGCGATAAACAGGAAGGTTTGGTGATGGTAATTGCCAATCATATGAAAAAATGTTATTTGTTGTGGAACAAAGACACCGTGGACGATCAGACGATTTTCAACCATTTGTTCGAATTGTCAGAAGGAGCTTTTGATTTACGAAATGCAGACGAAACTTTATTGTCAAACGACCGATTACAAGTGGGAAATCATCATCATTCCAATAAAAATCGGAAAACCAAAAATTCCCAGAACAACAATAACCGTAATAAATCCAAACATAAATAACACCCAAGAATGTCAGTATTTGAAATCAGAGGAGGAAATCGCTTAAGTGGCGAAATCATTCCCCAAGGTGCTAAAAATGAAGTGCTTCAGATTTTGTGTGCCGTACTTTTAACAACCGAGCCGGTTCGGATTAAAAATATTCCCGACATACGGGATGTCAACCGATTGATTGAAATCCTGGGAGATCTCGGAGTGAAAGTCCAAAAAAACGCAAAAGGAGATTATACCTTTCAGGCAGACGATATTCAGATGGATTATTTGCAAACCAAAGAATTCAAAAAAGACGGAGCTGCACTTCGTGGATCCATTATGCTGATGGGACCGCTTCTCGCCAAATATGGAAAGGCCTATATGCCAAAACCGGGTGGAGACAAAATAGGACGAAGACGTTTGGATACACATTTCCAAGGATTCATCAACTTAGGCGCAAAATACCGATTCGAAGAAGGAGAAGATTTCTACGGTGTAGAACTTGAAAACGGAAAACCACTTCAAGGTACTTATATGTTATTGGAAGAAGCTTCTGTAACCGGAACGGCCAACATCGTGATGGCGGCTGTTTTGGCCAAAGGAAAAACAACGATTTACAATGCCGCCTGTGAACCTTATCTTCAACAATTATGCAAAATGCTCGTCCGGATGGGCGCAAAAATAGAAGGTATTGGTTCCAATTTATTGATCATTGAAGGGGTAGAAGAACTTTCAGGAACCGAACATACCGTTTTGCCCGATATGATTGAAATTGGTTCTTGGATTGGATTGGCAGCCATGACCAAATCGGAACTGACCATAAAAGATGTGTCTTGGGACAATTTAGGCGTCATCCCCGATGTTTTCCGAAAACTCGGCATTCAATTGGAAAAACAAAACGACGATATATACATTCCCGCACAGGAACATTATAAAATCCAGAAATTTATGGACGGTTCCATTCTTACCGTTTCAGACGCGCCTTGGCCTGGTTTTACACCGGATTTGTTGAGTATCGTTTTGGTAATTGCCACCCAAGCAAAAGGAAGCTTGCTGGTGCACCAAAAAATGTTTGAAAGCCGATTGTTTTTCGTAGATAAATTAATTGATATGGGCGCTCAGATTATTCTTTGCGATCCACACAGAGCCACTGTCATTGGACAAAATCACGAAACACCTTTGCGCGGGACCACAATGAGTTCGCCCGATATCCGAGCTGGAATCGCGCTTCTTATCGCCGCACTTTCAGCAAAAGGAAAAAGTATTATACACAATATTGAACAAATTGACAGAGGTTACGAACAAATTGACACCCGACTCCGCGCAATTGGCGCTGATATCGTTCGGGCGTGATTTTTGCTGATTTCTAGCTGAAATACCCTTAAATGCAAGAAATTTTTGATGCTATAACTGGTTTTGTCAGTCGACCTGATAAAGTAATAAAACATTTATTCGACGAATACGGAAATTGGATTTATCTCCTTTTGTTTCTACAGATATTTGCCGAAACAGGATTGATATTTCTGATATTTTTCACCGCCTTTCTTCCTGGAGATGCCTTACTTTTTGCATTGGGAATGATTGCAGCCAGCAAAGACAATAGTTTACAGATTGAAATTCTCATTCCTCTTTTAATGTTGGCAGCTCTTTTGGGAGACAACCTAAATTATTTAGTGGGTAGAAGATTTGGGAAATGGATTTTGCAAAAAGAAGACTCTCGCTTTTACAAAAAGAAATACCTGAAAAGAGCGATGAGGATTTTTAAAAAAAATGGAAGAAATGCCATTATTATTGCTCGTTTCACACCGGTGATTCGCACACTCATTCCTTTTGTTTGCGGAACTTTACATTTAAAATACAGGGTTTTTCTATTGTATAGTTTCATTGGCGCAACCGTTTGGGTAGGTGGAATTACACTCATCGGTTATTTTCTCGGCCAATTTAGTTTTGTCGAACAAAATTTAGGGAAATTCATTATTGCCATCATCGTATTGGCAAACTTGCCGACCATTACAAAAATTATCAAAACTCGAATCGAAAGAGTTAAGAAAATTAAGCGAATAAAAGAATTCAGAAACAGGTGAGAAAGTTTGGACTAATAGGAAAAAACATTGCTTATTCCTTTTCCGAATCGTATTTTCACGATAAATTCCGAAAAGAAAACATCACCAATTCGACGTATCAATTATTTGATTTAAAGTCAATTTCAGAAGTTGAAGAATTATTTCAAACGAAAGAGTTGAAAGGTTTCAATGTGACGATTCCCTACAAAGAAGAAATAATTCCTTATTTGGACGAATTAAGTCCGGAAGCTCAAAAAATTGGCGCAGTGAATTGCGTGAAAATTCAAAACAATAAAAAAATCGGTTTCAATACGGACGCCTTTGGTTTTGAAAATTCACTCAAGCCCTTGCTCGAAAAACACCATCAGAAAGCATTGATTTTGGGTGATGGCGGAGCTGCCAAAGCGGTGAAATTTGCATTAACTAAACTCGATATAGAATTTAAGTCAGTTACAAGAAAGGGCGAATTGAAATTTTCAGATTTAAATCAGGAAATTATTTCTACTCATCAACTGATCATCAATTGCACACCCGTTGGGACTTTCCCGGATTTAGAAACATCGCCCGATATTCCTTATGAATTTCTTACTGATTCACATTTGCTTTACGATTTGATTTACAATCCCGAAAAAACAAAGTTCCTTCAGTTGGGAGAAACCCAAGGTGCCAAAATCAAAAACGGCTATGAAATGCTTGTTTTGCAGGCAGAAAAATCTTGGGAAATTTGGAGCCAATCTTTGTAAATCGCTTATGATTTATTAGATTTGTTAATCTAAAAGAAAAACGCGTTATGACAACTGAATTGGATAACCTGCACAATGGAGCAGATGGAGAAAATGATAAAAAATTAAATCCCCTTGAGAATTCTGAAAAATCAACTGATAATGAGTCTGATAAGCAGGATTTAAGCGAGGAGGGAATCACAGATGCTCCCGAAAAAATTTCTGAAGAATCAGTTTCTCAGGAAGAGTCTGCCACAATGGGAACTCAGGAAGAAATGCCTGGAACCCAAGAAACTGAAATTCAAAATGAGTCTAAAGAAGAAACTTCTGATGAGCCAGAATCTGCTCAGTCCGAAGATGCCGATGATTACAAATCCGAAACAAACGGAGAAGAATCTGACGAGAGCGAAGACTCACACGAAGAGGAAATTCCATTTAAAAATTACGATGAACTTCCTTTGACCGTCTTGATAGGAGAAGCAAAAGAATTGCTAAAAAATCATCCGGCAAGAAAACTAAGGGAACATTTCCATCAGATTCGTGACGCCGTGAAAAAACAGCTGGAAGAGGACGAAAACAGCAAAAAAGAGGCTTTTGTAGAAGCAGGCGGTGAAGAAACCGATTTCCATTATGACAATCCCCAAAGAAGAGAATTCAACGCCGTTTTCAATGATTATCGAAAACAACTTGATGCATTCTACAAAGAGCAGGAAAAATCACAACAAGAAAATCTAAAAGAACGCCTTCAAATCATTGATGAATTAAAAGCTCTTTATCAGGACACAGTAGATGAGAGTTCAAATATATTCACAACATTCCGTCAGCTAAAAACAAGATGGCACAATGCAGGCCCTATCCCAAAAGCCCAAGCCGGAAATGTTTTTAGAACTTATTTCCACCATTTGGATAATTTCTATGAATACCTGAATTTAAACAAAGAACTTCGAGAAATGGACTATGCACACAATTTACAGGTGCGCGAGTCCATCATCAAACGTGCAGAAGAATTGGTTGAAGAAGAAAATGTTCAGAAAGCACTCAACGAACTTCAATACCTACACAGACTTTGGAAAGAAGAAGCCGTGCCGGTGGCAGAAGAACTTCGCGAACCAACTTGGCAAAGGTTTAAAGAGCTGACACATAAAATCCATGATAGAAAATCGGAACTCGGTGAAAAAATCAAAGCCGAACAAGAAGAAAATCTGAAAAAGAAACGAGAAATTCTTGACAATATAAAAGCACTTACCGAAAATGCCGATAAAAAATCACACGGCGAATGGCAATCCGGAATCAAAAAATTGAATGCGCTGCGTGAAAGTTTCTTGGCCGTAGGAAGAGTTCCCAAAGAAGTAAACCAGAAAATGTGGGACGAATTCAAAGCCGCTACACGTGATTTCAACCACGCCAAAAATGAATTCTACAAATCCCTTAAAACCGAACAACAAACCAATCTGGAAAAAAAACAGGAATTGTTGAGGATTGCCAAAGAACATGAAAACAGCACCGATTGGAATGCCTCTGTTCAAGTAATCAAAAGAATTCAGGCAGATTGGAAAAAAATCGGGCATGTGCCGAGAAAATATTCAGATTCCATCTGGAAAGAATTCAAAGATGCATGTAATAAATTCTTTGACAATTACAAAGAAAGAGGTAATCAGGTCAATCAACAATTTGAAGAAAATCTGATTAAAAAAGAAGAATTACTTACTGAAATCAAAGCATTCAGCGCAAAAGAAAATGTTCAGGAAAATCTGGATGCCATCAATGATTTCAACGTCCGCTGGAACAGTATCGGGAAAGTTCCTGCGCCAAAAATGGGTATCAACAGTGAATTCAATAAAGTCATCGGTGAATTGGTGAAATCACTCGGTCTGACCGATCACGAAATTCAGGATTTCAAAATGGCTTCCCTTGTGGATCAGATCAAGTCAGGGCAAGATGAACGTCTTCTAGACGATGAAATCCGAAAAGCTCGTAAACTCATCGACGAACTGGAAAAAGAAATCAATCAATTGGAAACAAATGTTGGCTTCTTTGCAAATGCCGATCAAAACAGTCCGTTGTTGAAGGATGTTTACAGGCAAATTGAAGAAAAACGTTCACGTTTGACCGATACAGAAATCAAATTGAGAAAATTACATCGAATTGATTTTGACGAAGAGGTTAACGACTCGGGAAATGCCGAAGAATCTGAAGGTTAATTTTATCGAAAAATAATTTCCACGCTTCAAAGGTTTCTTGAATCTTTGAAGCGTTTTTTTAGATCCAAAATGGAGAAATTTGAGGAACAAATGATGCGTAGATGCATTCAACTCGCACAACTCGGGCTCGGAACTACTTATCCGAATCCATTAGTTGGCTGTGTGATCGTTCACGAAAATAAAATTGTGGCAGAAGGATGGCATCAAAAATATGGATCCGCTCACGCCGAAGTCAATGCTATACAACAAATCAGCGATAAGGAAATCCTGAGAAATTCAACTTTATATGTTTCACTTGAACCTTGTGCACATCATGGAAAAACGCCCCCTTGCGCTGATCTCATTATTCAGTGTCAAATCCCGAGAGTTGTAGTGGGAACTTCTGATCCTTTTGCAAAAGTTAATGGATTGGGAATTCAAAAAATGAAGGAAGCCGGAATCGACGTGAAGCTTGGTTTGCTGGAGCATGAATGTAGGGAGTTAAATAAAAGGTTCTTTACATTTCATGAGAAAAAGCGCCCCTACATCATTCTGAAATGGGCGCAGACAGCCGATGGTTTTATGGCGCCAACCACGGGTAAGCAAAAATGGATTACAAATAAGTTTTCCAAACAATTGGTTCATAAATGGAGAACCGAAGAGCAGGGGATACTTGTGGGAACCAATACCGCTCAAGTCGATAATCCAGAGCTAAATGCAAGATTATGGGAAGGAAATAATCCGGTCCGGATGGTGCTGGATCGGGATTTGAAATTGAATCTAAATTTGAATTTATTCAACCGAAATCAGAAAACTTTGGTTTTTACCGAGGAGCCAAACACAAATTCAGAAAATTTAGAATTCATTCCCATTCGTTTTGATGAAAATTTAGCGGAGCAGATTCTTGAAGAATTATATGAAAGAGAAATTCAGTCGGTCATTATAGAAGGAGGAAAGCAGACACTCGAAACCTTTATCAGAAAAGGATTATGGGACGAAGCCCGGATTTTTACGTCTTTAGATAATTGGAGTGAAGGTATTCATTCACCCGAAATTTCGGGACAAATAATTGAAACCCGTAACATTGCCGGTAACAAACTTGAGATTTTCAGAAAATGAGTTTTTCTTTTCAAACCATATCCAATCCGGTTGAGGAAATTACTTTCAAGGAAAAAGGAAGTAAATTCATCGGTTTTGCTTATCCGGTGGATGACGAAGAAGAAGCAAAGGAAAGGCTGACCGAACTTTGGCAGAAATATCCTGATGCTACCCATATCTGTTATGCATATCGGCTGGGAATCAACGGTGAAAATTATCGGGCAAATGACGACGGAGAGCCATCGGGTAGTGCAGGTCTCCCAATTTACAATCAAATTTTATCCAAAGAAATAACCAATGTGCTGGTGGCTTCTGTTCGCTTTTACGGCGGAACGAAACTCGGCGTTGCAGGTTTGATAAAAGCCTATAAACTCTCTGCCCAAATGGTTTTGGAAGAAGCTAAAATTGTGGAAAAACACCTCACGCAAAAAGTGAATTTTGAATTTTCATACGAAGATCAGGGAAGCGTGATGCGAAACATCGATAAGTTCAATGCCGAAGTCCTAAAAACAGAGTTTACCGATAAATGTGCGGTGCAGGTCAAAATCAGAAAAGAAAATCTGGAAAATTTTTTAAGTTCATTTGAACCATTATATCAGGTAAAAATTGAAGTTTTAGAATAATTCCTCTAGACGTTCTTTCATGTATTGGGGACAACGAACAGGTTTTCGTGTTTGCATATCGATAAAAGCCAGGGTAGAAACTCCGGTTGTTAATAACTCCTGTTTCTCGTTGTAAATTTCGTAAGTGAAATGAATGCGCACGCCTCGTGGAATTTCCGGTAAAAATGTTTTAATTTCAAGCAGTTCATCGTAATAAGCGGGTTTATGAAATTTAAGGTTGAGTTCGGTAACCGGAAGCATAATTCCCTTGTCTTCCAACTCCTTGTAAGGTAGCCCCATTTCGCGGAAAAATTCCACTCTTGCAACTTCACAGTAAGTTGCGTAATTTCCATGATAAACCACGCCCATCTGGTCGGTTTCGCCGTATCTTACACGTATTGAAATCCTTGTCGAAATCATATTAAAGTATTGCGTTAAATCATTACAAAGATATTTTGAAAAAGTCAATACCCAATTGGTTTTTTTTACTAAAAAATTATGAGCATTTTTGCTTTACCAAAAAAAGCGCCTATATTAGTAGGCCAATTACTTTTTTTAACATAATCTTAAAACAAAAAGATCTACAAAACTATGGGAAAAACTGCTGAATCGGTTTGGAAAAATTGCTTGAAATTTGTTAAAGACAATATTCAGGAACAAGCTTTCAAAACTTGGTTCTCACCTATTCAACCAATTAAATTAAACGAAAACATTTTAACCATCCAGGTTCCCAGTAAATTCTTTTATGAATGGCTTGAAGAACATTATATAAAATTACTGAAAATTGCTCTGCAAAAAGAGCTTGGAAAGGATGCTAAATTGGTTTACAGTATCGTCATGGATCAGAAATATTCTGGTAAAGATCCTTACACGGTAAAAATCCCTAGTTCAAACAGAGAAAAAATACAACCTCAGGAAATAGATGCACCACTGCCAATTGACAGTAAAAAGGTGAAAAATCCTTTTATCATTCCTGGGCTTCAAAAAATAAAAATCGATTCCCAACTTAATATTTCCAATAATTTCAATAATTTCATTGAAGGGGAAACCAACCGATTGGCGAGATCGGCAGGTAAAGCCGTGGCCAAACGTCCGGGCGGAACTTCCTTTAACCCATTGTTCATTTATGGAGGAGTAGGTTTAGGGAAAACGCACCTTGCACACGCAATCGGGTTGGAAGCAAAGGAAAATCATCCCGATAAAACGGTTTTGTATGTTTCAACTGAGAAATTCACACAACAGTTTATCGATGCGGTGCAAAGCAATAACCGGAATGATTTCATTCATTTCTATCAGATGATTGACATTCTGATTATTGATGATGTCCAATTCCTTTCCGGTAAAAAAGCAACTCAGGAAGCATTTTTCCATATTTTCAATCACCTGCACCAAAAAGGAAATCAGATCATTCTGACTTCCGATAAACCGCCAGTGGATATTCAGGAAATGGAGCAACGATTGATTTCCCGTTTTAAATGGGGACTTTCTGCAGATCTTCAGGCGCCTGACTATGAAACCCGATTTGCCATTCTGAAACACAAAGTGGAAAAAGACGGAATCGAAATTCCGGAAGAGGTAATTGATCACATTGCCAAAAGTATCAAATCAAACGTACGTGAACTGGAGGGATGCCTGAATTCTATCATTGCACAGGCAACCCTGAACAAAAAGGAAATCACACTTGAACTGACGCAGAAAACACTGGTAAACTTCATCAACAATACACGGAAAGAAATTTCCATTGATTATATCCAGCGATTGGTAAGTGATTATTTCAAAATCCCTTACGATCAGATTCAGTCCAAAACGCGTAAACGCGATGTGGTACAGGCAAGACAATTGGCGATGTATTTTGCAAAGAAATATACAAAAGCTTCTTTGTCGAGTATCGGTTCACAGATTGGAAACCGTGACCATGCTACTGTGCTTCACGCTTGCAAAACCGTGAAGAACTTGTCTGAAACTGACAAGGTTTTCAGAGGTTATGTGGAAGACCTGAACCGGAAAATTACCGTAGAATAAATTCATAAACATGAAAATTTTAATGGTCTGTCTGGGAAACATTTGTCGCTCTCCTTTGGCAGAAGGCATCCTGCGTTCCAAACTCAATGATAAATTCACCATTGATTCGGCCGGTACGGGTCCATGGCACATTGGGAAATCGCCCGACAAACGTTCGGTTTCAGTTGCAGAAAAATACGGAATAGACATCAGTACGCAACGTGCGAGACAATTCAGTGCAGCTGATTTTGATAAATTCGACCTGATTTTTGTAATGGATGAATCAAATTATTCTGATGTTTTAGCACATGCAAAAAATGATGATGAACGAAAGAAGGTCAGGTTGATACTGGAAAATCGCGATGTTCCCGATCCTTATTTCGGGGAAGATGACGGATTTGAAGAGGTGTACAGACTTTTGGAAGAAGCAGCCGACAAAATCGCTCAAGAATTAGAATCCGAATGAAGTCCAAATTATATTTGATTCCAAGTTTACTTGGCAATGATGATGCAGCGAGAAGCCTGCCGGCTTATAATCTTGCGATCATTAAAAGCATTAGAATTTTCGTTGTTGAAAATGAAAAATCGGCTCGAAAATTTATCAAAACCGTTTTGCCCGAAAAGAAACAGCAGGAACTTGAGATTCATATTCTGGATAAAAATACCAGCGGAGAAGAACTCCATGAACTTTCCAAATTATTCAAAAGAGGTGAATCCATCGGGATTATTTCAGAAGCCGGATTGCCCGCAGTGGCTGATCCGGGCGGTAAATTGGTCAGGCTTGCGCATCAAAATCAGGTTCAGGTAATTCCGCTTGTGGGACCTTCGTCCATTTTACTTGCTTTGATGGCTTCTGGGATGAACGGTCAACAGTTTATGTTTCATGGGTATTTGCCTATTGATAAGTTCGAACGAAAAAAAGTCATTCAAAAATTAGAGGCGGATAGCCGTAAAAATAATTGCACCCAGATTTTTATGGAAACGCCCTACCGAAATAATCAAATGTTGGAAGATTTGATTAAATTCTGCCAACCTTCTACTTCGGTCTGTGTTGCGGCGAACATTACAATGGATGACGAATTCATTTTGACTCAAAGCATTAAAGAATGGGCACAAAAAAAGACGGACTTTCATAAAAAGCCCGCCATTTTTTTATTGGAATCCTAATTAGATTAATCTACTTCAGGAGCTTGTCCGATTAGTTCCATAAACTCGTCTAACTGAGGCGTAATGATGATTTGTGTACGACGGTTTTTGGTACGTCCCTCAGCTGTTGCATTTGAAGCAACCGGATTGTATTCACCGCGTCCACCAGCAGTCATACGTTTAGGATCAACACCGTGGTCGTTTTGAAGCGATTGAACAACTGATGAAGCACGTAATGCACTCAAGTCCCAGTTGTTACGGATGTTAGGTCTGTTGATTGGAACGTTGTCTGTGTTACCTTCAATGATTACGTCATAATCTTTGTAATCTTTGATAATTTTGGCAATTTTAGACAAAGTTTCGCTTGCTGCAGAGCTGATTTCATAGCTTCCTGATTTGTAAAGCATATTGTCTGACAAGGAAATGAATACAACTCCTTTCAACACCTGAACGTCAACGTCTTTCAATTCTTCACGGCTTAAAGAACGTGTAAGATTGTTGGTAAGAACCATGTTCAGGGAGTCATTTTTACGGTTGATTTCCGTTAAATGTTTGATATACTTGTTTGATGCGTTGATTTCGTCCACAAGTTTAGCAATGTTGGCACCGCCTTGCTTGCTACCGGCAAGACATTCTGCAAGCGCGTTTTGCAAAGAAGCCAGATTGCCTCGTTCAGAACGGATTGCGTCTTCTAAACCTTCAATTTTGGATTTAGCTGCAGCCAATTCGGTTTGACAACCCTGATTTTCTGCATACACACTGTTAAATCTGTTTTGTAGTTCATCGTACTTCTTTTGAGGTACACAACTCACCACGATGAGAGCGGCAAGCGTAACTACTGATAAAATGGATAATCTCATAAGAACTTTATTTATTAAACTTTTGGTTACAACGTTAAATTGTAGGTTTTAGTTCATCGGTTAGGAAAGAAAAACAGAACTCCAGCGCTAAACTGAAGTTCTGATAATATTTTTATCCTTGAGGCGGAATATATAAAACCTGTCCCGGATAGATTTTGTCGGGATCTGAAAGCATTGGTTTGTTTGCTTCAAAGATTGTGTGGTATTTGTTGGGATCACCGTAAACTTCTTTTGAAATTTTTGAAAGATTGTCACCGCTTTTCACTGTGTACATGGTTTTTGAAAAGTCGGGCATTTCAAATTTCAAAGGTTCGATAAGCGCTAAATTGTCTTCAACATTATCAACACCATCCACATTTCCTGCAGTTGCAAGGATTTTTTGTTTTTCGTCAAGATTTTTGGCAGAGCCGCCAACAGAGATACTATCGCCATTTGCTGTAAAGGTAACTTGCGATAAATCAAAACCATATTTAGATACATGGTCTTTTACTTTTTGTGCTTTTTCTTCCGGAGTTTCATTTCCACCGAAGATTTTTTCACCAGCATTTTTGATGAATGAAAATAATCCCATAATTTATAATTTTTACTTGGTTAATAGTGGGATAAAGTTATACAATTATTATTCCACAACTTTTAAATATTCTATAAAATTTCTTAATATTTTAACAAATTCTTTCGTTAATGCTGATTCTTATGTGTTTTGGTATTTTCATCTTGCAGAGAAATAACTAATTCTATAACTTGCCGGTTGCTAAATATAAAAATGAGAACCAAAATTTTATTGATATACACCGGCGGAACCATTGGGATGGCCAAAGATTATAGTTCGCAGTCACTCAAGCCTTTTGACTTTGAAAATCTAATCAAACACATTCCCGAGCTTAGTTTGATTGACAGCGATATTAGTTTTACCGGATTTGAAAAACCCATAGATTCTTCCGACATGAATCCCGGACATTGGGTGCAACTCGCTGAAATAATCGAAAAAAACTATTCTCAATACGATGGGTTTGTCATTCTTCATGGTACAGATACCATGGCTTATTCCGCGTCTGCTCTCAGTTTTATGCTGAACGGATTGCAAAAACCGGTAATTTTCACCGGTTCGCAACTTCCCGTAGGAGATTTGCGCACAGATGCCAAAGAAAATCTGATTACTTCGATTCATTTTGCTTCCCTTCAAGAAGACGGAAAGCCCAGCATACGGGAGGTTTGTATTTATTTCGAATATAAATTATTACGTGCCAATCGCACGACCAAAATCAGTGCGGAAAATTTTGACGCCTTTGCCTCACCGGACTATCCTGATTTGGGCGAATCGGGGATTCGCTTAGATGTGAGAAAACATGTATTGCGCTTTGAAGAGGAGTCCATTGCTTTTTCGGTCAATAAAAGATTGAACACCGATTTAGGTTTGATGAAAATCTTTCCGGGAATGTCCCGCGAATTCATCGAAAATATGTTTGCGACAAAAGGAATGAAAGTGATGATAATCGAAGCTTTCGGATCGGGCAATATTTTTTCTTTTGATTGGTTCAAAGATTTGTTGCGGAAAAGAGCAGAGGAAGGCTTGCTGTTTATTATTAATTCCCAATGCGCCGGAGGTATGGTGGAGATAGGACGGTATGAAACCAGTGATATTTTCAAGGAAATCGGAGCGATAAACGGTTTCGATTTGACGACAGAAGCATCTGTGGCCAAAACCATTCATTTATTGGGACAGGATTTAAGTGCGGATGAGTTTAAAAAACGTTACGAAACAGATTTACGGGGCGAACTGACATATTTGACACAATAATAAGGTTGATTTGATATAATTTTATACATTTGCCAACCTAAACAGAAAGGTGTCCATCCCGATAGCTATCGGGAGGTTGAAGGGCTTAATTCTTCGTAATTTCACCTATAAAATAGAGAGGTGCTCGAGTGGTTGAAGAGGCTACCCTGGAAAGGTAGTATACGGGTAACTGTATCGAGGGTTCGAATCCCTTCCTCTCTGCAGAAGGAGAAAAGAATAAGTTTTCAAAATCTTCTAAAATTTTCAAAAACCCTGTAATAACAATAGATTACGGGGTTTTTTGATGAATCAGCTATCACAAAATTTTCAAAAGCAATCAAAATTTAACTGCATTAATCGTGGCAATTCTTCCAACCGAAAAATAACCGCCACGATTTGGTGTGTAATTCATTAAAATATAAGATGTTAAGCAGTTTAATATCTTGATTCAAAGACATAATATTTAGAAATTTATAAACCATAAATATTTAAAGTTATGTTGGAAAATAGTTTTGCAATATTATTTTTTTTAAAAGGAATCAAAAAGAAACTCCCAATAGATTTATTTATTTGAGAGTTACAGTGGACGGAATTGCAAAGGAAATTTCGATCAAGAAGGGGAAACTTATAATTAAAAAATCCCGCTGAATTCAGCAGGATTCTCATTTATAATTTTATGAATTCATCTATTCGGTATTCACCATCTTCATAATTGTATTTAATATGAAATTTTGAATTTTCCAGGAGCAAAAGCTCAAATTCATCGGTCGAATCTCCCCATTCGGGATCTACATAAACCAATTTTAAGATATCTCCCGAAATGATCCAATTTCCTTCTCCTTCAATTTCTGAATTATATCTTTCTGTAAAAGTTCCGTCAGCTCTAAACTCCAAAGTGACGGGTTCATTGGTTGTGTGCCACTCGCTCTCACTTAGAAAACTGTCTATATACGCATTGTACTTCCAAGTGCCAACGATTAAATTTACTTCGCCCGCATTGTCGTCATCACTTGAACAGGCAGTGAACACAAACAAAATAGAGAGAATGGCCATAAAAAAACTTCTGTTTCTCATAATATTGATTTTTAAAATAATTGTTTACTAATTATGAGAATTCATGAAACTAAATGATTTGTCAGAGTTAAGGATTTTATTTTCTCCCTTTCTTCAGCTTTTCGTTTTTTGCTTTCAGGGAATCGACTTTTTCTTCAAGGTTTTCCACTTTGTCTTTCAGTGTTTTTTGCTTTACGCTGTCCATTTGTTTTTCAAGGCTTTTAAGCGAATCCTTGCCGTTGCCTCCGTTTCCCGCATCGGGGAACTGGAAAGGATAATCGCCGAAGAGGCTTACCAGTCTAAAGGTGCTGTAAATCGTTCGGTTTTTGCGGTTGCCAAGTGAAATAATGGTGGCTTCATTATCAAAATCACGAACGTAAGTTGTGTTATTGCCATGCCACCAACCGTTGTGGTAAAGGATTTTCCCGCCGTCGTCCCATTCCATAAGTCTGATTCCTAAGCCATAGTTCTTCACGCCTTTGGCTTCATAACTATAACCTTTCCATGCTTTTTCTTTCAGCTTTTTGGGAAGGAATTTTTCTGAATACATGGCGATGTCCATATTGAGCAGATCGCGCGGTGTCGAATACACATTTTTGTCGCCATAGGTTACATCCAGGTGGTCATATTTCCATTCGCGGCCGTTGTTGTAATAAGATTTTGAAACCTTTGCGGAATCCTTTGCGAATTCCATTACGAAAGTGTTTTTCATTCCCAGCGGATTAAAAACCATTATTTTCATGGCTTGGGGATAGGAAAGTCCGGTTAGTTTTTCTATGATCAGCGCCAGCAAAACGAAGTTTGTATTGTTGTAGGAAAAGTTTTTCCCGGGCTGACTTAGTGCTTCCGGTTTTTTATTGACCAGAATATCGAGTACATCCTGATTGGTAATTTTTTTGGTGTTGTCCCAATAATTTTTATCGTCGGAAAGGTGAAGATAGTTCGGAAGTCCACTTCTGTGGTTGAGTAAATCTTCGATTCTCACATTTTCATAAGGAAATCCGTTCAGGTATTCCGAAACTTTGTCGTTGAGGTCGATTTTATCGTGTTCCACCAGTTTGAGAATAGCAAGTCCGGTGAGGACCTTTGTGATGGAAGCAATGTGAATCGGGGTTTCTGCAGTGACAGGAATTTCTTTTTCGATATCTGAAAATCCGGAGTATCCTTCATAAATAATCTGTCCGTGCTGAGCGACCAAGAAGCCGCCGCTTACTTTGTTGTGAAGCCAGAAATCATTGTAGAATTTATCAAAAAAACGGTATTTATTAGCCTTGTCAATCAGATCTATTTTTCCGAATTCATATTCTTTTGACCAGTCCAGCGAATCGTATTTTGGAATGGTATCGTTTTCATTTTCTGAATTTTCCGTCGGATTTTTATCGGAATTTTTACAATTGAATAAAGCAAAGAGTATCGAGAGAACTAAGATCCAATTCCATTTTTTCATTTCCGTTTTCTAGTTTGTCGTGTGTGTTAAACGTCCAAATTAATGGAAAACTAAAAAAGAAAACAAAAAATTAACTTTTTGCTAAGAATTATTTTTTGAAGTTTTGCGAGGCGCTTTGACTCAAAATAATTGCCGTTGCCATTGCGACATTCAGGCTTTCAGTCATTTGACTTTTTCCGAATCTTGGAATGCTGATTTTGTCGGTCATAAAGGAATTCAATTCCTCAGAAATTCCATTGGCTTCATTTCCCAGAACGATGGCTGCATTTTTTGGAATCTGGGTTTCATAAATGTTTTCGCCTTTCATAAAAGTTCCCAAAACCGGATTTTTATAATTTTTGAAGAATTCGTTCAAGTCGGTATAATTAATTTGAACACGCAAAAAAGAACCCATGGTTGCCTGAATCACTTTGGGATTGTAGAGGTCAACTGTTTCATTTGAACAAAGAATTTGTTCAATTCCAAACCAATCTGCCATGCGGATGATGGTGCCAAGATTTCCCGGGTCACGCACATCATCAAGTACCAGAATGAGTCCTTCTGTTTGGATGGGTTTTTCATCGGGGATTTCGCACAAAGCCAGTACGGTATTGGGTTGTACGAGCTGACTTATTTTTTTGAGTTCGTTTTCTGAAATTAATTCGATCAGATTTTCATCAGGAAAAACTGAAGGGTCGGTCGAGAAAATTTTATGAATTTTCACGGGACCATTGCGGAGTTCGCCGATGATTTTAACACCTTCAACAATAAACTTATTGTATTTTTGCCTAAATTTTTTTTTGACCAAGGAATTGATTAGCTTGGTTTCATTATTGGTAAGCATCTGAAATGAAATATCTAAATGCAAAGATAGTATTATTCGTTATTCTGGTATTAATTGCCTATAGCTGTAATGTCACAAAAAAAGTTCCCGAAGGGGAGCACTTACTTACCAAAAATGAATTCAAATTTGATGAAAAAGAAAAACCTTTTAAATCCAATCTTCCTGATTATGTAAAACAACGTCCCAATGGGGGGGCTGTTTTCGGCTTTTTTCCTTTTAAACTGCTGATGTATAATTCGGTGCCTGCTAAATTTGATACTGCTTTTGCGGAATATTATGACTTGACCAGAAAAAGGAGAACCCAGGAATCACTTGATAGTTTACTATCGAAAAATGGCTTGGAAGAATACACGGGAAATTCACTCTGGTGGAAAAGATTCAGGTTTAATCAGGGAGAATCGCCGGTTTTGATTGACACGGCGATGTCTTCATTTTCTGAAGAAAATCTTGAGAATTATTATTTTGATCGTGGTTATTTTGATGCTGCCGTAAAGTCCGAACATGATCTGGACAGCGCTGCAAAAAAAGGGCAGGTAATTTATCATATCAATCCGGGTGAGGAATCGATAATCGAAACTTATAATTATTCTATAAAAGATAGTGCAGTGCTCAGGCATTATGAAACCTTACTGGGAAGAGGTTCTGAAATTAAAGCGGGCGAACGGTACGATATGGATAATTTTATTGCCGAACGGGATCGCATTGTTGAATATTTAAAAAACCGAGGCTATTATCGTTTTAACGATGACGGACAAGCCATAGAATTTACGGCCGACACGACTTTTACCGATAAGCAAATCGATGTGACTTTGCTGATTCCGTCTGAGAGGAATGATTCCATCAAAGCCAAAGAAACTTTTGCTAAATACCGTTATGGAACGATTCATATTTATCCTGATTCTAATCCGGTTCCGGATGGACAAATGCCGCCGGTTTATTTTGATACGATTTTTGACGGATATCATTTGCATTATGTAGATCCGAAAATGAAATACCGTCCGAAATTTTTCACAGATGCAATTGTGTTGAGAGATTCCGCACTTTACCGACAGATTTCGGAAAATCAAACCAAAAGAAATATTTCCAAAAGGGAAGGAATCAACCTGACTTCTTTCCAAAATGAAATTGATACCGCAATGTTGATTCAGAATGACAGTGTTTTGAATGTGAATATGTGGTTTCGTCCCAAAAAGAAGTACGATGTTTTTTACGGAGCCGAACTTTCATGGTCTGAATTCATGAATTTCGGGGTTTCGCCGCGTGTGTCGCTGGTGGCGAGAAACTTGTTCAGAGGTGGTGAGAATCTGGAAACAACGCTTCGCGGAACTCTGGGAAATGTAAACAAGAAGTTTACTGATGACAAGAGTTTTTTCAATGCATTTGAAATGACCTTTCAGACCAAACTCGGTTTTCCTTATTTATTATTTCCACTGAATACAGATCGTCTTTTTCCCAAACGTTTTTACAAACAAACCGATTTCCGGATGGGAGCTTCAGTTCAACGGAACATTGGAATCGGCAGGGTGACTTATTCAACAGGTTTGGATTATAATATTTCTTTCCGCGATACGCATTCGCATATGCTGAGTGTATTGAACACAGAATTTGTCTATAATATTCAGAAAGAAAATTATTTCAATGTATTTGAAGGCGACAATAATATCAAAAACAATTTCTTCAATAATCATTATTTCATGTACAATCCCGGGGCAGCGATTCAGCACTACCAGGGAACTTTGTCAGATGAAGATGTTATCAATATGATTTACAATGACCAAGCTTTCCTGAATACATTGGAAGGCCAAGGGCTGGAGGATTTATCGATTTTTGAAAATATGAATTTCAGAAGACAGACCATTACGCAGGATGTTTTGGTGGCTTCTATGATTTATCAGTATACGCTCAATCAAAGTGAACGAAGAAACGTGAAAAATCCATGGTTTTTTAGAGGAAGGGTAGAAGTAGCGGGAAATATTCTGGGACTGCTGGATGATGCTTTCGGATTTTATAAGACCGAAACGGATCAGGGCAAGGAAATGGGATTGGTTTTCAATGTGCCTTATTCGCAATTTGTGAAGTTAGAAGTAGATGTACGTAAATATTTCAATTTGAGTCCGACTTCCACGCTTGCCACCCGTGCATTTGCAGGAATTGTGCAACCGTACGGGAATACGGATTTTGTTCCTTTTGTACGAAGTTATACAGCAGGAGGGGCAAATGATGTACGGGGCTGGGCTGCTGCCACTTTGGGTCCTGCCGATTTTCCGCGGTATGCGGGAGGTGATGATGTCTTTGCGATTGAGCGGTTGAAATTACTTTTCAATGTGGAATATCGTTTCAAAATGATGGATATTTTCCATGGAGCATTGTTTGTAGATGCCGGAAACATTTGGGGAACCGATAAGAAAAATGAGCTAACGCTGTTCAGATTCAATGATTTTTACAAAGAACTGGGAATAGGTTCGGGATTTGGATTGAGAATAGACCTGACTTATCTGATGCTTCGTTTGGATTTTGCCTATAAAATCCACGATCCGAGTTATCCGTTGGGTGACAGATGGCAGTTTGATAATTTCAATATACTGAAACCGCGTCTTGCTTTTGGAATAAATTACCCTTTTTAATGAGAAGTTCTCTATATTTGTACGAAGTTTAAGCACCTTAAAATTTTAGCTATGAGTAGAAAATTCCCGGCCGGAGTTGCAACCGGTTCATTAGTAAAAGAAATCATTCAGGACGCAAAGGAAAATCAATACGCACTGCCCGCATGTAATGTAATCGGGTCGAGTTCGGTGAATGCGGCGATGGAGGCTGCCGTTCAGGTAAATTCTCCGGTGATTATTCAGTTTTCAAATGGTGGAGCGGCTTTCAATGCCGGAAAAGGACTGAAAGGCGATAATCAACTTGCAGCCGTGAGAGGTTCTATAGCAGGTGCTTTGCACATTCATACTTTGGCAGAAGCTTATGGTGCAACCGTAATTTTACACACTGACCATTGTGCTAAAAATCTATTGCCATGGATTGACGGAGTGATGGATGCCAATGAGGATTTCTATCACAAAACAGGTAAAAGCCTTTTCAGTTCACATATGTTGGATTTGTCGGAAGAGACATTGGAAGAAAACATGGAAATTTCCAAAAGGTATCTGGAAAGAATGTCCAAAATCGGAATGACACTGGAAGTGGAACTTGGAATTACCGGTGGTGAAGAAGACGGAGTGGACAATACAAGCGTAGATAATTCACTTTTATATACACAGCCTGACGAAGTGGCATATGTGTACGAACAATTGAAATCGGTAAGCGATAATTTCTGGATTGCAGCAGCATTTGGAAATGTACATGGTGTTTACAAGCCTGGAAATGTGGTTTTAACACCAAAAATTCTTGATAATTCACAAAAATTCATCGAGGAGAAATTCGGAACAGCAAAAAATCCGGTGGATTTTGTTTTCCATGGAGGTTCAGGTTCTTCGCTTGAAGAAATTCGCGAGGCCATCGGTTATGGTGTGATTAAAATGAACATCGATACCGATTTACAGTTTGCGTTTATGGAAGGAGTTCGTAAGTATTTTGATGCGAAAAAAGACTATTTACAATCTCAGATAGGAAATCCGGAAGGAGATGACAAACCAAATAAGAAATTCTATGATCCGCGTGTTTGGGTCAGAGAAGGTGAAGTAAGTTTTAAAGATAGATTGATTCAGGCCTTTGAAGACCTAAATAATGTAGGAAGAATTGGATAATTTAGATAATATATACGATCAGCAAAACGAGAAAAAGAAGATGGCTTGGTTTAGAAGAACAAAGAAAAACATTACGACAGAGCATAAAAAAGATGTTCCAAAAGGTTTGTGGTACAAATCTCCGAGCGGAAAAATCGTTGATACAGAAGAGCTGAAGGCCAATATGTATGTAAGTCCTGATGATGATTTTCATGTGCAGATAGGGAGTCAGGAATATTTCGAAATCTTGTTTGACGACGCCAAGTTCAAAGAACTTGACGCCAAAGTGGAGAGCAAAGACCCGCTGAACTGGACCGATACACAGAAATATAAAGACCGTCTGAAAGATGTGAAAAAGAAAACCGGACTGACAGATGCTCTCCGTAATGCGACCGGTAAAATGAACGGACGTGATGTGGTAATCAGTGCCATGGATTTCAAATTCATTGGAGGATCGCTTGGTTCAGCTATGGGAGAGAAAATCGTTAGAGCGATTGATTATGCACTGAAAAATAATCTTCCTTACATTCTGATTACACAATCGGGTGGGGCGCGTATGATGGAAGCGGCTATTTCGCTTATGCAGCTTGCAAAAGTGGAGGCTAAACTTACCCAACTATCAGATGCGAAAATTCCCTATATCACACTTTTGACCAATCCAACTTACGGCGGAATTACTGCTTCCTTTGGTTCGGTTGGAGATTTGGTGCTGGCAGAGCCGGGTGCATTGATTGGTTTTGCTGGTCCGCGTGTAATCAAGGAAACGATTGGCCGTGATTTACCGGAAGGTTTCCAGACTTCAGAATTTTTGCTTGAAAAAGGATTTATCGATATGATTGTGCACCGAAAAATGCTGAAAAAACAACTTACGGAATCCATTAACATGTTGATGCCCTTGCCGGTAGAAAATACTAAGTCAAAAAAGTAAAAAATATTTGTAAAAAACAGATGGGATTGTTTATATTTGCGTCCCAATTGCGAGAATAGCTCAGCTGGTAGAGCACGACCTTGCCAAGGTCGGGGTCGCGGGTTCGAATCCCGTTTCTCGCTCTATTTTTTTGAAATAAATTAAAGTACCAGGCCCTGGTGGTGGAATTGGTAGACACGCAGGACTTAAAATCCTGTGGACATTATGTCCGTGCGGGTTCAAGTCCCGCCTGGGGTACAACTTTAAGAAATCCTGATAAGAAGTAATTATCAGGATTTTATTTTTTAGCGCAGAATTCTTTCCAATGATATTTAATTATTCCAACAAAAAGCTTTTTACGATTTTCCTGATTCGGCTTGCACCAACGGTTTTATTTTTATTCTTCGCTTTGTTGCTTGGAGAAATTTTTTGGGTCGTGACCATATTATTTTGGATGGAAGCCATCCTCGAAATCATTTACCGATATGTGAAGGGATATGCGAAAATCACTTCTGACGAAATTATTTTATTGGAGAATCTTCTTTTCCGCCGATCGGTACAAATTGAAGATGTTTACCTGACGTTGTCATACGACGACGAATGGGCATTCAGAACCAAGGAGAAAGAAGTCCGGATCAATAAAAAATTCATCAGGAAAAATCAGAGAGCTTTTTTTGATGAGGAACTGAAAAGAATCAGGTTGAGTGTAGAGAAAAAGAAACACCTGATCAACAGATAAAAAAAAGCCCTGGCATTTCTGCCGGGGCTTTTGGTATATGAAACTTTAAATTATTTCACTTCTTCGAAGTCTACATCTTCCACTTGATCACTTCCGGTATCTGAGCCGGAGTTTGCAGTATCTTGTGAAGCTGCGTCTCCCGATTGAGCTTGTTGCTCATTCATAGCTGCATAGATTTCCTGAGAAGCAGCTGCCCAAACCTCATTCAATTTTTCTACTGCCGGGTCAATTTGTGCAATTTCCTGAGTTGCATGCGCTGCTTTTAAGTTAACCAAAGCAGATTCAATTGGTTCTTTTTTGTCAGCCGGGATTTTATCTCCGTAGTCTTTCAATTGTTTTTCTGTTTGGAAAATTAGCGCATCAGCTGCATTAATTTTTTCAATTCTTTCTTTGGCTTCCGCATCTTTGGCCGCATTTTCCTGCGCTTCTTTTTTCATTCTTTCGATGTCCGCATCGCTCAGTCCGGATGAAGCTTCGATTTTGATCGATTGTTCTTTTCCGGTTCCTTTGTCTTTGGCTGAAACATTCAGAATTCCGTTCGCATCGATGTCAAAGGTAACTTCAATCTGTGGAACACCTCTTGGTGCCGGCGGAATGTCCACCAAATCAAAACGTCCGATTTCCTTGTTGTCATTAAACATCGAACGTTCTCCCTGTCCGATTCTCAATGTTACCGCAGGCTGATTGTCTGCTGCTGTAGAGAAAGTTTCAGACTTTTTAGTCGGGATGGTTGTATTGGCTTCAATCAGTTTGGTGAAAACACCTCCCAAAGTTTCGATTCCCAATGAAAGTGGCGTTACGTCAAGTAACAGTACATCTTTCACATCTCCGGTCAAAACACCACCTTGAATGGCAGCACCGATTGCTACAACTTCGTCAGGGTTTACGCCTTTTGAAGGAACTTTTCCGAAGAATTTTTCAACTTCTTCCTGGATTTTCGGGATACGTGTCGATCCACCTACCAGAATTACTTCGTCAATATCAGAAGCAGACAAACCTGCATCGCTCAAAGCTTTTTTACAAGGTTCCATCGAACGACGCACCAAATCATCACTCAATTGTTCAAATTTCGCACGGGTAAGTGTCTTTACCAAGTGTTTAGGACCTGAAGCTGTCGCCGTGATATATGGAAGGTTGATTTCGGTCTGAGAAGAAGCAGATAATTCAATCTTTGCTTTTTCAGCCGCTTCTTTCAAACGTTGCAATGCCATTGCATCTTGTTTCAAATCCACACCTTCTTCGCTTTGGAATTCGCTTGCCATCCAGTTGATGATTACGTTGTCAAAGTCGTCACCTCCCAAGTGGGTATCACCATTGGTTGATAAAACTTCGAAAACTCCATCGCCTAATTCAAGGATAGAAATATCAAAAGTTCCTCCTCCTAAGTCATAAACCGCGATTTTTTTGTCGCCCGTTCCTTTGTCCATACCATAGGCCAAAGCTGCGGCAGTAGGCTCGTTGATGATTCTTTCTACTTTCAGTCCGGCAATTTCTCCGGCTTCTTTCGTCGCCTGACGCTGTGCGTCATTGAAATAAGCGGGAACTGTAATCACAGCACGGCTTACTTCCTGTCCAAGATAGTCTTCTGCTGTTTTCTTCATTTTTTGAAGAATCATCGCCGAAAGCTCTTGTGGCGTATAAGTTCTTTCGTCGATTTCAACGCGTGGCGTATCATTGTCACCTTTTACAATTTTATAAGGAACATTATCGATTTCTTTTACGTCTTCAGAAAATTTAGTTCCCATAAATCTTTTGATAGAAGATATGGTTTTATGTGGATTGGTAACTGCCTGTCTTTTGGCTGCATCCCCAACTTTTCTTTCACCGCCTTCCACAAAAGCAACGATAGAAGGGGTCGTTCTTTTTCCTTCTGCATTTGGAATAACGGTAGGGTCGCTACCCTCCATTACTGCAACGCAAGAGTTTGTTGTACCTAAGTCGATTCCGATTATTTTACTCATCTTCAGTATGTTTTTATAATTTTATTTAAAATGATTTTCCTCTTAAAGTCAAGTTTTATGCCAACGGACGAATTATTCCGATTTGTCAGAATACCGTGACAGATTGACATATTCTTACTTGAATTATGAGTGAGTCAAATAATATTCATGAATTTTCACTGATTCCTAAAAATTAAATGCCGTAAATTTGCAAAAGCAAGCCGCTTTGTCGTCTCGGCTAAGCCGGGAAGGAAAGTCCGGACACCACAGAGCAGCATAGCGGGTAACGCCCGCCGTCTCGGCATAGCCGAGAAAGGACAAGTGCAACAGAAAGCAAGTACAGTTCGGCTGTAGTGAAATCAGGTAAACTCTATGCGGTGCAATGCCATGTATATCGGTCTCCGATTCGTCGGATAGGGCGGCTCGTCCGATACCGAGGGGTAGGCAGATAGACCTCGTTGGTAACAGCGAGGCAAGATAAATGACAAAGATTCGCCGCGGGCGGATACAGAATCCGGCTTATAGGCTTGCTGTTTTTTTATCTAGTTCTTTTTTTGAGAAATTTTGATGTAAGAATATAAATTTTTGTTATTTTTGAGTAATTATAAATCCTTAAAAATTAAAAAATTATGAAAAAATTAATCTTACTTGTAGCTATCGCAGCAGCTCCTGCATTATTTGCTCAGGAAAAAACCTCTGTAAGTGCCCACGCAGTTGATGCAAAATCTGCATCGGAAGTTCAGTCTAAAGAAGAGCGTGCAAAAGCTGAAGCTGTAAAAATTGAAGAAGAGAAAAAAGAAGCTCAGAAAAAAACAGAACTAAGAGCAGTAGAAGCCAAAAAAGCTGAAGGTGCAAAAACAAGAGCAACAGCTACCGCAAAATAATATCTATCATGTTAATAAAAAAAACCGGTGATTTCACCGGTTTTTTTATGCCATTAATTTACCTGAACCCTTTGACCCGGAACCACTGCATAAATGGAATGGTCATACATAGCTTCTGTATAAGTTGCGGGTAGATAATAATTTCCTCTGTATGTGGCATTCAGTAAAATCGTAACCGATTTTTCCTGCGCTGCCCCTAAATCGAGATACGAATAAACCCGGTCATCACGGAAATCCTGATAATTCAGTCCGATGTTCTGAACCGAAGTTGCCTGATTATTGATTCGGGTATTGATAATTTCCCAACCCGATGGGAACATCTGATGCAGAGCCAGTTCTTGGTAATTACCCATCATACCTGGATTGCTGATGGTTACCACACATTTGAAATCGGTTCCCTGAGTGAGTTTCGTCGGATCAATCGGTTGATTGTCCATATTCAGATAAGTGATTTTCATATTCAAATTACTATTGGTCGCCGGAATGTTTTCCTGCATCGAAACACCACTGCGCACCAAATCCACAAATAAAACAGAAGACTGATTGTTTTTTACGACGAATTTCCCCGCACTTTCTGGTAAATCAACATTCACAAAAGCTTTCGAATTATTGATCTGAATCGATTTCCCGTTAATGATAACCGTTGCATTGATGTTTTTATTTGAATTGTTGTTTCCGATGAATTCCGAAATCGCCATCAAAGAATAAGCGGTTGTCTGGGTGCTGTACCAGGAACCTGAATTCAAATTGGAAGCAATTTGGCGCATTAAATTTTGAGCTTTGTTTCGTTCGCCAATTAAGGTCAAAGTTTCCAAAATCATCGAATGATCACGAAGTGAAGAGCCATACGTATATTGGTTAAATTTATATTCTTTTACACTTGTTGCCAGATTACTGACAAGTTTTTTGGCAATATTGGTTTGTCCGGCAAGCTGATAAGCCGCGGAAAGTCGCCATAAAGTAGAAACATTGGTTTTCTTTTCCCGCAAACGGTTCATCAGTCCGAGTTCTGAATTTCCGGAGAGCGTAAGGGTATATAAACGATACGCCTGATCCAGATCGTTGTAATAATAATCTTCGTTATATCCATTCCATTCTTTCGCTGTTTTGCGCTGGTAGCGGATCAAACCCTCTTTGAGTCCGGCCGGAATGCTGTATCCCATATCTTCCGCTTTCAAAATAAAATGGAAAACATAGGAACTTCCCCATCGGTTGGGTTCGCCGCTGCCCGGCCAATAAGCCAAACCACCACTCGGCGTCTGATAGGATTTAAATCTTTTTAAAGCTTCTTCAATATTGTACTGAACTTCTTTTTTCTGTGCTTCGCTCAAATTCGTCAGACGATCGAGGTAAAGCTGAGGAAAAACGGCCGAAGTAATCTGTTCTAAACATCCGTGCGGATACTGAATAAGAAAACGTAACCTTTCGTCCAGATTTAAATTTGGAATGGTCGATAAAACAAGTTTGGTATCAGAAGTCCCGGCCATTCCAAAGGGTTCATAATCACTTGCCCAGCTTTGATTTCCGCTGATTTCTTCGTTGATAGTAAAAGTCATCGGCGGATTAGGACTTCGGACTTCAATTTCGATTTCTTCCGATGTTCTTTCCTTTCCTGAAACCGCCGAAATGCTCAAAGTAGCTTTCCCTAATTTTTCCGGAACTTTTAGTTTGAAGTTGGCAATCTGATCACCGGTTTTTGTAAAGTTTAACTGTTGATTATTTCCGCCTTCAATTCGGATTAAATCATTGGATTTAACCGAAACATTTACATTTTTGATGTTGTTTTCCATTGCGAAAACATTTACCGGCAAAGTAATTTCATCGCCCGGTGTGAGCACACGCGGTAAAGTTGTCAGTGTCATCAAAGGTTGTTTCACGAAAATATTTTTCTCCGAACTCCCGAAACTTGAACCATTTCCTGCTACGACCATCACTTTGACCGAACCGATGTAATTTTCCATTTTGATTTTATGGGATTTATTCTCGCCTTTGTTCAAAGTAAAAGGGCCGAGAAAGGTCACGATTGGTTTAAATCGGTTGATTTTTTCCTTGTTCGTATTGGACAAAGCCAAATCCCCACCAATTGTAAAAACGCTCTCAATTCTTCCACCATAAGCACCCAAAACGTAATTGAAAATATCCCAAGTAGTAACACCGAGTGTTTGTTTTTGATTGAAATAACTGTAAATATCCGGCGTTTTGAAATTGGTTATATCGAGCAATCCTTCATCGACAACAGCGAGCGTATAAGTCATCGGCTTTCCGGATTTTTCTGAAATGGAAACCGAATAATCAGCATTTGGACGAATGGACTCCGGTGCCTGAATGACTGGCGACAGACGCCTTTCAGGGTTTTCAACCGTAATCGGAATGACGCCGTACATTCGGATGGGCATATCGTTTTCGGTCGCATTATGCGGTTGGAGCAAACTGATGTGTACATAGAAATTCGGAGCCATTTCTTCCGTGATTTTGATGCTGAATTTCGTTTGGTCTTTATCGGTATTGATCCATTTTCTTTCCATCACTTTCACGCCGTTTTCATAACTCACGAGCGCACGGCCTTCGACAGAAGAAGGAATGGTAATCTGAGCTGTTTCACCAACTTTGTAAGAAGTTTTATCGGCTTTGAAATTCAAAATTGCAGCACTTTCCGAATTTCCATCTCCACGGCTTCGCCAGTTAGGCCAGTCAATCCAGATGGTTTGTCCGGCGGCGTGACCGCTGTCGGGATCCAGTACGCGAATGAAATAATTTCCATATTCGTCATTGGGAATATTGATTTTGAAACTGCCTTTTCCGTTTGTAGTCGTGATGATTTTTTCTTCTTTCAGAAATTCATACTGACGGTTGACATAATAAGCCAGATCATTCCGGTCTGAATTATACCACCAAGAATTTTTCAAACGGTAAATGAAAACTTTGACTCCGCCTTTTGAAATTGGATTTCCTTTGTAATCTACTGTTGCAACGTTAATGGTGTGTTCTTTTCCGGTTTCCAACATTTGATAATAATCATTATCGGTCGGGATTTGAAGTCCGACGTAAGTGGAGTAGGGCGAATAATCCTTGGTGACATAAGAAGTACTGAAATCTCCGCCGGTTTCAAAAACCTTGGTGAAAAGTCCCATTTTCAACATTCCGGGAGGTGTGATGTCGAGGTTGATATTGGTCGAAATATTGGCTTCGCCATTGGCATTTAATGTTCCGTCAAAAACCACCATCTCCTGCATCGGGAAACTTCGGGAAGGATCACTGAAATGATAATTGGGAAAGGAGCTGAATTTGGTGTTTTCCGAAAAAATATTGGCGGTAACATTGGCTTTGAGGTTTTGAGCCGAGGCTCCGCTGAGCCAATTCGCCTGAATTTTAAAGCCTTGTCCGGTAGAGGATTTGGTAAGAATTTCTTCCGGGAAAATGGTGTTGATTTTCAGTCGGTTGGGCTTGATGGTTTCAATTTTTACCGATTTGTAGAAATTCATTCCGCCGATTTTTACATTGGCCGACCAGTTTCCGGTTTTGGCATCGGGCGGCGTTTCCAGTTCAAAAGTATAAAATCCGTTGAGTGGATTGCTGTTGACTTTTCGCTGCATCAGTTGTCCGTCCGGGCCTTTGAATTCCAAAATGGCAGGCTGATCGTCTGAAATCTGTGTAATGGATTTGTCCATCACAAAGGTCAGATGGATTTTATCGCCGGGACGCCAGACGCCGCGTTCGCCATAAATAAATCCGCCCAATCCGGTGGCGGAAGACTCGCCTTCCACATCAAAATTGGAAAGCGAAAGCGAAGAACCATTGTCCACTCTCACATATCCTTTTTGTCGATTTTTTTCGGCAATGATGAGAAAAGGTTTTCGGTTTAATTTGAATTGGGCAAAACCTTCGCCGTCAGTAGAACCTTCGCCTACCAGTTGATTTTGAAAATCATAAGCTTTGATGTTTACATTTTCCATCGGTTTGGCCGAAATGATATCGGTAACCGTTGCATATCCGTTTCGGTCTTTTCCGGTTTTGAAGTTAATTCCAAGATTGCTCGCCAGAATGTTTTTGCTGACTTTCTTTTCGGAAGTATAATAAGAAACCGTACAAGGATTGTCGCGATCCTGCCAATTGTATCCGTCAGGATAATAATAATCGTAGTCGTAATAATCATAACTGTACATTTCCGAGTCGGTTTCGTAATCGTCAGTTTTTGGCTCAACGGTTGCGAGCATTTCATCTGTATTTTCGTTGTCCGAACAAGGATAGGCTGCAAATCTTTGTTCAAATGAAAATTCTACATTGTAAATAGCACCGGGCTCGGGTTCAATGAATTTGGAAAGTTCGAGCTGGTAAACATTCATTTCGCTGATGTTGAAATTATCGGCGTTTGAAATCGGGATGACTTTGTTCAAAACCTTTTTTCCGACCGGTTTCAGGTTATTGACTTGGTCGTATTGATTGTATTGAAAAAACTGATGGATATTGTTTTCGTAAATTTTTGTGATTTCGACACGAACGGCTTTCAGTCCGACTGCCTGAAAGGGAAGATTGATTTTTCCGTCAGAAGAAGGAATGATATTTCCGTTTCCTACAAATTTTACCTGCGGATATAAATTGATGAAATTGACATTTTCTTTCAGTGGTTCATCGATTTTATTGCCGTAAGCACTGGCAATTCCCGGGAAAATATTGAGTTCATATTCGCCACCAATTTTTTTGGACGTATAAATTTTCAGTTCATTTCCGTTGATAATGGTGGATTTGATGTAATTATCGGGTGTGCTGTCGTAATAATAATCATTGGTGGTTTCGCTTTTGGAAGTCTTTTTAAGTTCCACCAAACCGTCCAGAAAAGCATCGGATTGAAGCGCTTCGGAAAAATTGACTGAAATATATTGTTCGGGATGTGAAACGGATTTGATCTGCGTAATTTTAAAATCGCCTTTGGCCGGAATATTAAATTTCTGATTGATTTTTTTATTGATTTCCAGCGGTTTACCGTCCCATTTCAGAATTAATTCTTTGGTTTTATCGGCTGCATCCAGTCCGTTGATGGTAAAACGATGGTTTTTCTGATTGTCGGAATGTTCCCAGGAAACCGGAAGTTCTTTTCCGCCAAAACTCGCTGTGAGCATTTCATTTACTTGTGAAGAATTGGCAAAATCGGCGGTATAAAGATTTCCTGTGAATTTATAATTTCCCTGTCCGTCTTGTGTGTCCTGAATTCCTTCGAGATTGACGGTAAAATCCTGTTTTTTTGCCTGAAACTGAAACTCAAAAGTTTGAAGTTCGTCGGGGATTTTGGAATAAATCGGTTTTAAATCAAGTTTTCCGGTGTAAATTTCTCCTTGATCGAGTTTTTCATCGGGATGGAATTCCAAAGTGGAATTATCGATTAAATAAGTTTTTCCTTTGATGGAAGGTGAAAATTTGAGAATATCGTTTTTCAAGGATTTGTCTTCGTTGATTTCCAACGGAATATCGGATTGCAAAATGACTTTGATATTGCTTTCGGTAGAAATCAGCCCAGAAGTATAAGCCGAAACATAAGCAGCAAATTCGGGATTGATTTCCATTAACTGTGCATTTTTTTTGGACTTACAAGCTGAAAAAATCAGTAATACGAGAACGGGAAATAAGATAAATTTCTTCATAAAAGAAAGATTTGGATGCAATCAAATTTACTAAAAATTTGTTAGTGAAATGTTAAAACAAATTCAGTGCCAAATAGATAAGCAAGGGCAGAAGAGAGGTTCCTTCGAGCCAAAAAGAATAATAAAAATCGCTTTTCTTTATGGAGGAAAGTGATATGAGTACGAAGGAAATGAGCAAAGAAATAAACCAAGAAATTACAAGTAAATTGAATTCTCTAAATTCCAAATAGAAAAGAAATCCGCTTAAAATCAGACTTAAAAGGGCGAGGATTTTTGAGTTTTTGATGCCGATTACTTGTGGAATTGTTTTCAGTTCTTTTTCGTCAGATGCCGAATCGCGGATATCAAAAGGAATTGTAATGCCGATGACAAATAAAAAAACCGAAAGAAATAATAAAGAATGCTGAAAAACAGCTTGATGTACAACGAGCAATAAACCGATGGAACTTCCTGCCCAGACAAACGCAATCAGAAATAATTTCAGAAAAGGAATTGCGCGTAAACCCAATCCTGAAAAGGGAAGTGAATAACAAAAACTGATAAATCCCAAAACGCCGAGGTAGAGAAAAGTTTTGAGTTCAAACCCACGCAAAAGCACAAAAATCAAAGTTACGATAAGCCCGACGTAGGTCAGGATAATCTGCATTCGTTTTTCGGAATGGAATTGAAAGAATTCGTTTAAAGTTTTGATGCGGGAAAAATTATAAATCGCAAGGGTTCCGAAGAAGACAATTCCCCAAACCGAAAGAATTTTCTCATACAATCCCAGCTGGAAGAATATAAACAATCCGGTGAAACAAAGTGCCACCCAGATGTTGGTTTTGAGTAAATATTTCTCAATGAATAATTTCATTGGAACAAATATACAGAATCCATCATCAGTTGATAAAGATTAGGTTTTCGTAAGGTTTAAAATCGTAAATTTGAGGTTTTAATTCACCGCAAATAAATATGAATACACAAGATTTTTCTCTTCGCCACATCGGGACTTTGTCAGCAGATGCGGCTGAAATGCTTTCTGTTATTGGAAAGGATTCCATTGATGATTTGATAAACGAGACCATGCCGGCTGAAATTCGTTTCAAAGACAAACTGAATTTGCCTGTAGCTATGTCGGAATATGAAATTTTGCAACACTTGCAAGAATTGGCTGACTATAATACCAAAGCGCGAAGTTTCATTGGATACGGTTATTATCGCACCATTTTACCTTCGCCTATTCAAAGAAATATTTTGGAAAATCCGGGTTGGTACACCGCATATACGCCTTATCAGGCTGAAATTGCACAAGGCCGACTGGAAGCTTTGCTGAATTTCCAAACCGTAATTTCGGATTTGACCGGATTGCCGATTGCCAATGCTTCTTTACTGGATGAATCCACGGCTTGCGCCGAAGCGATGCATATGATGTTTGAATCCCGACCCCGAAATCAAAATGATGCGAATAAATTCTTCATGTCCGAAGACATTTTGCCACAAAGTTTAGCAGTTTGTCAAACCAAAGCAAGCGGATTGGGAATTGAAATCGTGACTGGAAATCCGGCAGAATTTGATTTTGATGAAACTTTCTACGGTGCATTGTTCCAATATCCGGGCAAATCGGGGAAAGTTGTGGATTACACTTCTTTGATTGCTGAACTAAAAGAAAAAGGGATGCAGGTTGCAATCGCTGCCGATTTGATGGCTTTGGTTCTTTTGAAATCTCCTGGCGAAATGGGAGCGGACATCGCAATCGGTACTTCCCAAAGATTTGGAATTCCGATGGGTTATGGCGGGCCTCACGCAGCTTATATGAGTTGTACGGAAGATTACAAACGTCAGATTCCGGGAAGGATTATTGGAGTTTCTCAGGACAGAAACGGAAAGTTTGCCTTGCGAATGGCTTTGCAGACGCGCGAACAACACATCAAACGTGAGCGTGCGACTTCCAATATTTGTACGGCACAGGTACTTTTGGCTGTGATGGCCGGAATGTATGCCGTTTACCACGGAAAAGGCGGATTGACCCATATCGCACAAAACATTCATCAGAAAGCGGTTCGCTTGCACGATGCTTTGAATGAATTGGGATATAAAATTGTTCACTCGAATTTTTTTGATACGATTCAAATCGAAGCCGAAGGAATTACAAAAGAGAAATTTGAAGAAAATAATATTTTACTGAATTTCTTTGAAGAAGGAAAAATTAGTATTGCAATGGACGAAGTGGTTTCGGAAGAAGAATTGGATAAACTAATTCAGATTTTCGCTGAAATCAAAGGAAAATCCATTGAGAAAAAAGAATTTAAAGAAGGAAGAATTCCTGCTGAATTGGTCAGAACTTCTGATTTCCTTTCGCATGAAGTATTCAATTTATATCATACCGAAACCGAATTGATGCGTTACATCAAACGTTTGGAAAAGAAAGATTTAGCACTAAATCATTCAATGATTGCTTTAGGCTCTTGTACGATGAAATTAAACGCTGCTACCGAAATGCTTCCATTGAGTTGGAGTGGATTTGGAGCGGTTCATCCATTCGTTCCAAAAAAATATGCAGCAGGTTATCAGGAATTGATTAAAAACCTGGAAGATCACCTTTCCGTCATCACGGGATTTGCTGCGACTTCTGTTCAGCAGAATTCCGGTGCTCAGGGTGAATACGCCGGATTGATGGTGATTCGCTCGTATCAGAAAGATCAAGGAGAAGGTCACCGAAACGTTGTGATCATTCCCGAATCTGCGCATGGAACGAATCCTGCTTCGGCTGCTATGGCTGGAATGAAAGTGGTAATTGTGAAAAATTTGCCAAACGGTGAAACCGATATTGAAGATTTGAAACTGAAAATCGAGAAACACCGCGAGAATTTATCGGCTTTGATGATTACGTATCCATCGACTTATGGGGCTTTTGATTCCAACATTATGGAAGTAACAAAGCTGGTTCATGATGCGGGCGGACAGATTTATATGGACGGAGCCAATATGAATGCACAAGTGGGCTTAACGGCGCCGGGAATGATCGGGGCAGATGTTTGTCACTTGAATTTGCATAAAACCTTTGCCATTCCGCATGGTGGTGGTGGACCGGGTGTTGGACCGATTTGTGTGGCCAAACATTTGGCGCCTTATTTAGGTTCGCATCCATTGATTGAAACCGGGGGTGAGAAATCCGATACGGTATTTTCGGCTGCGCCTTATGGTTCATCTTTGATTTTGACGATTTCTTATTCGTACATCCGAATGTTGGGTGAAAAAGGATTGACCAATTCGACCAAACATGCCATTTTGAATGCGAATTATATGAAATCCCGCTTGGAAAAACATTATGATGTGCTTTACACCAATGCAAACGATGTGGTGGCACACGAATTTATTCTGGATTTCCGCCCGTTCAAAAAACTGGGAATTGAAGTTTCCGATATTGCGAAACGTCTGATGGATTATGGTTTCCACGCGCCAACGGTTTCTTTCCCGGTTGCTGGAACTTTGATGATTGAGCCAACGGAATCGGAGTCCAAAGCGGAATTAGACCGTTTTGTAGATGCTCTGATTCAGATCAAAGCTGAAATCGATGAGGTAGCCAATGGAGATTTTACGCAGGACAATAACGTATTGAAAAACGCACCGCATCCGCTGGATATTGTAACGGCTGACGAATGGGAATTCCCTTATTCGCGTCAGAAAGCGGCTTATCCGTTGGATTGGGTGAGAGAGCGCAAATTCTTTACGCCGGTAGCGAGAGTAGATGATGCTTTTGGAGACAGAAATTTGGTTTGTACCTGTCCACCGATTGAGAGTTATATGGATTAATCTTTCGATTATTCTTAGTATAAATTCAACCTGTCAGGTTTCTGAAACTTGACAGGTTTTTTGTTTAGAACTAAAGCCAATAAATATCATACCTTTAAGTATTTAGATTCATTCTAAAATTATTAACTTTGGCGCATAATTAATTACTTAAAAATCAAAAATTATGACCGATATCGTAGCTGCTCAAAAGAAAGTTAAGCCCAAAGTTCCCAAAATTGAAGAGTTGATTGGAGAAGCTAAATCTGTAATTTTAGCTACTTTGAACGAAGACGGAACTCCGGCTTCCAGTTATGCGCCCTTTGTGCAGATTGATGGAGGTTTTCAGGTTTTAGTATCTTTCATGGCTCGCCACACTCGAAATTTGCGTGATAGAAAACGTGTTTCTGTGATGGTAATTCAAGATGAATTAGCGGTAAAACAAATCTATGCGCGTGATCGTCTGACCATGGATTGCGAAGCCGTTGTCGTAGATGAGAAATCTGAATTTTACGAACGCGCAGTCAATGCTTTGGAAGCTAAACATGGAAATATCGTGAAAATGTTAGCTGATCTGAAGGATTTTATTCTGATTGACTTACAACCTATCAGCGGGTCTTATGTAAATGGTTTCGGAAGCGCTTATTCTGTGAATGCTGATTTGACTGTAAATGAACATAAAAAAGGTGCTCACGGTCAAGTTGAAGCAGAAGAAGCTAAATAATAATAAAATAATCAGTTTTTTTATAATTTCCACCTTGTCAGATTCGCTCTGACAAGGTTTTTTTATGAGTATGTTACAGAGTTTTGTACATTATTTTCTGCATTTAGGTTTTCCGGCCATTGTTGCTATTTTATTTTTTCGAAACAATTGGAAAAAGGTTTATCTGATTTTTCTATTGACTATGTTGGTAGATTTGGATCATCTTTTGGCCGATCCTTTTTTTGACCCTAACCGCTGCAGCATTGGGTTTCACCCACTTCATACCCAATGGGCAATTGGAGCTTATCTGTTGATGTTGTTTTCTCCCAAAACAAGGACTCCCGCGATCGGGCTTTTGATGCACATGGCAACGGATGGACTGGATTGTTGGTGGATGAATCTCGTGCGTTAATTTGCGTATTCGTCCAAAATATCTTCGATATTATCTTCAATATATCTTTCGGCTTCTTCCTGGATTTCTTGTTCTCGAGTGAGAATCCTTTTGCCGGGAATATGAAAATACCTTCCTTCGGTATCGTATTCCAATTCTTCTCGCAATTTTTGTAATTCCTCATCGGAATAAAGATGTGGGTTGAAACGGTAATTATAACCCTTGTCTTCGATCCATTCTTCTTTGTTGTAATCCCAGCCGCGATACACTTTGCCATCGTCAGGCGGTGGCGACCAGATAAGGGATTCCAGATGTTTTTGTCGTTCTTTTTTTTCTTTTTGAACGTCGATATGTACCAGATAAAACAAAATAGCGGCGAGTAAAAGGCTGATGAGTCTAGAGGGTTTCATTTGATTTTAATAAATTGGTTTCTATAAATTTAATAAAGAAAATTCTATCAGTTAAACTTCGAGATTTCTTATTTCTAAATTATGGATTTATTGATTAGATTTGAACAAATCCTTTTCTATGATGAGAGCTCTCCCATTTTCAATTCTCTTCTTGTTTTTATTTTTTGGTTTTCAAACTCCATCTTCTTCCTTATTTGAACAAGCGGAGGAAATGTTTCTGAACGGACCTGTAAAGGGCGATAATTCCGAATGGGGGAAAGCCGACTCTATTTTTCTCAGTCTTTATGTAGAAAAAGGAAGATTGCAGCCCAAAGAAGAGATTTTGTCTGTGATTTATAGAATTTCAATGCGACAATCCCCGGGAACTTATCGTGCAGACATCGAAAAACAATCCGAGGATTTAAAATGGATAGAAGAAATTCTTAGGGATTATCCCGATTTAAAAAACAATGAAACCGATTTGTATGTTCAGTTGTTGAATCTTAAATACCGTATTGAGTTATTACAAAATCAAACTGGCTCATTGGAGAATCTAAAAAAATTAGCAGAAAATTATTCTGGCTCAAAATCCGTTGAAACTTCAACCATTTCGGCTGTTTTTGAAACCATTGCCAAACATTTTCATTCCCAAAGAAATTTTCCAGATGCCTTGTATTACGGAAATAAATCGCTGAATAATTTAAATTCCGACTGGACTTTCAAACGAATTTCAATGTTGCAATGGGTCGGTGGTGCTTATTATAATGCCGATAAAATCGATAGTTCGCTTTATATGATGGAGGTAGCTTATGCTGAATTAAAGAATTTCCCAAATGAAACCCAGTCCATTTTTCAGCGACGTTCTCAGTTGGCTTTTAACATCGGTATGATTTTTCAAGGCAAAACCGGCGATTATCCCGAATCGGGATATTATTTGAAAGAAGCCATTGATTGGGAAATAAAAGCTCATGGTGAGGAAAGCCCAACTTTGATTACCTATTATTCGCTTTTAGCCGATACTTATTTTATTTTAAAGGACATTCAAAAAGCTGAATTTTATAGTTTAAAAGCTTATTCACTTGCCAATGATGTATTAAAAATTGAGTCTGTTTATCTGAAATCCTTGCCTTCTATGTCCTTGTCGAGGGTGTATGTACAGCAGGAAAATTATGAAGGCGCTCGAAAACTGATGAATCAAGTATTGGAAGAAAGTCTTGATTTTTTTGGGAAAGATGATAAGTTTACCACTCAAGTTTACATCGATTTGGCTTTCATTGAAAAAGAAGCTGGAAATTTCAAAGAGGCAGAAAAATATTATTTGCTTGCAGTGGATTCTTCTCGAGCAACCGGCAGAATTTATTCGATTTCTTCGGCTTACGATAGTTTGATTGATATGTACACCGAAACGGAAAACTATTCTGAAGCCTTGTATTATGCAGAACAATCGGAGGATTTAATCAATAAACATTTAGAAAACGATTTCAAAGTTAAAGCGATTAGTGGCTTAAGATTGGCGAAAATTTATCTGGGGTTAAATGAAGTAAACCAAGCAAAAAATCATCTGGATCGGGCAGAAGATATTCTTTCCCTTCACCATAATACCGATTTGCTTGATACCGAAGCACTTTCAATTCGAAATTCTATTTTGTTCAAAGAATACCAACTGACTCAAAACCGAGAAGCGCTTGAAAAAGCATTTGAAAACATAGAAGAATTAATCGAAATCATTATCAAAGGAAAAACCGAATACAATTATCAGAATTCTAAATTGTATTATAGTCAGAGCGTGGCGAGTTATATTGAAAACTCGATGGAAATTGCAGCAGAAATGCATAAATATTCCAAAGAAAGCAAGGTATTGAATACTTTGTTTCGACTGATGGAAATCAATAAATCCACGGTTTTGCTTGATGGGATGATGGATTTGGAAATCAAAACGGAGAAAGGAGTGTCGAATGAAATTCTCAACGATGAAAAACGTCTGAACCGTGAACTATCGCAATTGAACGATGCAATTTACTTGGCCCAAAGTGATTCCACAACCACGAATGCCAACCTTCAAAATATGTTGGACAAACAGATAGAACTGAATTATGAAATCGAGAAAATTCAGGAATATCTTCGGGAAAATCATCCGGATTATTACGAAGCCAAAAACTTATTATTGGCCGAAAACATTCGTTATTATCAGCAAAAAGCCTTGAAAAAAAATCAGGCATTTTTGGAATATTTTGTAGGCAAAGACAAAGTGTATCGACTTTATTTCAGCAAATCAAAAGTTCAGTTCGATGAGCTGAATAATTCAAATGACATTCAGATTTCAACGCTTCAACTGGTTGAAAACCTATTGGAAAGAAAGGAAATTAAGAGTCTCTCAAAAGATTTAGCTTCAGAATTATTACCTGATTTTGAAGATAACCTTGAAGATTTGATTGTGATTGCCGATAAAGAATTGAACCAAATTCCTTTTGAAATTTTAGAGGATGAAACGGGAATTCTTTTGGAAAAAATGAATTTAAGCTATGCCGGATCGGTTCAATTGTACAATGCGCAAAAGCAAATGTCAAAACAAAAAAGATCGTCCGGCAAATGGATGGGATTTGCGCCCGTTTATGAAGGAAATCCGCTTCCAAACAATCAGAATGAAGTTCAAAAGATCAAGGATTTAACCGATGGAATTGAAGTTTTGGGCGAAATGGCTACCAAATCGAAGTTTTTGGAAGAAGCGCCCGATGCCTTGGTTTTGCACCTTGCCACGCATTCTGAAATCGATAAAAACAATCCGATGCTCAGTAAAATGTATTTCACGGCAGCTGAGGATTCGGGTGAATTAACGGCTTCGGAAGTTTATAATTTGGATTTGAATGCCGATTTGGTGGTGTTGAGTGCTTGCAGTACCGGACTTGGGAAAAATGAGTCAGGCGATGGAGTGATGAGCATGGCAAGGGCTTTTACCTATGCCGGAGTTTCATCGGCCGTGATGAGTTTATGGCAAGTTTCGGACCGACAAACTTCGGAACTCATGGTGAAATTTTATGAAAACCTGCAAAAAGGCCAGGACAAAAATGAAGCTTTGCGCAATGCGAAATTGGAGTATTTGGCAAGTGTTCAGGAGCCGGAACTTCAACATCCTTATTATTGGGCTGGCTTTGTGATTTCGGGGGACATCACACCGATTTCAGAAAAATCCTATACATGGTTGTATATTTTCGGAATTCTTTTGGTTTCGGGCATGATTTTTACTTTTTTGAAATTCAGAGCTTCCCGAGCAATTCGCTGACTTGTTGGTTTCGATAATTACTCTCGTTTTTAAGCTTTTCCAAAACCAGTTTTGCTTTGGGCTTGTTGTCCTGTTTCAAATAGGCAAGTGCCAAATACCAAAGAGATTTGTCCTTGTAATCATCTGACCATTCGGTGTTTTGGAGAATTCTAATGGCTTCTTGGGTGGCTTCGCCTTTGTCCAAAATGGACATAGCCTTGTAGAAAAGGGCATATTCTGCATGACTTTTTTCGTATATGCTTGAAAATAAATCAATCGCTCGTTCGTGATCTTCGTTTTCATAAGCTTGAAAGGCAAGTGTTTCGGGTGATTCCTCGGTAGAGTCTGCACGAACAACCGGCAAAACCGTATTGGGATAAGTTTCATAATAAGCGGAATACAAATCTTCTGTATTTTGGAAATCATTGACCAAAAAATAAGTTCCAAAACCTAAAACCAAAACCGCTGCTGCAACGTATCGCCAATTGAAAACTAAATTTCTTTCGTTGGATTTTTGCGCTTCGTGTTGTCTTAATTTTTCTTTTAATTCTTTGCGTTTATTTTGTTGAAGTGCGGATTTCAAATCCTTTCGAAGCTCAAATTCTGATTTAAATTCCACGTCATTTTTCAATAATTCTTCAAAAATCTGCATTTCCTCGTTGGAAAGTGAGTTTTCAAAATATCCGTTTAATAAATCTTCCTTGTTCATTGGTTTTTGTTTAACAAGTTTTTCAAATTCTTCATGCAACGTGACTTTTGACTTTTCGCCACGTCTTTGTTATCATAATTCATCAGTAGGACTATCTCGTCCAATTTTTTTTCTTCGTAATAGAAGTAGGTGAGAAGTTCTTTGCACTTTCCGCCCATTTGATTCAAAGCAATTTCCAGTTTTCTTACCGATGAATTCTCTTCCGGTTCTTCTTCTATACTCCAAGATTCATCAAACTGAAAATCATCGGCTGATTCCATATAAATAGATTTCTTGTCTTGTTTTAATTTGCTGTAAATCATGTATTTCCCAATTGCGAAAAAGTAGGTTTTGACATTACTTTTCAATTCATCGAGTTTACCTTTCAAAGCATTTTCATGCAAGGCAATGAAAGCATCCTGATACACATCCAAAATATCATCTTTTGGAAGTTCGTAGCGATTGGCGAATTGTAAAAATTCTGATTTATAGAAGTCGTAAATCTTAAACAAAGCCTTTTCCTGATTGCTTTTCAAATACCTTTTTACTTCATCCTCTGTCATTTAGTGTAAATATTTGGAATTGGTAAACATTTTTTAGACGGATGTTTACTTATTAGTTTTTTTCTCACTAACCAGTAAATCGTCTGTTCATTGATTCTTTAACAAAAATACCCAAATTTTTAGGATAAAATTCGAAGGGAAAAGAATTTAGTGTTTTAAGAATGGATTGTTTGCTGATTTTATAAATTGAAGTTGCCTGATTTACAATATGTTTTATTTCAAAATTAACAGTTCCTCTCTGCATTAAAGATATCGGGCAGCTTCTTTTTTAAATTAACTCAAAAAAAATAAAGACTTGATGTTTACTTTTTGTTTTTCTCTTCACTAAAACGCATAAAACATATTAAAAATTAAAAAAATGAAAAAACTTATTGTCAGCACAGTTGTGCTATTTATGGGATTTGGGCTTCTGAAGGCTCAGAACGACAGCAACATCGGATTGATGTTTGGCTACGGAAGTGAGATAGAGCAAGTTGGTATTGGTGTTAATGCCGAATTTGCCATTGTAAACAATCTTACCATTTCACCGAGTTTCTTGTTTTATTTTCCTGAGAAATATTATTACGTCACAAGAAATATGTGGGAAGTAAATGGGAATCTTAACTATTATTTCCTGAGTCTTGAACAAATGGGGGCTTATGGATTGGCCGGAATTAATTATTCCCATCTTTCAGCAAAAGGTGACTATATGGGCATTTCTAGTTCAGATGGAGAAGGAAAAATCGGGGCAAACATCGGTGGTGGATTCAAATTCCATTTATCAGAAAAGTTTGCACCATTTGCAGAAGTAAAATACGTCATCAGCGACTATGATCAAGTGGTTGCAATGATTGGAATGAAATATAAATTTTAATTAACTATAACTATATTATTATGAAAAATAATTACTTGAAAATCAATAATTTAAAACATTTGTTTTTATTTTTAGTCGTCTTTGGTTTAGCGGCTTGTACTTCTTCTGACGATGATGGTTCGGAGCCAATTGTCGAACAATTTAACGATCCAATCGTTCTGGATTGTAATTTCTTCCAAGAAGCTCGGGTTTTGACCGATGACCCTTATGCTCCTGTAGACTACATTGTAACTTGTAGGATGCATATTACCGCTCCGATTAAAATCGAACCGGGTGTAGTGATTGAATTTGAAGAAGATGCAGGATTGGAAACTGACGACTTCCATACGGCAGATGGTTCACTTTCAGCTGTGGGAACTGCTGAAAAACCAATTATTTTCAGAGGAACTCAAAACAATAAAGGATGGTGGAGAGGAATCATGTTTGACAGTAACAGTACGCTCAACGAACTTACTCATACTCAAGTTTTGGATGCAGGCGGAAAGCCTTTTAATAGTAATGGTGACAAAGGAGCTGTTCATGTATATGCAAACAGCCGACTGAAAATGACAAATTCTTTGATTTCCAATAGTGAGTCTTATGGTCTCAACGCAACCTATACTTCGAGTATAATAACTTTGGAAAACAACAGATTTACTAACAACAACGCACCTGCAGTTGTCAATCCGGGATACCTCAATGCTATCAACAATACCAATCTATATTCAGGCAACACATCAGATTTTGTTTTTATAGATCCATATGGTGAGGAAATCAAAACCCCAACGACTTGGTACAAAATAGATGTGCCTTATAGCGTGATTTCAAATGCTATAAAGAACATCCGGGTAAGAGATATTTTAACCATTCAACCGGGTGTAGTAATTGAATTTGGAGCTGAAACTCAATTGCTTATTTACGAAGATGGTGGAGGGATTAAAGCAATTGGAACAGCTGCGGAGCCGATTATTTTTACAGGAGTATCAAAAGTACCTAAAGCTTGGAGGGGCATCAATATTAGTAGTGAGCATGCGGTAAACGAAATTGCTTATGCCGAAATACAGTATTCAGGTCTGAACGCTCCACAAGGAAACGTATGGCTTTGGTACGAAAGTTTGTTAAACATTCACAATGTGAAGTTTACAAATATCAGTGGTTGTGGAATTAATTATCGAGTTCTTACCGGACAAGGTTCTAATCCAAATCTGACGATTGGTGAAAATGTTACGGTGGACAACGGATGTGTAACCAATGTTTGGTAATAAGTTCTCTATTTAATATAAATTATCATTTCCAAAAGGCTGTGAAAGCAGCCTTTTGTATTTATTCTAAAACTTTTAGTATGAAAAAAATAATGATCCTTCTTATCGGTATGAGTATTTTTACATCTTGTAAGAACTCTGAAACGGAGCCCCAAAATGAAATCACCACAAAAACTTCTACCAGTCCCAATTTAAATTGTCTGAGTAAACTAGATTTAAGGTACGATGAACTGTTACCGCTCGATGATGTAGCACGGATTCTGAATAGACCTTCGGAGGAATTCAAAACCAAAACCATTGACCGGAAAGATTCTTATGGAGAAGTGTATTATTCCTGGGAAAGTGATCGGCCTTCTCAGCCAAGTCCTGTCAGTGAACATGTGATGGTTCCCGATAATAATTTCATCGGCTTTTCGAGTTTGAATGCTTACGATGCCGATTTACCTGCCGAAGCCTTTCGGGAAAGATTTGATACCGCTTACAAAGAAATGAGCGAAGAAGAAATAGCGCAAATGGAAGCCCGAATGGAAAAGCACCTTGAAAATAAAACTGAAGAGGAAAGAGAAACCGTAAAAGGTTTTGTCGGAGCTCGGAAATCTTCCGGATTTGAAAAAGTGGACAATCTGGGCGATGCGGCTTATTGGCGATTTAACACCGAAAGAGGAGGAGAGATGGTAACTCTTTCTGGAAATGAAACCTTTACCGTTTACACCAAAATCAGTCATGATCCCGATGAAAATTTTGATTTGGCTAAAAAATTAGTGCAATTAGTGATGAATAATTGTGAAGATTAAAAAAATCCTTGTGAGAATATGTTTCACAAGGATTTTTATGATTTTATTTATTAAAATTAATTTGCTTCCACAAACAAACCCTCCTCAGTTTTTTCAACCTGAGCAAGTTTGTTGGAAGTCAATTCTTTAATGGCTTTGTCCCATTTTTTACCGGAAAGTCCGGATTGGTTTTTCAATTCATTTAAATCAATTCTTCCTGATTTCCCAAGCAATTCCAAAACAGCTTTGGCTTCTTCACTTACTTGAACCTGTTTTTTCTCCGGTCTCATTTGAGGGAAGAATAAAACTTCCTGAATCGATGGATTATTGGTCAAAAACATAATCAAACGGTCCATCCCGATTCCCAATCCCGAAGTTGGAGGCATTCCGTATTCCAGTGCACGAAGGAAATCCTGGTCGATGAACATGGCTTCGTCATCGCCTTTTTCTGATAATTTTAATTGATCTTCAAAACGCTCTCTTTGGTCAATCGGGTCATTTAATTCCGAATAAGCATTGGCGATTTCTTTTCCACAAACCATCAATTCAAATCGTTCGGTCAATCCTTCTTCAGTTCGGTGTTTTTTGGTAAGTGGCGACATTTCTACCGGATAATCGGTAATGAAAGTCGGCTGAATGAAATTTCCTTCACATTTTTCTCCAAAAATCTCATCGATTAATTTTCCTTTCCCCATGGTTTCATCGACTTCAATTCCCATAGAAATTGCTGCTTGACGAATTTCTTCTTCTGATTTTCCTTTGATATCAAAATCGGTAAATTTCAAAATCGCATCTCGCATAGAAATTCTTGGATAAGGCGCTTTCCATTCGATTTCATGTTCGCCGAAAGTTGATTTTGTCGAGCCATTTACCGCGACGGCGCAATGTTCCAGCAGTTTTTCGGTGAAATCCATCATCCAATGATAATCTGTGTAAGCAACATAGATTTCCATTACAGTAAATTCAGGATTGTGCGTTCTGTCCATCCCTTCATTTCTGAAGTTTTTTGCAAATTCATAAACACCATCAAACCCACCAACTATCAATCTTTTCAAATACAATTCGTTGGCGATTCTCAAATATAGTGGTATGTCCAATGCGTTGTGATGAGTGATGAAAGGTTTCGCTGCAGCTCCTCCTGGAATCGGTTGTAAAATCGGTGTTTCAACTTCCATGTATCCATGTTTGTTGAAATATTCGCGCATAGCGTTGAAAAGTTTTGTTCTTTTGACAAAAGTATTCTTGACATGCGGATTCACCACTAAATCGACATAACGCATTCGGTACCTCAATTCGGGATCCACAAAAGCATCGTGTACATTTCCTTCCTCATCGGTTTTCACGATGGGAAGCGGACGCAAAGTTTTCGAAAGTAAATCCAGTTTGGTTACGTGAACCGAAATTTCACCTACTTTGGTTTTGAACTGATAACCTTCAATCCCGATGAAATCTCCGATGTCCAATAATTTTTTGAACAAAACATTGTAAGCTGTTGCCTCTTCATCAGTCGAAATATCGTCCCGCGAAACATATATCTGAATTCTTCCGCTGCTGTCCTGCAATTCGGCAAAAGACGCTTTTCCCATTATCCGAACCGACATCAATCGTCCAGCAAGTTTCACCTGTTTACCATCTTCAAAGTTCTTCTTGATTTGTTCAGCAGTTGAAGTAATTTCAAATTCCTCAGCAGGATATGGATCAATTCCCATTTCTCTTAGCTGAGCTAACTTTTCACGACGAATGATTTCTTGTTCTGTTAATTGCATTTTTACTGAATTTTAAAGGTGCAAAGGTACTGAATTTGGAGAATAGGATTTTACTTTAAAATAATCGACAATATTTTTTTTACACAGCTTTTTTCGAGGATTTTTGAAATATTCTGAACGATGTTTATTTAATTTTCCAGTTCATTTGGATTATTCTGAAATTGGGAAGCAAACTTCAATAAAACGTTCTTCTCCGGTTTTAATCCTAATTTACGAATGATCGAGGAACGATGCGCTTCGATAGTTTTTTCGGATAGGAATAACAAGGATGCGATTTCTTTGGTCGTTTTTTGCTCGACAATTAATTCAAATACTTTTTTTTCAGAGAAACTCAACTGATCCATCGCTTCTTCTTTGAGGTAATCCAAATCTTTTTCGAGATCGAATTTTATTTTTCTACTGAAATAATTATCATTTCTAAGTAAATGCTGAATGCATTCTCTCAACTCTTCCAACGCATATTCTTTCAATAAATAAGCATTTATATTCAGTTCTTGTGCTTTTTGATAAACGCTTTTTTCTTTGTGAGAGGTCAATAAAATGATTTTTGTCGGAAGCTGATGGACACGGATTTTTTCAGAAACTTCCAGTCCGTCCATTTCAGGCATGGAGATATCGAGAATGACAAAATCGGGCTTTAATCTTTTAATGGAATTCCAGGCATGCTCACCATTTTTACAGGATTCCAATACAACATAACCCAAACTTTCTATAAGAACTTGCGTTCCAAGAAGTGAGAGCGGGTGGTCGTCAGCAATTATAAAGTGCATAAAATTTATTTAGGTAGGGTTATTTTAATGATGGTTCCCGAGTGGTCTGAATGGAAATTTATGGTTCCATTTAAATATTTCACGCGTTCGCTAATGTTGAGCAGTCCGAAGGAATTTCCCTTTTCAAGCATTTTCTGTACGTCAAAACCTTTTCCATTGTCTCTGATTTCAACATTGATAGTTTTCTTGTTTTCCTCAATCGAAATCTTGCCTGCCATCGCATCGGCATGTTTTAAAATATTGGTAATGGCTTCCTGAATAATTCGGTACAATTGCAATTCTTTGTCGATGTCCAGACTTCCATCGTAATTGATTTCTGAAGTTATAAAGAAATTATGCTGGTTCTGAGTTCGTTCAATTAATTGCTCCACACTTGATTTAAGACCAATTTTATCAAATAATGTAGGACTGATGTTTCGGCTGATGTTCCGTACTTCATCCAAAATAAAATCTATTTTGTTTCTGAAATCATTTTTTTCAATGGCATGACGAAGATTTATGAGTTCATTGCTTACGCTGTCATGCAAATCCGATGCTATTCTTTTTCGTTCATTTTCAGTTTTTTGTAATAATTGAGAAGCGTAATTTTCCGTAATTTTTTTCTCTTTGGTGATGCTTCTGTTTTTATTCCAGACAAATACAATTACCGAAATCAGAATAATAAATAGGGTTAAGATCACCAAGTACAAAATCATTTTATTTTGATCTGCCAACTTTTTTTCCTGCAGCAATATTGTTTTCTCTTTTCTTTCCGTCTCAAATTTTCTTTCCAGCTCAAATAAAGATCCTTTGGCTCGGGCTTCAGCCTGTTTGTAGGCATCGTCGATGAGAAAAACCGCATAATAATTGGCCTTTTCATGTTCTCCTTTTTTTAAATAAAACTTGAACAATACATCGGCGATTTGTGCCATAAATTGTCTGTTTTCTTGTTTATCTACGGCTAATTCTTCAAAGAAATCTTCAGCTTGCTTGATATTTTCCAAAGGTTTGTCAAATGCTTTTGAAAATAGAATTTCCTGAAAGAAATTCCGCATATCGAGATCCGGATCGGCCGTTCGTTTTGCAATTTCTTTGGCGGTTTTGAGGTAATAAAGAGCACTGTCCTCCTTTTTTTGAGCCGTGTATTTAAAGGCTTTGTATTGATTTAACAAACCATTTTGGTATTCATTCAGGCTAATTTTTTTGGAAAATTCCGCTAATTTGTCAATCTGATTTAAGGTGGTCAGCGTATCACCCTGATCGATATGAAAATGAATATAAGAACTCTGAGCCATAAATTTTAAATAGTCATTTTTGGTTTTTTCAAAAATATCAATGGCTTTTTTTAAGAATTTTTCAGATTCTTCATAGGCATTATTTTCAGTATATATACTGAACATTAAAAGGTAAGCAGTTCCCTGATTGGTCAAATCCTCAACTTCTTCAAAAATATTTAATGCCTTTACTACATATTGTTCAGCTAATTCCAATTTTCCCATTCGCATATAATTTTGCGCAATGGCAAAATGAGCAAAACCCTGGGTGTTTTTATGAGAATTATTTTGTGGAACTATTTCAATACATTTTTTTAGCCAATCATTGCTTTTTTCCAAATCAAGTGTTCGGAAATAATGGTTTCCAACATAGTAATAAAGCCTGCCTCTGGCTTCATCAGAAATATTGTTTTTATTTTCATTTAAAAATACTTCCGTTTTTTTTAGATAAAGGCTGTCATGCTCAAATTTATAGTCTAATACATCGCCATAAGCAATCAGATATGCAGCAGCAGCTTCCCAATTATTTTCTTTTAAGTTCTGTTCAAAGTGCTGGTTGAATTTTTTCTGATAATCTTCATCTTGAAAATTATTCTCATCACTCAACCATTGGTATTCTTCCAAGTCTTTGTATTTGTTCTCAAGGGAAGTATTTGAGTTTTCCTGTGTATCATTTGGGTTTTTATCCTGACAGGAAGTAAGAAAAAATAATGCGGTAAGAATTAAGAAAATAGTGTAGAGCCTCATTTATTTTTAATAATTTAAGATATTGCCCGGATCAATTCAAATTTTTATTATCCGGGGAAATTCATAGTACATAAATTTTGGTAAAGTAAGCCAAAAGTAAATGAATTTCCCGGATAAATAAATTAGTAGAGATCAATATAGTTTAGGTTTTTAAAGGACACAACTTAATTTTGAAAGACTCATAATTAGCTTATGAATCTGATGTTTTCTTCTTTTTTACTCACTTCTAATTATAGATGAGTAATTAAATTTTCTATTGCAAAGATCCTCAACAAAAGCCATAGCTTTATAGGGGGAAACCCTAAGTTTTTAGATGACCAATAAAAAAACCCTTATTTTTGATGTCTTTTTAAATTGAAAATGAACATCACCCAATACATCCAGCAGCAAACATCTATTTCTCTGAAATCCATAGAAAACACGATTTCTTTGCTCAACGAAGACTGCACCATTCCTTTCATTTCCCGTTACCGAAAAGAAATGACGGGCGGACTTGACGAAGTACAGATTTCTACGATTTCCAAGCTCAAACAAAATTTCGAAGAACTAGAAAAAAGAAAAACTTCGATTTTAAAATCCATCGAAGAACAAGACGCATTGACCGATGAACTCCGGCAGAAAATTTCGGATTGTTACGATGAAAATCTATTGGAAGACTATTATTTGCCCTATAAGAAAAAAAGAAAAACCAAGGCCGATACTGCCAAGGAACAAGGTTTGGAACCTTTGGCCAAAATCATTATGAAACAAAATCCCATTCGGGATTTGGATGAACTGGCTTCAAGGTATTTGAATGATCAGGTGGAATCAATTGAGGATGCCATTCAAGGAGCGCAACACATTATGGCAGAATGGATCAATGAAAATGAACGCGTTCGAAATCAGTTGAGAAGAAAATTCAAGCACGAAGCAAGCATTTCTTCCAAAGTCGTTAAATCCAAAAAAGAGGAGGAAGGCGCACAAAAATTCTCACAATATTTTGACTTTTCCGAATTGTTAAAACGTTCCGCTTCGCATCGATTATTGGCAATTCTGCGTGGTGAAAAAGAAGGGTTTTTAAAAGTGAAAATCGAAATTCCGAAAGCCGATGCTTTGGATTTAATTGAAAATATCATTCTCCGAACTTCTCAACCGGAATTGAAGGAAATCATTCAGCAAGCCATTGAAGATGCTTACAAAAGACTGCTCGAACCTTCACTTTCCAATGAAGCTTTGAGCGAAGCAAAATTACAGGCTGATAAAACTTCCATTCAGGTGTTTTCCAATAATCTGAAACAGCTTTTATTGGCCGCTCCTTTGGGTGAAAAACGAATTTTAGCGATTGATCCCGGATATCGTTCGGGTTGTAAAATCGTTTGTTTAGATGAACAAGGCGATTTGTTGCACAATGAAACGGTGTATCCGCATGCGCCTCAAAATCAGAAAAACGATGCCACTAAGAAAATCCGTTCCTTGGTGAATGCTTATAACATCGAAGCGATTTCCATCGGGAATGGAACGGCTTCGCGCGAGACCGAAAATTGGATCCAAAACATTCCATTTGACCGAAAGTTAAAAGTTTTTGTGGTGAACGAAGCGGGCGCTTCTGTTTATTCGGCTTCCAAAATTGCGCGTGATGAATTTCCGCAATACGATGTCACGGTTCGTGGTGCCGTTTCGATTGGAAGACGACTTTCCGATCCTTTGGCGGAATTGGTAAAAATCGATCCGAAATCCATTGGTGTCGGGCAATATCAGCACGATATCGATCAGAATTTACTCAAAACCGAACTCGATGAAACGGTGATGCTTTGCGTGAATAAAGTAGGCGTAAACCTGAACACGGCGAGCAAACATTTGCTGACTTATGTGTCGGGAATAGGTGAGAAGATGGCAGAAAATATTGTGAATCATCGTTCCGAAATGGGCGCATTTGAATCGAGGGAAGAATTGAAAAAAGTGCCGCGATTGGGAGCAAAAGCCTTTCAACAAGCTTCGGCATTTTTAAGAATTCAAAACGGAGAAAATCCTTTGGACAATTCGGCGGTTCACCCGGAATCTTATCCGATTGTGGAGAAAATGGCGAAAGATTTAAAGGTTTCAACCCAAGAATTAATTGGAAATGAAAATTTGATTGAGAAAATTGATTTGAACCGATATGTTTCTGAAAAAGTGGGTTTACCGACTTTACAAGATATTTTGGAGGAATTGAAGAAACCCGGATTGGATCCGCGTCAGCGAGCGGTTAGTGTTCAATTCGACAAAAATATAAAATCCATTGAAGACCTGAAAACCGGAATGAAATTGCAGGGGATCATCAATAATATTACCAATTTCGGCTGTTTTGTGGACATCGGAATCAAGCAAAGCGGACTCGTTCACATTTCAAAAATTACGAAAGAATTTATTTCCGATGTGAATTCTGTCGTGCATCTGAATCAAATCGTGGAAGTGACCGTTACCGATGTGGATGTGGAAAGAAAACGAATTCAGTTGTCTATGGTGGACTAAATTTGCAACCACAAAGAACATAAATAATTGACCTGTCAGTTTTCAAAACTGACAGGTTTTATTTAAATATTTATTCAAATTTTTGACCCCAACCCCAAGGTCTTTCGTCATATTCGATTGGTTTTGTCAAATCAAATTTTACGGAAAATAGTCGGTCGGAACCAATTCGACGCAAATTATAGGTAAAGGAAGTTTCATCTACGGTCATCCACCAAACATTTCCGCAAGCATAATCAATCAGGTTACAAGTTTCCTGATCGGCCATAAAAATCTGCATATCTTTAAATCCGGTGTTGGTGGAAGTTCCGCCGTACATCGTAACTTCATCGTCAATTCCGCTTTCCAGTCTATGGTCGTGTTTGAGTTGAATTCGGTCGCCCAAGAAATTCAAAATCCAGGTTCGGGATTTGTCATCGCCCACATAAAAAGGAATTTTAATTTGATTTTCTTCACAAGATAAAACCTGCATAACCAATCGTTCGCCGTGAAAACCATCGCCCGGTTCGGCACCTGCTACGATTACACCTTCATAAGCTTTTCCGCAATGTTTTTCTAATTCATTACGGAAATCCAATCCTAGATTCTCTTTGGGCTGAACGGAATTGCTTGAAACTTCTGTGAGTTCAGTTTCCTGATTTTCAAGCGGAGTTTCGGTTGTATTCTGGTTACAGCTTAAAGCCAATATAAATCCGAGTAAATAAATTGTTTTTTTCATAGTAGTTACATTAGTTATTCGAAGTCCGAAGCTCGAAATTCGAATTTCGTAAATCGTAAATCAAATTATGTGTACATTCCGCCGTCCACGCTCAAAACCTGTCCGGTAATATAATTGGACAAATCAGAAGCCAGGAATAAGCAAGCATTTGCGATGTCTTCCGGTGTTCCGCCACGTTTCAATGGAATTCCGGCTCTCCAGGCTTCCACTGCTTTGGGATCTAATTTTTCGGTCATTTCAGTTTCGATAAATCCGGGTGCGATGACGTTGCAACGGATATTTCTTGAGCCCAATTCCAAGGCAACTGATTTAGAAAGTCCGATCAAACCTGCTTTGGAAGCGGCATAATTCGCTTGTCCGGCGTTTCCTTTTCGTCCTACAACCGAACTCATATTGATGATGGAACCGTTTCGCTGTTTCATCATAGGTTTGGTAACCGCTTTTGTTAAGTTAAATGCTGAATTCAAATTGACTCGGATTACTTCTTCATAATCTTCCAGACTCATTCGCATCAGCAAATTATCACGCGTGATTCCTGCATTGTTGATGACAATATCGATTTGTCCGAATTCTTCCAAAACATCATCCACCAATTTTTGAGCGGCTTCAAAATCGGAAGCGTCTGACTGATAGCCTTTTGCTTTGATGCCGGAAGCAGCTAATTCCTGTTCCAGAACTTTTGCTCTTTCCACCGAAGAAGCAAATGTAAATGCAATGTTGCAGCCGTTTTTGGCAAAAACTTCGGCAATTCCTTTCCCGATTCCGCGTGTTGCGCCTGTGATGATGGCGGTTTTTCCTTTCAGTAATTCCATTTATTCTGTGTTAAGGTGCTAAATTATGAAATTATTTGGTTTGTCGTAATAATGAGTTGTGAGTTATGTGTTATGAGTTTTGAATTTTTAATTGAGAATAGGCCGGGATTATTTAAATTAATTAAATTCGAAAAAAATATAGATGAAAACATTAAGCTGGGAAGATTTTGAAAAAGTAGATATGCGTGTGGGAACGGTGCTGGAAGTAAATGATTTTCCGAAAGCGAGAAAGCCGGCTTATCAGTTGCGGATTGATTTTGGAGCATTGGGAATTAAGAATTCCAGCGCGCAGATTGTAAATCTTTATTCCAAAGAGGAATTGATTGGAAAACAAATCATTGCCGTAGTGAATTTTCCGCCTAAACAAATAGCCAACTTCATTTCTGAATGTTTGGTTTTGGGCATTTATAACGAAAACAATGAGGTGGTTTTGCTTTCGCCCGATAAAAAAACGGAGAATGGATGTAAAGTCGGATAAGGAATGTGAGTATTAAGACTTGAGTATTAAGTACTAAGATTTTTTGTCCAAATGATTTAAAATATAATCCAAGATTTCTTCTTTCTCGAATGGCGAAAACCATTTGATATTTTCATCTTTCCGGTACCAAGTAAGTTGGCGTTTGGCGTAGCGACGCGTATTTTTTTTGATTTCTCCCACCGCAAAATCCAGTTCGATTTTTCCGTCTAAATAATCAAATATTTCTTTGTAACCGACTGTTTGCAAGCTGTTTAAATGTTTGAATTCGTAAAGCGATTTTACTTCATCGAGCAGACCTTCTTCCATCATCAAATCAACTCGACGGTTGATTCTTTCATAAATTTCTTCGCGCGGTAATTGGAGTCCGATTTTGATGACTTTGAAATTCCTTTCGGCCGATTTGTTTTTTCTGAAAGATGAAAAGGGTTTTCCGCTGCCACGGATGATTTCCAGTGCCCGGATGAGGCGTTGATGATTGCTCAAATCGACCTGTTGGTAGTAAGAAAAATCCGTATTTTTTAATTCTTCCTGTAATTTTTCGATTCCGAATGCTTCAAATTCCTGAATTAATTCTTGTCTGAATTTTGGATCGACATCGGGAAATTCGTCCAAACCTTCCGTCACAGCTTTTTCAAACATTCCCGAACCGCCTACCATTACTACAGAATGATGAGTTTCGAATAATTCTTCGATTTTTTTCAATGCATCCTGCTCAAAATCTCCAACGGAATAAGTGTCATGAATGCTTAGGTTTTGGATAAAATGATGAGGAACTTTGGACAGTTCTTCGTTGGTCGGAACAGCCGTCCCGATTTTCATTTCTTTGTAGAATTGTCGGGAGTCAAAAGAAATGATTTCAGTTTTTAAGGCTTTGGCAATAAAAACAGCAAGCCCCGTTTTGCCAATGGCAGTGGGGCCTGTGATGATAATCAAGTTTCGGCGAAATTTATTCATTGAGAATTTCAGCGTCTGTAACTATGGTTTTTATTTTTTGTTTCTTTTCCCATTCCAGGTAATTGTCCATTTCACGTCCGAAATATTTCAGCGCAAAAAGTACGATGGCTGCGTCATCCAAAATAAATCCGGGGATTAAATCAATCGGAGAAAGGACATAAGCAATGACAGCCGATCCAATCAAAAGATTTCTTTTTTTGGGTTTATATTTTCCGGAAACGGTATCAATCATCATTCGAGCAAAAGCTTTAGCGTTGTCTGTAGCTGACATATTTGATGTTTTGGCTTGTAGTCCAATAATTCCGGCTAGTTTAAATATTTTTAATTTGTTCATCGTAGGAAGTTTAAGTTAAACGTTTTATGAAAAATCAAAAAACATTCCAAGAATTTTATCAGACTTTAAAAAACGAAAAAATACATCTTTGATGTAGGCTTCAGAATTTTATTTCCAGAAATTATTGACCGATCAAATCTTCCAAATATGTATAAATTTCTTCCAGTTCTGCCGGTGGATTGCCTTCGTCAAATCCAGATGAAACATAAGTTGTATCTCCAAGTGTAAAACTAAGTTGAACTTCTTTAACGCGGTCGGTAAATCTTGCGTCAGTAGGGGCTTCAAGATTGTTTATATTTTCAAGATTTATTTTTGATGCAAGATTCTGGATTGTCTTCCAGTTTTCATCGTTCAGTTTTTTAGTATTTTCGCTGAGTCCGGATTCTTCCAGCTGACCAGCTGAAAAGGAATAATGCATTTTACCCATTCGGGATATTTTAGTCAGTTCTGTTTTCAGAATTTCATTTCCGGAATTTTCAACCAGGCGCTGTGAAGTACATGCTGTCATGATCAGGATTAAAAAAGTAAAGAATAAATTTTTCATAATTCAGATTTTTATGCGGCTTATAAATAAAAAGACTGCAGCAATATTGCAGTCTTTTTATTTATAACTCAATTAAAGATTAGTCTTTGATAAATTTATGAGTTGATGAACCTTTTTCAGAATAAACTGTCAAAATGTAAGTTCCTTTTTTCAGATTATTTACATTGATTTTGAATTGAGTTCCTGAAAGGTTTTCTCTTTTAACTTGTTGTCCAAGTGTATTGTAAATGGTATAACTTGTCAGTTGAGAATTTTTAACGCTTACGTTCAGGAAATCTTTAGCCGGATTTGGATAGATTGTAAATTCCTGATTTTCTACATCGCTTACTCCCAATGCATCACATACATTTGAATTAGGAAGTTCTTTTCTTCTTGGTGAATTTTCAATCACAGCGAGTACACGGGCTTTCTGATCAAGTGTATAGATGTTCATACAAGCGTCGTTTGTGTAGTCCATATAATTTTCCACCATGTCGTTTCCGGGATCAGCAGGACATGAGTCAATTACAACACATGAATAGTTTGCGCTGTTAGCTGCCGGTGTATCAGGACAATAGTCATTGAAAGAGTCATTTGTATTAACAATACAGCTCGAAGTGTCACCCCAAATGTGACGCAGACCGAACGAGTGTCCGATTTCGTGCGTAGTAGTTCTTCCTCTATCGTAGGTATTAAAATATGTTCCCGGAACGGCGTTTCTGTCACCAAAAGCTCTCCAGTCGATAATAACACCATCTCTGTTTGCTGCTCCACCGTTTACAGGCATTCCTCCCAAGCCTGAGTTAGAAGGGAATTGTGCATATCCCAGAACCCCGTTCAAATCTCCACCAAACTGACATACCCAAATATTGAAATATTTAGTTGGATCCCATTGAGTAGTGGGTTTCAAAACGTTTTCTACGTTTGCTTCATTCCAGATAGTTCCGGTAATTTCAACACGATTGATACCGTTTGTAGGGTTTCCATCGGGGTCAACTTGTGCAAGACAGAAATTCAGACCAATGCTTGCTCCGAATTCGTGATCGTTATAACCCGGTGTTCCTTCAATTTTCTGGAAATCCTGATTTAAAACATCAATCTGAGACTGAACTCTGGCAGTGGATATATTCATTCCAACACCTTCGGGTTGCCCGGCGTGGATAACGTGAACTACAACCGGAATTTGAATCAGTTCATTTTTGAATTCACCATTCGTCAGACGTTGTTTCATTTCCGCAACTTTTGGAGCCAGCCAGGCTTCAAATTCTTCTTCAGAAGCATATCCTTCGAAATTATTTTGCAGGTGCTTTTCATATTCAGATGATGCACATCTGATCAAATCGTTTTCCGGATTAACTTGGTATTCACTTAAAGGTACCCCAAATAATTCTGTTTCCTGAGCAAAGACAGTTGAAACAGATAAACTAGTAAATATCAGGCAAAAGCTGATAAAATTTTTGATCATAATTATTTTGATTAAATTAAACAAATGTCCGTAAAGGTATAATTTTTTTGATATGTAAAGAAAATATGAATTTTTTTCTTCTGCAGTGAAGATCTCCTGGATTTGATTTAATTCTATTGATAATTAGTTGTTTGTGAAATTATATATGTTTTTCACACTCTCATAATTTTAAATTAATGAAAAAAAAGTCTGCTGAAAAAGTTTTGAAATATCCTTTTTATTCTCATAAATAAAAAAAGCCGCCTGAAGAGGCGGCTGCAGAATTAATTAAATTTAATTATTTTTTGATAATCAGTTTCTGAGACATTTTTTCATTGCCATTGATAATCTGGATCACATAAGTTCCTGATGGTAAATGAGAAAGGTTGATCTGTTGTGAGACTTTACCTGCCGTAGGGCTAAGTGAATTCTGAGAAATCAGTCGGCCTTCCATATTATAAACGGCATAGGATACTTCATTTGATTTGGTTGTCATATCAAGCGTGAAAATTCCCTGTGAAGGATTCGGATAGATTGCGAAACTTCCGGAATCAATGTCATCAATACCTAAGGTTGAATTAATAGTTATTTCGGCTTGGTTCACATTTAGGAAATAATTGTCAACCGCTTTCACCATAATTCTGCCGGTTTCAGTTTCTCCCCAACCATTCGGAACTGTAAATTCGTGAGAACCGTCGTTTGGAGTGCTTTCTACCAACACATGTGGGAAAGTTAATCCTCCGTCAGTTGAAATAAGGATTGTCACGTTTTCAGTATTTACAGGCGCTATGTTTGTGTTGGCAACATCCCAGGTAATAGTGTGGGTTTCTCCTAAATTCCAAACTACGCCATCAGAACCTTGTGAAGTTACGGTGAAAGGTCCGGCGTCTGCCGTAACGGTCAGACGGATATTATCTCTTCCGGTTTGTCCGCCCAATGGATTATTGTCTCTTACCAACAAAGCGAAATTCATATTACGTGCTACAGCCGGAAGTTTTTCCCAAGCTCTGAAGTCTCCAGGATTATTGTTGTTTGGATTATATTGTGTACTGGCTGTAAGACCTACGATAGTTGCAAGTCTTGGGAAATATTTTTCAGGAGAATCTGTTGAGAAAACTGATCTGAACATTGGTCCGCCGGTATTGTTTGGTCTTGGAGGCATTGTTGCTGTCTGGAAATCAGTTTGTTCAAAATTATAAGTCAGGGCGTCACCGTCTTCATCTGTTGCAGTAGCAGTTAAAACAAAGGGTGTTTCCTTCGGAATGGTTTTATCCGGACCGGCGTTTACAATGGGTTCGTGATTACCTGTATCTGTATTTGTTCCACAGTTTCCTCCGGTTGTTACCCAGGAATACATTTCGTGGATACTTACAGCGTGAAAATAAGCATCACTGTTGCTTTGTACATTTGGAGCGCAGATACCTGCATATCCCATGATTGTACTTGCACTTCCGGGTTCAACAGCCGTTGGGGTATTTCGGTTACAAGCATTATTCTGGGTGTGATTGGCTCCATACTGATGTCCCATTTCGTGAGCTACGTAATCAATCACAAAGGGGTCTCCAACCGGAACAGTAGTACCTGTTACTCCGCCGGCTTTCAAGGTATTGTTACAGACTGACCTCAGGTAAGCAACTCCACCACCACTTCCACGATAAAATACGTGGCCGATGTCATAATTTGAATTTCCAATGATTCCATCAATTGCCGTTTGATTTTGTCCTAACATTGTTCCGGCATTTGGTACGCTATAATTGTCGGAATGAATGAAAATAATCAAATCATTGTTTGGGATTAACTGCAATCTTACAGATAAATCATTTTCATAAACTTCGTTTAATCGAGTTACCGCAATATTTAAAGCCTCCATTACTGCAATTATCTTTTCTTCGTCCGTTCCGCTTCCCACTCCTGCCTGTGTAGCAATATAAGATGTATATTCAATTGAAGTAGCAATAGCTGTGCGGTAAGTTCTTAGTTTTCCATCAATTACGGTTTCAGGAGCCATTTCAAAATCAGGTGCTGAAGGATGCAGAAAATCTTCTCCGTCATGTTCACAGTTGAAAGTATGTACATGGTCCACACTATTTCTGTCATACATCATATAAAATTCATTGTTTTCAGAATACGAATCAATGTATTTAATTCCATCAATACTTCTGATTACTGCGTGCAATCCGAAGTATGGAGAAACTGAAAATCGGATTTTAGTTGTAGTATCATCGGTTTTGTATCCCATATAGGATCTGATTTGCGGGTATTTTGCTTGTAAATCAGGGTGCATGGTGCTGGATTCATACACTTTGTAGGTGTCAAAAGTTCCTTCCAGATTTGGGAATTTTACACTTATTCCTGCCGGATATTGAGTTCTTTGCGGGGCATTGGCCAATTGTTGAATCAATACATCTGAATTTAATCTCAGTAATTGGTATTCGTTGGGGTTTGATGCCCTCTCTCTTGGGTTTTCTATGCTTTTACCGTGAAATTTGCTCCATGCATTTTGTTGTGCAAATGTGAGTCCGGCAAACAATAGAAAACAGCTAATTAGTAAAAAATTCTGTCTCATGTTTTTGGTGTTAAATGTTAATTAATTTTATTGATTTGAATTTCGCTTTCCTTTCCGGTTACTTTTAAAATAACGATAGGATCATTCCATTTATTTTCAGCATATTCCGCATTTTCAACTTCCCTATAATTTACAATCAGTTGATTTCCGGATTTTTGAACGTTCTCAATTTCAATGTCTTTAAAAGTGTTTGCATTCATTTCCGGTTTCAAAACCAGTATGAATTCATTTTTTTCATCAAATGGGGGAATTGGAGCAGATCTTGGTAGATCTGGATCCTGGAGATTTCCATATAGTTCAGTCAGGTCGGCTAAAGTGTTAATAATCGTAATTTCGGCTAAATTGATCGTGTGATTTAGTCTTCTTTCTTCTGTGAATTCCACATTTTCAAAATTTTCTGACTGAGTTGAACTTAATTCTTTGGAATTTGTACAAGAACAAATCGTTCCGATGAAAACCAATCCAAATATTGCTAACTTATTCATAATTCATCAATTAAATGAATCGTGAAATTAATGAAAATTAGTGGAATTCAAACGTTTTAATACAGATTATTCGTCAATAAATTTTTGAACCATGCTCAGGGCTTCATCGCTACCCCAATCAACGGACTTAATTTCTTTAAGTACGATTTCACCTTTTTTATTAAGAATATATGTAGTAGGGAAGGAGCCGGGTATAAGTTGTTTAGGCAAAAGACTGCTGGCTTCATACACAGGCATAGAATAATTATTTTCCTGAAGAAAAGGAAGAAACTTTTCCGGCCTGTCTTTCATCGTGATTAAAACAATGGCCATCTGATCTCCTTTTGTTTCATATAATTTCTGAATTCCGGGCATTTCTTCCACACAGGGAGGACACCAACTGCCCCAGAAATTCAGGAATACAACCTTGCCCCGGAAGTCTGCCAGATTGGCGTCAGCTGTTCCGTTATATCCTTTCAGGGAAACAGCCATCTCTTTGTCATTTAGATTAAAATTTCTGTCAATTTTTTCTTTAGATGGTCCGGCAAGGGTTTTTTCGTTAAGTAAATCAGTAGCCCAATCGCCAACTGGCGTGAAAAAAAACAAGGCCAGTAAAAGCAGTACAATTCCGCTGATCGCAAATCCTTTGTCTATTTTCATTTTTTTATTTCAAAAGTTTATGAACTAATTCTGTGAATGTACTCGCCCCTTTGTCCTGATTGTACCAAACTTGTAGATCTTTATGAAATTCATCTGCAGTATAATTCTCAGGATCCGATTTGTGTTTGTCCAGCATTTCCATTCCGGCTTTTGGCCGTGGCCCGAAGCGGAATAATTCCTTTCCGTTGGCATCAACTCCCACATACATCGGAATCGACCTTGCGCCATCGGTCAGATAAGCATCCATCAACTCAGGATTTTCATCACGAAAAAGAATTTTCTGAGTTACCCCCAATTCTTCCATGATTTTGTTGACAATCGGCATACTTTGCGCCGCGTCGCCACACCAGCCTTCGCTGATGACCAAAAGCGAAAAATTAGTATTTACCGATTTGAGCTGCTCTTTTTGGGCTTCGCTTAATTCAAAAGTGTTGTTTAACCTGTCAATTCGTTTCAGGTTCATCGAGTAATATTGCGCAAAACCTTTTTCATCTCCGGACTCTTCAAGTTCTTGAAAAGTTTTTTCGACTTTGGTTAAATAATCCGAATAGGAATATCCTTTTTCAAGGTAATTTGATAAGTTCATTTTAAATTATTTTAAGCAGGATAAACCCATTTCAATCGAGGTGATTCAGCCGGAATGATAATTCTTTCTGCAATCCGATCCAATCTGTCGGGAAGTTTCATGATGTAATCACGTGCTTTTTCTGCCTCTTCATTGAGATTCACAATTTTGTCAATGTTCCACAAATTAATCAGTTTGCGGATGATGTCCACATAATCCAATGAAGTATAAACACCCAAACGCTGTGCAGAGTCTGAGAAAATTTCAAAGGCGCGACCTATAGGTTCCCCTGATTCTCTCAAGAAATGCGCGGGCATCACGATTTTTAATTTCAACATATGCTGGAAAGCCAACATCATTTCACTTGGATCGACTTCAAAAATTCTTTTTACAAACTCAACATAGGCCAAGTGATGCCGCATTTCATCACCTGCAATGATTTTACACATTCGAGCTAAACCTTTTGCGCCGTATTTTTTAGCAATTTCCGATACGCGATTGTGCGAAATATAAGTCGCCAGTTCCTGAAAACTTGTGTACACAAAATTTTTATAAGGATCATGACTCGTTCCGATGTCAAATCCGTCCGCAATTAAATAATGGGTTGAAATTTCAACTTCGCGCATATTGATTCTACCTGAGAGGTAAAGAAATTTATTCAAAACATCCCCGTGGCGGTTTTCTTCTGCCGACCAAGCACGGAACCACTTGGACCAGCCGTTTCGGTTTTCATTGTCCACGCCTTCAATTTCCATAATCCAGGATTCATAGGAGGGAAGCGCCTCCTCGGTAATGGTATCACCAATCAGCGTAATCCAGAAATCATAGGGAAGTTCTTTTGACAATTCTCTTAATTCGGTTATCTGATCAAAAAACTTATCGGAATTGGAATCAGGCAGGAAATCAGTCGGTTGCCATATTTTTTCGGGACTAATGAGAAATTTCTCCATATAATCATCTACATCTTTGTCGATGAAGTTCATTACTTCCAAACGTACATTTTCTCGCTTTGTCATTGTCTTAATTTTCGAGTTTTGATTCAATTGCTTCTCTTAGTTTTTGCATTAACGCTTCGAAATCATAGTCTTTTGGAGAAATAGGAGCATGTACATCCAAAGAGAAGCTTGTCCCCAAAGATAGTGGAAAATAGCCGTTTTTTACAATTTTCCATGAATTATTAATGGTAATTGGCACAACCAAAGCCGAAGGCGCAAATTTCAAAAGCATTTTCATTCCATTGTCGTGAAAGGGTTTGAGTTTCCCGTCGCGACTGCGGGTTCCTTCAGGGAAAATCGCAGCTGAGCGTTTATGTTTCTCTATGTATTGGGATAATTTTTTAATTTCCGGAAGTGCTTGACGCGAATCCTTACGATCAATAAGCACTGAACCACCTCTTTGCAGATTGTATGAAACACTCGGAATTCCTTTCCCTAGTTCTATTTTACTGATGAATTTCGGATGAAAATCCGCCAAATACCATTCAATCGGAGAAATATCAAAAATACTCTGGTGATTGCTAACAAAAATAAGCGGAACTCCTTTTGGTAACTTTTCTTTTCCTCTGAATTTATGAGAAGTCCCCAATAGTTTGGTGCACATAATCAACATCCAGTTCATGGTTTTTACCGAATTGTGATGTGCCTGATATCCGCCCAGATTATAACAAAGCCATTGCACAATGTGCATTAGAACTAAGGTTAGTCCGAAGAAAAAATAATAAATAACGGAAACGGGATAGGAAATTATTTTCATTCTTTTATTGAAGAACTGCCAGATTTTATTTCCGGCAGGGATTTTTATTTTTTAGTTAAATTCTTTTTTTAATCGTTCAATTTTTGCTTGAAGTTCGTCTTCTTTCCATTCGAAATCCGAAATTTCATCCAAATTTGTTTTCACCGAAAAATAGAATTTTATTTTGGGTTCGGTTCCCGAAGGACGCGCAGCAATTTTACTTCCGTCTTCGGTATAAAAAATCAAAACATTGGATTTGGGAATATCAATGGTTTTTTCTTCGCCTGTCACCAGGTTTTTTGAAATTGAAATCTGATAATCATCCAATCGGATTACTTTCGACCCATCAAAAGAAGCCGGCGGATTGGCTCTGAAATCGGCCATCATCTGACGGATTTCGGCAGCGCCGTCTTTTCCTCGTTTGGTAATGGACATCAAATCTTCCAGGTAAAACTTGGTTTTGGTGTAAATGGTCAATAATTCTTCAAAGAAACTGCTGTCATTTGCTTTGGCATTGGCCGCAATTTCACAAGCGAGAAGGGTGGAAGTCACCGAATCTTTGTCACGGACAAAATCCCCAACCATAAACCCGAAACTTTCTTCACCACCGCCTATAAATTTCTGTTTGCCTTCGGCTTTGCGAATCATATCCGCAATCCATTTGAAACCGGTCAGGCCGACTTTGCATTCGACATTGTAATATTCCGCCAGATCATAAAAAATATCGGAAGTTACGATGGTTGAACCGATGAATTCCGTTCCGTCCATGCCGTCGTTTTGCCTTTGCTCCAAAAGATAATCGGTCAGAACCGTATTGGTTTGGTTTCCGTTGAGCAAAACCATTTTTCCATGAAAATTTCGAACGGCAATTCCCAATCGGTCGGCATCAGGGTCGGTTCCAATCACGATGTCTGCATCAATTTCATTGGCCAGATCAATGGCCATTTTCAAAGCAGCCGGTTCTTCCGGATTGGGCGATTGCACCGTCGGGAAATTTCCGCTTGGCACTGCTTGTTCTTCTACGATATGCACATTTGTAAATCCGGCACGTTTGAGTGCTTCGGGAATGATGGCAATCGAAGTTCCGTGAATGGGTGTGAAAACGATTTTCACATCTTCTTTCCCTTTATTTGTAAATCCGATGTTGCGGATGGAAGCCTCGATAAACAAATCGTCAATTTCCCTTCCGATTACGTTCAGTAAACGGTCGTTTCCGTGAAATTGAATTTGATGAGGTTGTACATTTCCTACTTCGGCAATGATTTCATTGTCTTGTGGCGGAACGATTTGTCCTCCGTCATTCCAATACACTTTGTAGCCGTTGTATTCGGGTGGATTGTGTGAAGCGGTCAGAACAATTCCTGCATCGCATTTCAGGTGCCGAACGGTGAAAGATAATTCGGGTGTCGGCCGGAAGCTCTCAAACAAATGAACTTTGATGGCGTTTCCGGTCAGAATATCGGCTACAATTCTCGCAAAAAGTTCGGAATTGTTTCGCACGTCATAAGCGATTGCAACTGATTTTTCTTTGTCGGGAAATTGTTTTTTCAGGTAATTGGCAAGTCCTTGCGTAGCCGCGCCGAGTGTGTATCGGTTGATTCGGTTGGTTCCCACGCCCATAATGCCGCGCATTCCACCAGTTCCAAATTCCAAATCTTTGTAAAAAGCATCTTCCAGAAGTTGTAAATCGGTATCGATCAAATGCTGAACTTCTTCTCTTGTTGTTTCGTCATAATGTTCTCCGAGCCATACTTTGGCTCTCTCCATTGCATTGGTGCTCATATTGTTCAATTAGTTTTGTTGGATAAAAGCCCTGTCTTTTTCCGTGGTATTTTTATTTGGGTCGCCTTTGTAAGAAACCTGTGAATTGTTGGAGGCTGTTCCTGACAAGTCTTTCATGGCGTAGATGGATAAATGAGAGTTGTCTTTGGTGGAAAATTCTACTTCCACCGCCTGTAAATCACTTAACTCGGCACGTGATTCATTGGAGGTATTTACATCCAGTTTAATTACGGTTCCGGTCATCCTGATTTGAGTCTGATCAGATGTGTCTAAATCTAAATCTTTTATGTCAATAAATGATTCATTTACAGAGGATTGGTCATTTAAGTCTAAACTAAATTCGTTAGCTTTTAATGTGCCGGAAATTTTCATTCGGGCTTGTTTGTTTAGTTCGATTTCGTCCAATTCGGGTGTGAAATAAACATTTACATTGTATAAGTTAAAATCACCTACTGATTGTTTTTCCTTGATAACCAAATCATTGCCTTTTGAATTGATTTCAAAGTTGTCAATCAGGTTTTGATGAGATTCAATTACAACTTTTGAAATTTCTGAAGGAATAAAAGTGACATCGCAATTGCAGTGAATTTCGGCCGAACTGAAACGATCAACTGCAAATTCCTTTTGAGCCGTGGCAACTCCTTCGCCATCTAGAGAAGAACTGCAAGAAAAAATCAAGAAGGCGGCGGATATAATTAATATAAAATTTTTCATAACTATTAATTTTTAAGGTTTAATTATCTAGGTTAAGAAAATTGTTTTTTTGAATTCAGATTCAAAGTTTCTCTTACTTCAAATTCCTGTTTGTTTTTTTGAGAACGAATCAGTATTTCGCCTATAAATCCGGCAAGAAATAATTGGGTGCCCAGTATCATTGCGACAAGCGAAATATAAAAATACGGATTGTCTGTAATTAATCTTGCGTTTTTCTCGAGAATGTAAACTTTGAACAATTTGTCAAGTCCAAGATAAAGTGCAGCGAGAAAACCGATGATGAACATCAAAGTTCCTACAGCGCCAAAAAGATGCATGGGTTTATTGCCAAACCGGTTGATAAAGGAAAGTGTAATCAAATCCAGAAAACCGTTTACAAATCTTCGTTTTCCGAATTTAGATTTTCCATATTTTCTTGCCTGATGCCTAACTTTTTTCTCATAAATCCTTCCAAATCCGATGTTTTTGGCCAAAACAGGAATGTAACGATGCATATCGCCATGCAATTCCAGTTCTTTTGCAACTTCACTTCGGTAAGCTTTCAGTCCGCAGTTGAAATCATGAAGCTCAAGTCCTGACACTTTTCTCGCAACGGAATTAAAGATTTTGGAAGGCAGGTTTTTGGTCAGTTTAGGGTCTTGCCGGTTTTGCTTCCACCCCGAAATGATATCGGCATTTTTGGATTTTAATACTTCGTAGAGCTCAGGTATTTCTTCAGGAAAGTCTTGTAAGTCAGCATCCATGGTGATGATGATATCTCCTTCAGCTTGTTTGAAAGCGGCCATCAAAGCAGGAGATTTACCATAATTCTTGCGGAATCGAATCGCCTTTATTTCCCGGTTGACTTCTGCAAGAAATTCGATGATTTTCCATGAATCGTCTGTACTTCCGTCATCAATGAAAATCACTTCGAAATCAAAACCGTTTTGATGACACACCGTTTTAATCCGCTGGAATAATTCTTCCAGTGAATCTTGTTCATTTAGTAATGGAATAACTACGGATAAATGCATCAGACACGTCTGTTTTTAAAGAATACTGCGAAGATACTCGAAATCAAAAAGTAAAAAAAGATAATCACCGAAAATGAGAGAAAGAATACTTTCCAAGTAAACATATTGATGCTTAAGTCTGTCATGCTTTTTACGAATTCACCGTTTTTTTCCATGAATTCGGGATTGGGATTGGACGTCATCAAATCATACCAGCCACGCTGTAAACTGTCTTCTGCCCAAACTCCGCTTGTGTTGAAGAAAATGAATATGCTGGCCAAGCTCAGGATTCCACCCAAAAACATTGGTAAAAAACTCAATTGCCAAGCCTGACGGAAAGAAACGGGACGCTTTTTAGCAACAATATAAGTGCTGTAAAATCCGATTCCGGCATATAATCCCGGCAAAACAAAACAATTGATCATGGCCGAATAATTAAAATATTGTGCATCGGAAATTTTGCCTTGAGTCGAAAATAAGAAAATCAAAAGAAAAAAGATAGACATGGTAATCAAGAATAATAGCATGCCCAACCGAATGATTTGTCTGTTTGTGTTCATGTGGCAAATGTAACCCAAAAAGGGTTATTTTAATAAGCCTGTGAGAAAATACCTCTGTCAGATAAATTAGATTTTCAAGTTTCGATATAGTTAAATCTGTAAGAGAATATTTAGAACTTAGTATTTATTAGTAAATTTGCGGTTTAACTAATTCAACGACAATGAAAAAAATAATCATTCTTACAACTTTAATGTTAGGAGCCAGTACTGTTTTTGGTCAGCAAACACTATTACTAGAAAGATCAAGTTCTAACCTTTTGGCTGGTATTTCGTCTGCTAACAAAGAAGTAAATTTGCCAAAAGAAATCAAAGGATCGCAATATTTTCAGGAAAACTTTATGTATGCATTTGTTGATGATATGAATAAGCCTTTCAAAATGCGGTACAATGCTTATTTTGATGAAATGGAATTTGATAATGACGGCGTAATCTATGATTTAGATAAGAATCAGTACAAAGTAATAAATTTTGACGATTTGAATAAGAAATTTATTATTGCAGAATATAGTGACGGAAATAAAATAGTGAATGGTTATCTTGTGGAAATTGTAGGGGAAGGTGATGTATTGTTGTACAAAAGAGAAAAAATGGAATTTTCCGAAGCAAAAAAATCCGGAACTGGATTTGGAATAGATACACCACCTGCATATAAACCCAAAAAAGATGATTTCTTTGTAAAAATAGCAGGAGGGTCGATTATTCCATTGCCGTCGTCAAAATCTAAAATTATGGATTTATTTGGTGATAAGTCCAAAGCTTTAAACAGCTTTGTTAAAGAAAACCGTATTTCACTCAATAGTGAGAAAGATCTAAAAAGACTTTTCCAATACGCGAATTCAATTTAAAAATAAGCAGCAAAAAAATATAAATCCGGATTTATCCGGATTTTTTTATTCCTCCTCAAAATCCAGCGAAAGTGAATTCACGCAATAACGCAATCCGGTTTCGGTCGGGCCATCCTCAAAAACATGTCCCAAATGACTACCGCAATTAGCGCAAAGAATTTCCGTACGAATCATTCCATGTGAAGTATCGGTTCTTTCCAGAATTTTTCCTTCAGAAATTTCACGGTCAAAACTCGGCCAGCCACAATGCGCATCAAACTTTGAGTCCGATGTAAACAAAGGTTCACCGCAACCACCGCAAGTATAAATTCCTTCTTCGAAATGCATATTGTATTTTCCCGTAAAAGGGCGTTCCGTTCCGGCCTGACGCATTACGTAATATTGCTCCGGCGTCAATTCATTTTTCCATTCCTCTTCGGATTTTTCTAATTTAAATGTATGCGGATTTGAATTTGATTTTTCCATAGCGTTTTCTTTTAAATTCTTTTGAGTACAACCAAACAGTGATAAAATCAGAATGAAATATACGAATTTCATATCATAGACAATTTCTTGTTGTACAACAAAATTCCCTCCAAAATCTGTTCATTCGTCAGGAAAATATCGTATTGGCAGTTCCCGATTCCATTCAGTAAACTGAAACTGAGTTGACCTTTAGTGTTTTTCTTGTCTTGTTTCATCCAGTTCAACAAATTCGGAATGATTTCCTCCGGAATTGGAGTTTTTCCAAAAATTCGGACGATAGAAATGAAAATCTCATCGAGTTCTTCCAGCGAAATCAATTCGTTTTCAAAGCTTAAAACGGATTCTACAAGCATTCCCATTGCGATGGCTTCGCCGTGAAGAAAAGGATTCTCGCTCTCCAAAGATTCACTTTCAATTGCATGACCGATGGTATGTCCGAAATTCAGAATTTTCCGAAATCCGCTTTCAAAAGGATCTTTTTCCACGACTTTTTGTTTAATTTTAACTGATTCTTCGATTAAATCTTTTATGGAAGATGAATTGAAATTCGATATTGAATTTAAACTTTCCCAATGATTTTTATCGTAAATCAAACCGTGTTTGAGCATTTCGGCAAGTCCGGAGCGAAATTCCCGTTCGGGAAGCGTTTCCAAAAATTCCGGATAAATAAAAGTCGCAACCGGCATCGCAAAAGTTCCGACGGCGTTTTTAATTCCGCTGAGGTCAATTCCAGTTTTTCCGCCCACCGAAGCATCGACCATCGAAAGAAGCGTCGTCGGGATATTGATGAAATCAATTCCGCGTTTGAAAGTCGAAGCGATAAATCCGCCGATGTCGGTCAGCATTCCACCGCCCAGATTGATCATCAGGCTTTTACGCGAGCCTTCGAGTTGTGCCATCGTTTCCCAAACGTTGGCTGCAATTTCGATGACTTTGTTTTCTTCGCCCGAAGGGATTTCGATGATTTCAAAAGTGAAATCTTTTTCGATTTCGGGAAGCAAAATGGGTAAGCAATCTTCATGTGTATTTTCATCCACCAAAATGAAAACCGGATGATAATCTTTTTGATTTAAAACTTCATTTAGCGAAGCGAAAATTTCTCGGAAATAAACAGGAGTTTGTTGCATACAGCAAAGTTAGTTTTTCGTTTTTATTTAATCCGATGAATTGCCCTCAAAATAAATTTTAAATTTGCAGGAAACAGTTCCGAATGAACATCATCTTTTTTGACGATAAAGAATGGGCGAACCTTCGTCCGCTTACGCTGACCAAACCTTTGGCAGAACTTCGAATGGGAATTTTGAGTTTCCGGGAGCGATGGGAGAAATTAATTGAAGGAAATTACAGTTATCTGACCAAAGAATATCTGTCTGAAAAATATTCGGCTCAAGTAGAAAAACTGAATTTGTTCATCAATCCGGCTTATTTTCCATTTCCTGATTTGGTTCAAGCAATTCGAAATTTAAAAGATGGCGAATTTTTAATCCATCAGGAAAGTTTGATTGCTGCCAAAGTTTCATGGGAAGACTTTCAGAACATTGAAAAAATTCATTCAAGACATAATTATAAAGGTGAAATTTTATTGATTAATCGTCTTTGGGATTTGTTTACTTATAATGATTTGGCGATAAAATTTGATTTTGAAATCATTACAAAAGGGCGCAAATCACAGGGAATTTCTGCCACAAATGGAATTCTCAATTCGGAAAATATATTTCTGGAAGAAGGAGCGGTGGTAGAGTTTTCAGTTTTGAATGCGAAGTCCGGTCCGATTTACGTCGGAAAAGATGCTGAAATAATGGAAGGAAGTCTGGTTCGTGGAAGTTTGGCGTTGTGCGAAGGAGCAAAACTCAATATGGGCACGAAAATTTATTCGGGAACGACGATTGGTCCTCATAGTAAAGTTGGGGGAGAAGTGAACAATTCGATTTTGATGGGTTATTCCAATAAAGGACATGAAGGATTTTTAGGGAATTCCGTTCTGGGCGAGTGGTGCAACTTGGGTGCGGACACCAATAATTCAAATTTAAAGAACAATTATTCGACGATTAAGGTGTGGGATTACACTGAAAATACGTATATTGAATCTGGTTTGCAGTTTTGCGGGCTGATGATGGGCGATTTTTCGAAGTCGGCAATTAACACTCAATTCAATACCGGAACGGTTGCAGGTGTTTCTGCGAATGTATTTGAATCGGGTTTTCCGCCGAAATTTATTCCTTCCTTCAGTTGGGGTGGAAGAGAAGACTCGCCGAAGTTTGATTTTGAGAAAAGTTGTGAGGCAGCTCAAAAAATGATGGAGCGAAGAAAAAAATTATTAACCAAAGTTGATAAACGAATTTTAAAACATATTTATTTAGAACCATCGGAATATTAACCAATTACAATTTTAAATTTAATAAATTGAAAGCCATTGTCTTGTGGAGTTGTTGATAATACTCTACCGAAAAATGGGTAAATTCATAAAAATTCTTAAATTTGCCGATTGTAAGTAAAGAACTAAATGTAATGACTGGAACTTATAACAACGTTTTAGAACTGATTGGTGACTCACCATTAGTTAAACTAAACAAAATTGGCCAAGAAATTCCAGGTAAGGTTTACGCTAAGTTGGAAAGTTACAACCCGGGACATTCGACCAAAGATCGCATTGCCCTTCACATCATTGAAGAAGCAGAGCGGGAAGGTATTTTAAAGCCAGGTGCTACCATCGTTGAGACGACGTCAGGTAATACAGGTTTTAGTGTTGCCATGGTAAGCATTGTCAAGGGGTACAAATGTATCTTAGCCGTTTCAGATAAAACCAAAGGTGAAAAAATTGCTTATTTAAAAGCATTGGGTGCCAAGGTATTTATCTGTCCTGCCAATGTGCCGGCTGACGACCCTAGATCTTATTATGAAGTAGCCAAAAGAATTGCGGAAGAAACGCCGAATTCGATTTATATCAATCAATATTTTAATTTAAAAAATGTTGAAGCCCATTATCTGACAACAGGACCAGAAATCTGGAAACAAACAGAAGGCAAAATCACGCATTTGATTGCGTGTTGCGGTACCGGTGGGACTTTGTCAGGTTCAGCTAAATATTTAAAAGACCAAAATCCTGACATCAAAATCATTGGTGTAGATGCTTACGGTTCCATCCTTAAGAAATACCACGAAACCGGTGAAGTAGATAAAAACGAGATTTATCCGTACCGAATCGAAGGTCTTGGGAAAAATTTGGTTCCCGAAGCCACAGATTTCGGAATTATCGACCATTTTGAAAAGGTTTCGGACGAGGAAAGTGCATACAGAACACGTGAAATCGCACTGAAAGAAGGAATTATGGGCGGATATACTTGCGGGGCTGTAGTTCAGGCTTACAAACAATTGGCAGGACAGTTCAAAGAAGACGATTGTGTTGTTTTGATTTTCCCTGACCATGGTTCACGTTATATTACTAAAGTATTTAGTGATGAATGGATGGCAGAACAAGGATTTACCAATAGCCGCTTAAATGGATTGGAATCAAATGCCACAGTCCAATACGTTAAATAATAAAATGAAAGAATTATTTATAATTTAAAGGTATATGAAATGCTCCCAATTCCGTTGTGGAGCATTTTAGTTACATACTAACCAAGCAATTAAAATATCATGGATATATTTGAAAGAATTAAAAAGAACCCGGGACCATTAGGTCAATTTGCCGATTATGGAGAAGGATACTTTATCTTCCCGGAATTGGAAGGAGAATTAGGGCCGCGAATGAAATTCAAAGGCAAGGATGTTGTCGTTTGGAGTTTGAATAACTATCTTGGACTTGCCAATCACCCCGAAGTAAGAAAAGCCGATGCCGATGCTGCTGCGCAATTTGGAATGGCGTATCCGATGGGAGCTCGTGCCATGACAGGCCAAACCAAATACCATCAGCAACTGGAAAATGAATTAGCGGAATTCGTCGGAAAAGAATCCGCTTATTTGCTGAATTTCGGTTATCAGGGAATGGTTTCAGCCATCGATGCTTTGGTTTCAAAAAATGACGTAATTGTTTATGACCAAGAATGTCATGCCTGTATCGTGGATGGAGTGAGACTTCACTTCGGAAAACGATTTACGTATTTGCACAACGATATGGACAGCTTGCGGAAAAACCTGGCACGCGCTACAAAAATCACAGAAGAAACCGGAGGTGGAATTTTAGTGATTACAGAAGGAGTTTTCGGGATGATGGCCGAACAAGGGAAACTGAAAGAAATCTGTGATTTGAAAAAAGAATTCAATTTCAGACTTTTGGTGGACGATGCACACGGATTCGGAACTTTGGGTAAAACCGGAGCCGGAGCAGGCGAAGAGCAGGATTGTCAGGATCAGATCGATGTTTATTTCTCTACTTTTGCAAAATCTTTAGCCGGAATAGGTGGATTCTTTGCAGGAGATAAAGAAGTCATCCGTTATTTACAATACAATTTACGTTCACAGATTTTCGCGAAATCTCTTCCTATGCCGATGGTTATGGGCGGATTGAAACGTCTTGAATTATTGAAAAATAATCCGGAACTGAAAGATAAACTTTGGGAAAATGTTGAAAAAATCCAGGCAGGATTAAAGGCAAAGAATTTCAATCTTGGATTAACCAATACGCCTGTAACACCGATTATCCTTCAGGGAAGTCCGATTGAAGCCACAATTATGGCAAAAGACCTGAGAGAAAATCATGGGATTTTTGTTTCCGTGGTGGTTTATCCAGTAATCCCAAAAGGAACGATTATTTTTAGAATTATACCGACTGCGGTTCATACCGATGAGGATATCGAATACACATTAAATGCTTTCGATTCCATCCGAGAGAAATTAGATTCAGGTTATTATAAAAAAGCAGCAGAAGAAATGGATGTTGATTTCGTTCAGTATTAATCTATTTCTTTAATTAATAAATTAAAAAATCCCCTTGAAGAAAGTTCAAGGGGATTTTTTTGTAAATAAATTATGTAATGGATTGTTTTATAATGTTATGAGCTGAACATCAAGATCTAAATTCTCGTTATCCGACCCATAAATTCCTTCGCTGAAAACCGAATAAGTTTTTCCTGCCTCCAGAATCAGAGGTTTGGACAAAATAGTGTCATTTGTTTCGGCATTTATGAGATAGATATTTTTATTAAAAATATTGTCAACCTCCATAAATGAAGAAGCTTGTTTGAAATAATAAATTCCCAGATTCTCTTCCATTCCTTCAATCGCCACTTTCACCAAAGGTGTATTATGCGACAATTGAAGAAAACGTATGGAAGCTTTATTTGGTGTTGAAATCGCAACAGGATTATCTTGATAAGCCACTAATTCAATATCCTCCGGTGTATTGACTGCAAAAAGACTGTAATACCTGTTAAGATCTATATCCAGACTTAATGTATCCAAATCTACGGAACCCGTTCGTATTGTAAAATTTGTTTCACCCACTTCTTGATAAGTATAGCCATAAAGTTCATTATAATTGAGTGCAGGCATAGTTACAGCTTCGCCATTGGCAAAATATTTTAACCCATTTGTTCCCGGAGAAGTATTCACAAATAACATAAATCCGGACTGATCCGGAATCACCGGTCCGTCATCGTTATTCAAACAAGATGATAAAAACAATCCTGAAAACAAAAATGTTCCAATTAATCCTAATTTTTTTAATTCTAACTTCATTTTATAATTGTTTAATATGAATTCAGACGAAAATAATGCCAAAGGGTTGCGTCTGTTAACAGTTTTTACCGATTAATTTTAACTAAACTCAGATTTAATCCCTAATTTTACAAAGTCAAAAATTAAAACAAAATAATTTATGAATTCATTTGATGTTACCGTAATCGGAGCCGGACCCGGCGGATACGTTGCAGCGATTCGCTGTGCCCAGTTAGGATTTAAAACTGCAATTATTGAAAAGTCAAATTTGGGCGGAACCTGTCTGAATATCGGCTGTATCCCTTCAAAAGCTCTTCTTGATTCATCGGAACATTACCACAATGCCGTTCATAACTTTACCGCTCACGGAATCGACATTGAAGCTCCGAAAGTAAACTTCGGGCAAATGATTCAGCGCAAAAGAGAAGTTGTCGAAACCAATGTAAAAGGGATCGAATACCTCATGGGCAAAAATAAAATCGAAGTTTTCAACGGTTTGGGTTCATTCAAAGACGCAACCCATCTCATCGTGACCAAAGAGGATGGAACTACTGAAGAAATCGAATCCAAAAATATTATCATCGCAACCGGATCTTATTCATCTGAATTGCCTTTTGCCAAAACCGATAAAGAAAGAATCATCACTTCTACCGAAGCCTTGGAACTGAAAGAAATTCCTAAACATTTGATCGTAATCGGAGGAGGTGTCATCGGATTGGAATTGGGTTCTGTTTATTTAAGATTAGGCTCAGAAGTTACTGTGGTTGAATTTATGGATCGAATCATTCCGGGGATGGATGGCGCTTTGTCAAAAGAATTAACCAAAGTCCTGAAAAAGCAAGGAATGAAATTCCATACTTCGACCAAAGTTACCGAAGTAACCAATAACGGAAACGATGTAACCGTAAAAGCCGAAAACAAAAGAGGAGAAGAATTAAACTTCGAAGGAGATTATGTTTTGGTAGCCGTGGGAAGAAGTCCTTACACAGAGGGATTGGGATTGGAAAACGCAGGCATCGAAACCGATGAAAGAGGCCGAATCAAAACCAATGATCATCTTCAAACCAATGTTTCAAATGTTTACGCAATCGGAGATGCAGTAGCAGGAGCGATGCTTGCGCACAAAGCCGAAGAAGAAGGCGTTTTGGTAGCTGAACAATTAGCCGGACAAAAACCGCACATTAATTATAATTTAATTCCCGGCGTGGTTTACACCTGGCCGGAAGTTGCCGGAGTAGGTCAGACCGAAGAACAATTAAAAGAAGCCGGCGTGAAATACAAAGTGGGAAGCTTCCCGTTCCGCGCGTTGGGTAGAGCCAGAGCGAGTATGGATTTGGACGGATTTGCAAAAATTCTTGCCGATGAATCCACTGACGAAATTCTTGGCATTCATATCATCGGGGCGAGAGCTGCAGATTTAATTGCAGAAGCCGTTGTAGCGATGGAATACAGAGCTTCGGCTGAAGATATTTCCCGAATGAGTCACGCGCATCCGACTTTTGCAGAAGCCATCAAAGAAGCGGCGCTTGATGCAACCGGAAAAAGAGCCATTCATTCGTAAAGAAAATGGAAAGACATAAAAAATCCGTCTCGGTTAAGCCAAGACGGATTTTTTATTGTAAAGTAAAATTGATCTTAGGATCTCGTGGCAACTTTTTTCCAGATAAAAAGAATGATCAAAGCCCCGACAATGGCTGATATAAACCCTACAAAGGACCAATTATCGGCCGAAGGATTGTAATCAAAAATCAAGCTGCTGAGCCATCCGCCGAGAATGGCGCCACCGATTCCGATTAGCATCGTAACGAAAAATCCTCCGGGATCTTTACCAGGCATAATCCATTTGGCCAAAGCACCGGCAATAACACCAAAAATTGCCCAAGAAATCCAGTTCCAAAGTCCACCGAAAATTAATACTGACATTGTTTCCATAAATTTTAAGATTTTGATTTAATCAAATTTAATAATTTAAATTTAAATCGAATGTTAATGTACGTCCTTAAAGATTTCATTCAAAAACCTTAATTTAGCCCGAAAATCAGAAAGAGAAAATGGCTTTAATCAAATCAATTTCCGGAATACGCGGAACCATCGGTGGAAAAATAAACGATAATTTAACACCCATTGACGCTGTGAAATTTGCAGCGGCTTATGGAACCTGGTTGGCAAATTCACAAGAAAATAAATCCGATAAAAAACTCAAAGTAATAATCGGACGTGATGCCCGAATTTCCGGCGAAATGATTTCCCAACTTGTGAGTTCTACACTGATAGGATTGGGGATTGACGTAATTGATTTAGGTCTTTCGACCACACCGACGGTTGAAGTGATGGTTCCACATTTGAAAGCCGACGGTGGGATTATTTTGACCGCAAGTCATAATCCCAAACAATGGAATGCTTTGAAATTATTGAACGCCAAAGGCGAATTTGTGTCAGGACTTGACGGAGCCGAAATCCTGAAAATTGCCGAAAATGATGATTATCATTTTGCGGAAGTCGATGACTTGGGAACTTACGAGAAAAACGAGGAAGGAATTCAAATTCATATTGATAAAATCCTGCAACTTCCTTTGGTAAATGCTGATGCGATTGCCGAAAAGAAATTCAAAGTCGTGATTGATGCGGTAAATTCAACCGGAGGAATTTCCATTCCGCCGCTTTTGGACAAATTAGGCGTTGAATACGTGAAATTGTACTGCGATCCGACCGGTCATTTTCCTCATAATCCGGAGCCACTGAAAGAACATCTGACCGATATTTCGAAGAAAGTTGTGGAAGAAAAAGCTGATTTCGGAATTGTGGTGGATCCTGATGTGGACCGGTTGGCGATTATTTCAGAAGACGGAGAAATGTTTGGCGAAGAATATACTTTGGTCGCTGTTGCAGATTATGTGTTGGGTAAAACGCCTTCGGCCACGGTTTCCAATCTTTCTTCTTCAAGAGCGTTGCGTGACATTGCCGAAAAACACGGTCAGAAATACGAAGCTTCAGCTGTAGGCGAAGTCAATGTAGTAACCAAAATGAAAGAAAACGGCGCGAAAATAGGTGGGGAAGGCAATGGCGGAATTATTTATCCGGAATTGCATTACGGCCGTGATTCATTGGTGGGAATTGCTTTGTTTTTGAGTCATTTGGCAGAAAAAGAAATGAAAGTAAGCGAATTGCGTGCTTCTTATCCGCCGTATTTCATGGGCAAAAAGAAAATCGAATTAACGCCTGAAATCGATGTGGATGCCTTGCTCCAAAAAGTAGAGGAGAAATATGAAAACGAAGACATTTCCACGGTGGATGGTGTGAAAATAGATTTCGAAAACGGATGGGTTCATCTGAGAAAATCCAATACCGAACCAATCATCCGGATTTATACCGAAGCTCCTACGCAACAGGAAGCTGATGATTTGGGAGATCGATTTATTGCAGAATTACAAACGATGGGATAATTATTTCTTATATATCCAAAATTAAAACTCAATCTATTTTCTATTCTCTATTTTCCATATTCTTGAAAGTTGTTCATTCCTTGTGCAAAACTGATAAAGTTTATGTGACAAAGAATTTAAGTTATCCGTAAATTCGTAGTGTGGAAGATGGATTTTTAAATAATGATTTGATTGGACGTTTTGAGCAGATGCTCGACAACAGAGAGAATTCCTATTTTGATACCGAAGAGTTTTACGAAATCATCGCGTATTATTTGGATGTGGGTGACTTGCCTTATGCCAAAAAAGCTTTGGATTATGCTTTGGATATGTATCCGACCAGCACCGAAATCCAAATCAAAAAACTGGAATATCTATTGGCTATTGATAAACTGAAAGCGGCATCGGTTCTCATCAACGAACTGAAAGACGTTGGAGCAAATGATGTGGATTATGCTATTTGTGTAGCCCGTTTTTGGTCGCTCAAGGAAAATCCTAAAAAAGCCATTCAGTTTTATGAAAAAGCGCTGGAATTCGGGGATGACCGTGAATACATTTACAATTGTATGGGCAATGAATACCTGAATCTAAACGAAATAAGTCAGGCACTTTATTATTTCAGAAAAGCACTGGAACTCGATCTCGATGATGATTTTGCGTTTTTCTCTTGTGTACAGTGTTTTGAAGATTTGCATCTCAATAAAGAATGCATTGAATTTCTGTTGCAGTACATAGATTTACGACCTTATTCAGAAATTGCCTGGTCGCAATTAGGACAGCAATATATGCTGATGAAAGATTACGAAGAAGCGCATCGTGCTTTTGATTATGCAACGCTTATCAATCCGAAAAGCATTATGGCGCATACTCAAAAAGCGGCCTGTCTTGAAAAACTGGAGGATTATGAAAAAGCGATTGAAGTTTACGAAGAAACTTTAGAACTCGATGATTCTGCGGCTTATACTTATATGAAAATCGGGAGCTGCTTTGTAAAGCTTGGAAAACCTTTTAAAGCCTTGAAATCTTTCCATCAGGCGATTCACGAAGATCCGCAGCTGGATCAGGCTTGGGTGGCGACTTCAGATTTATATGAAAGCATCGGAAATTACGACGAAGCACTTTATTACCTGAACCGCGGACTGGACTTGGACGGACTCAATATCGATTACTGGAAAAGAAGAGCTTATCTGCATATACAATTGGTTCGTTTTGAAGAATCGACGCTTGATTATTATCGTTTGGTTGAATTGGAACCCAATAATTTCTATAATTGGTTAGGGTTAAGTGAAACTCTGATTACAATCGGTGATTATCAGAAAGCAATCGAAGCTGTTTACCGAGGTTTAAAGCACTTTAACCGGGCGGAATTATATTATCAACTGAGCAATTGTTATTATCTGTTGGGCGAGGAGGAAAACGGCGCGGCGGCTTTTAAGAAAGCTTCAGAAATGAACGATTCACTGAGAGTGGAAATGTTCAAAAAATATCCGATTCTGGAAAACAGGCAATCGGCTTCCGGCAGAAAAAGTCTGAAGAAAAAATAAAATCACCTCATTTCTAGATGTAACGATTTCATAATCGGTTCTTTACCTGAATTTAAACAAGGAATGAATTTTGTTAATTAAATTTGGTTTAACTACCGATTAAAATGAGTTATTTCATCATAGGCGACATACATGGCTGCTATTTTACACTTCGCGAACTGCTTGATAAGTATTGGAACGAGGAAAATGAAAAACTCGTGATACTCGGAGATTTCGTTAACAAAGGCAAACATACGTTTGCAGTGATTGAATTTCTGATGCAGATTCAACGTAAACTGAAAGATGATTTTATAATTCTGAAAGGAAATAACGAATATCTATTTGAAGAATATTACCGGGATTCCATCACACTGGCTTCTAAACAGAAATTTGAAAATTATAATCTGGATTACATTCAGACACTGAACTGGATGGACAAACTTCCACATCACTGGCAAAACGGGAAAGTTTATGTCTCTCACGCCGGAATTCCCGAAGACGCAAATTTTCCGCTTGACGATTCAAATCTGGAGGAGTTATTCAATCGTAAGCCACTTCAAAACATTGGAAAGACACAATTCATTGGACATATAGTTGTCGATAAACCTGCTTACGATGAAATTGCCGATGCCTGGTACCTTGATACTGGCGCCGGATTCGGGAAAATGCTGACCGGTGCAAGAGTAGATGCAATGGGAAATGTTCAGGAACTTCACAGTATAAAAGTACACGAGAAAGACAAAGGAAATTAAAAAAAGGACATCGTTTTTACAATGTCCTTTTACTTTTATTTTAAATCTGATTTATTAATCTTTATGAGCCTGCAACTTTTTTGCTTCTTGCTTTTTAGTCAGGTCATACATTATCTGAGAAGAGATGTAGATAGATGAATAAGTACCTACAATTACCCCGATTAACATCGCAAACATAAAGCCTTTGATCGTTTCTCCACCAAAGATGAAGATGATCAATACTACCAAGAACATACTGATGGATGTATTCATCGTTCTGGAAAGTGTATTATTGGTTGATTTATTAATCAATTCGTCAAAAGGCATTTTCGGATATAGTCCAAGGTATTCCCTAATTCGGTCAAAGATAATAACCGAGTCATTGATGGAGTAACCGATTACCGTAAGAATCGCCGCAATAAATGCTTGGTCAATCTCAAGGTTAAATGGAAGGATTCCGTGGAATGCGGCAAATAATCCCAAAATCACGATAACGTCGTGCAAAGCACCTACTACGATTCCCACACCATATTGCCATTTGAATCGAATCAGAATATAAATTCCCACACCGATTAATGCCAGAATTACAGCTAAAATTGAAGCTCTCGTAGTATCATCTGCAATGGTCGGTCCTACTTTTACAACCGACATAATCCCGATTTCGGTCTCGTCTTTTGAGAAATCTTCATAAGAGTAACCATTCGGCAGGAAGGATTTAACACCTTCATATATTTTTTGTTTGATTTCTTCATCAACAGCAGTTGATTCTTCATTGGCCTTTAATTTAGTGGTAACCTTTACCTGATTGGATGGACCAAAAATTTTCACAGTCGGAGCCGTAGTTGTTCCATCGTCATCGGTCAAAGTTTGCTCAAGCGTTGTACGAATTTCATTCGCATTTACAGGTTGTTCAAAACGGATGGTATAAGTACGTCCTCCTTCGAAATCAACCCCCATATCAAATCCACGAACAAAAATAATAGCGATACATGCAAGCGAAACCACAGTTGAAATGATATAGAACATTTTTCTTTTCGCCATGAAATCCACATTCAGACCCTGGAACCAGTTTTTGGTAATACTTGTAAAGAATTCTACATTTTTTCCTTTTTCCAGTCTTCTGTCGATGAACAATTTCGTTAAGAAAATTGCCGTAAACAATGAACAGAAAAGACCGATCAAAAGCGTAATGGCAAATCCCTGAACAGGACCTTTACCCACCATAAGTAAAATGGCTGCCGTCAGAATCGAAGTTACGTGACCATCCACAATCGCAGAAATCGCACCTTTCCAGGAATAAGCTATTGAAATAGCTTCTTTAAGAGATTTTCCTTGGAAAAGTTCATCTTTAACTCTTTCGTTGATAATGATGTTTGCGTCGATTGCCATACCCAAGGTAAGGATGATACCCGCAATACCCGGAAGGGAAAGCGTAGCGCCAAACAATCCGACCATCAATCCAAGTAGGAAAAGAATGTTTACGGTTACCGCAATATCCGCATAAATACCGGCACGGCTATAATAAAACACCATCCATACCAAAATCAGAATAAATACAGCTGCAAATGCAATCAAGGAACTGTTAATGGCTTCTTGACCCAATGAAGGACCTACTTCTTCTAACTGAACAATTTTTGAAGAAGCCGGTAAGCTACCTGCTTGTAAGATGTTGGCCAAGTCACGCGCTTCTTCAAGTGTAAAGTTTCCTGAAATCTGTGAGTTTCCTCCTGAAATTTTTTCGTTGATATTCGGAGCCGAATAAACCATATTGTCCAATACGATGGCAATGGAATTTCCGACGTTTTCTTCTGTAATTCTAGACCATCTTTGAGCTCCTTCCGGATTCATTTTCATGGTCACAATAGGTTCATTTGAAATAGAACCTGCATTTCTTTCTCCGGTTGCCTGATCGATCACATCACCCGGAAGAAGCGGCGCATTTTGCTGATCTCCGCTAAGCGCATAAAGGGAAAGGAAAGTACCTACTGCTCCGGTATTTCTGGTGTCTACAGGTTTGTGTCCCCAATAATATTTATAATTACGGATGTTGGACGGCATATTTGCCTTAAGTCCCGGTGAATTCAAAATCTCGTTAACAATAGCAGTGTCTTTGGTTGCAACCGAGAAAAGAGAATTCCCTTCCATTGCCGGTTGGATGATTCCCTGAAGACTTTGCACATCAGTTTTGATGCCCAGACTTTGCGGATTCAGTGTAGCGAAATAAGAATTTACCTGCGGATTGTTTGCTTCAACTTTCCAGAACTCAAGTTTTGCAGTACTTTGAAGCAGGTTTTTGATTCGGTCTTTGTTTTTCTCGCCCGGCATTTCCACCAAGATTCGTCCATCTCCGGAACCTCCCAGACGCTGAATCACAGGTTCCACAACACCAAATCGGTTGATACGAGAAGAAATAACCTGATAAGCCGTTCCGATTTTCGCATCAATATCCTTTTTGATTTTATCTTTTACCGATTCGTCGCTTTCGTTGAACTCAATAAAACTGGCATTCTGACGGTTTCCGAAAAGATCGGCTGAAGCATATCGAAGGTTTTGCTGACCTTTCTCTGCTCTGATTCTTTCAAATTCATCGAAGAAAATATCAACATAAGCACGGTTACCTTGCGATCTTTGTTTGATATCGGCAGAATTCAGCGCTTCCACAAAGATTGGATTCTCACTGTGATCAGCAAGACTTTCCAGCAGGTCGCGTACCTGAACCTGAAGGATCACACTGATTCCCCCACGTAGGTCAAGACCTAATTTGATTTCTTTGTTTTTGGCATCGCGGTAATTGTAGCTGATGATTCCCAAGTCCAGGGTGTCATTGGCCAAACTGTCCAGTACAATTTGCTCATGCGCTTCATCTCTCGAATTTTCAAATGCTTCACACTCTATCTTATTGGTGTACCAGGTGTAGCTTAATTGTCTGATGGAAAGTATTCCCAAAATAATTGCTATACCTGCTATAAGCCATTTTCCTTTCATCTGTTCTTTTTTTATTAGTTTTTTAATTGTCAGATGGAATGCTCAATTCATAACGGTAATTCATTTGAAAATCGTTGATGAGCATTTCATAATTGGTGTCTTATTAAGAATTTTTTAACGCGCAAATATAGAAGTATCTGATAACTTAACCAAAATTATACAGATTGTTCCCAAGTTTTTTTCAACAATAAATCAAGGTAGTATCATAGTAATTCATTGGCCAGATTGGCTAACTCACTTCTTTCACCTTTAATTAGCTGAATGTGAGCAAATAACTTTTGTCCCTGCACCTTGTCCACCAGATATGATAAGCCGTTTGATTGTTCATCCAGATATGGCGTGTCAATTTGTTTTATATCGCCTGTAAAAATAAATTTAGTGTTTTCTCCGGCTCTGGTAATGATGGTTTTGATTTCGTGGGGCGTGAGATTTTGGGCTTCATCTACAATAAAAATAACATCTGATAAACTCCGTCCGCGAATGTAAGCCAGCGGCGTAATCAATAATTTTTCCTGCTCCACCATCAGATTGATTTGTTTATATTCTTTGTCATGTTCGTCAAACTGATATTGAATGAATTTCAAATTATCCCAAAGTGGTTGCATATAAGGATCAATTTTGGATTTGATGTCGCCCGGCAGATAACCGATGTCCTTATTGCTCAAAGGAACAATTGGTCGTGCGAGATAAATTTGTTTGTAATCCTTCTTTTGAGCTATTGCGGCTGCCAGCGCAATTAATGTTTTTCCGGTTCCGGCTACGCCGTGTAACGCTACAAGTTTTATTTCTTTCTTTAAAATAGAATGGATAGCAAAGGCCTGTTCCGCATTTTTGGGTTTGATGTTGAAAACCGTCTGTTTGTTGACTCTTTCCAGTTGTTGCTCAAACGGATTGTAATATGCCAATGCCGAGGATTTATCGCCCTGCAAAATATAATAAGCATTGGCAGAAATCTCCATTTTCTCTTCAATCACTTCCAAAGGAACCGCATAATCTTTGTAAAGTGAATCGATGATTTCCTGGTCAAAATCGGTATAAGTAAGAATTCCGGTGGGTAGGTTGTCAATATTCTGAACTTTTCCGGTCTCATAGTCTTCTGCTTTGATTCCTAGTGCTTTAGCCTTTAATCTGAGGTTCACGTCTTTTGTGACCAATGTGACCAGGCGCTTGGGTTCGTCTTTGGAAATAATCATGCAGGAATTCAGGATTTTGTTGTCCATCGAATCAGCACCATAGATTTTCACTGCCGACTTTTCAATTCCGTTGGTTTCCATCACGATTTTAAATGAACCTTTTCCTTCGCCGGGGAGCGGAATCCAGTCCTGAATCAGGTGGTCTTTGGAAGTTTTATCCAGAAAGCGGATGAATTCGCGCGCTTCAAAATTTTTGGTATCGTTGCCTTTTTTAAAAGTATCCAATTCTTCCAGAACTGTAATGGGAATGACGATGTCGTGCTCGTCAAAGTTCATGATGGATTTATGGTCAAAGATGATAACCGAAGTATCCAGTACAAATATTTTCTTTTTCATGTTCTCTTTTCAATTTTATAATTTGTCTAATTGACAAAAATTTTAAGTGAACAATGTGAAATTAATCTAAAATCTATCAACAATTATTAACGAAGTATCAACAAGTGGAGAAATGATTTAGGTTTCAGGTTTAAAGTTTCAGGTTTGGATTTTCAAATCCTCAGCTTTTTCATCCTGAACTTGTCGAAATGAATTTCACAACTTCTCCTCCAAAAACTGTCCGGTAAAGGATTTTTTGACTTTTGCAATATCTTCCGGTGTTCCTTCGGCTACCAGATTTCCACCTTTTTTTCCGCCTTCGGGTCCTATGTCAATCACCCAATCCGCTGCTTTGATGATGTCCATATGGTGTTCGATTACAAAAACCGTATGACCGATTTCGATCAGTGCGCGAAGAGCTTTCAGTAATTTTTTTACATCATGAAAATGAAGTCCGGTACTTGGTTCATCAAAAATAAACAAAGAAGGTTTTGTCGTATTTCCTTTGGTTAAAAAAGACGCCAGTTTAATTCTTTGCGCTTCACCGCCCGAAAGCGTATTGGAAGATTGTCCCAACTGAACATACCCAAGTCCGGTTTCTTGCAGTGGAAGAATTTTCTCCACGATTTTAGTTTCATTGTGTTTCTGGAAGAATTCAACGGCTTCGTCAATCGTCATTTGCAAAATGTCCGAAATGTTTTTTTCGTGGAATTTCACTTCGAGAATTTCCTTTTTAAAACGATTTCCGTGACAAGTTTCGCATTCAAGCTCCACATCGGCTATAAATTGCATTTCGATGGTGATAACACCTTCTCCCTTACAGCTTTCACAACGTCCGCCGTCCACATTGAACGAAAAATGTTTGGGTTCGAAACCCATTAATTTACTGGCTTTTTGTTTGGCAAACAAAGCGCGGATGTCGTCATAAGCCTTCACATAAGTCACCGGATTGGAACGGGAAGATTTCCCGATTGGATTTTGGTCAATCAGTTCAATGTTATGAATTTTATGTACCGAACCCGAAATTTCATCGTATTCCCCGATTTTATTGCCGTAAATGCCGAGATTTCTTTGTAGGGCAGGCGTGAGAATTTCTTTCATCAGCGTACTTTTCCCAGAACCACTCACACCTGTAATGACGGTTAAAGTATTCAGTGGGAATTTCACGTCGATGTTTTTCAGGTTGTTTTCTCTTGCACCTTTTATTTCGATGTAATTTTTAAAAGGAATTCGCTTTTTCGGAACTTCAATTTCCAATTTTCCGTTCAGGTATTGAGCCGTTAAAGTTTTGGCTTTCAGCAATTCTTTATAAGTTCCTTCAAAAACAATTTCACCACCGTTGGTTCCGGCTTCGGGGCCAATGTCGATGATGTGATCAGCCGCTTTCATGATGTCTTCATCGTGTTCAACCACAATCACGGTATTGCCCAAATCACGAAGTTTTTTCAAAACACCGATGAGTCGTTCCGTGTCTTTTGAATGAAGTCCGATGGAAGGTTCATCCAAAATATACAGCGATCCGACGAGTGAACTTCCGAGTGAAGTCGAAAGATTAATCCGCTGACTCTCACCACCCGAAAGTGTATTGGAAGCACGGTTTAAAGTCAGATAGCCCAAGCCGACATCGAGTAAGAATTCCGTTCGGCTGCGGATTTCATAAAGAATTCTTTTGGCTACTTTTTCTTCGTATTCGCTCAGATTTAAATCATCGAAGAAAACTTTTAGTTCATCCAATGGCAAATCCACTAAATCCTGAATGGCTTTTTCGTTTATTTTCACATAAGAAGCTTCTTTTCGAAGTCGTTTTCCTTTGCAATTAGGGCAAGTTGTTTTTCCGCGGTAGCGCGAAAGCATAACGCGGTATTGAATTTTATAGGTGTTGGACTCCACCATTTTGAAAAATCCGTCAATTCCTTCCCAATTTCCTTTTCCACGCCAGAGAATTTCTTTTTGTTCTTCGGTCAACTCAAAATATGGTCTGTGAATAGGAAAGTCGAATTTCGATGCATTTTTAATGAACCATTCTTTCCATTCGCTCATTTTCTCGCCTTTCCAAGCCACAACGGCATCTTCGTAAACCGATAATTTCTTATTCGGAATGACCAGGTTTTCATCAATTCCGATGACTTTTCCATATCCTTCACAAACCGGACAGGCGCCATAAGGATTATTGAAACTGAAAAAATGAATCGAAGGTTCGTTGAAAATCATTCCGTCCATTTCAAAACGATTGGAAAAGGAACGCTCTTCTTCGCTATCTACATTTTTCAAAATCAGTTCGCCTTTTCCTTCAAAAAATGCTGTCTGAATGGAATCAGCCAAACGATGATAAAAAGACTCGTCGTCCTGCGTGGAAATCCGATCGATGACCAAACGGATTTGGGTTTCCTTTTGAGGTTCGAAGTTAAATTCGATTAGATCTTCAATTTTCACCTGGTTTCCGTCCACTTCCAATCTTGAAAAACCTTGTTGTTGTAAAACGTTTAGATTTTCTCCGAAACTTCGTTCGCCATTTAAATGAACAGGCGACAAAATCAAAACTCTTGAATCGATGGGTAAATTCTGAATGTAATCCACCACATCGGTTACTGAATCTTTTTGAACGATTTCTCCCGAAACAGGCGAATAAGTGGTTCCGATCCGTGCGTACAACAACTTCAGATAATCATAAATTTCTGTTGTGGTTCCCACGGTAGAGCGGGGATTGGTGCTGATTACTTTTTGTTGAATCGCAATAGAAGGCGCAATTCCTTTGATGTAATCGACCTGTGGTTTGTCCAATTTCCCCAAAAACTGACGCGCATAAGAAGAAAGGCTTTCCACGTATCTTCGTTGCCCTTCGGCATACAGCGTATCAAAGGCAAGGGAAGATTTTCCCGAGCCGGAAAGTCCGGTAATGACCACCAATTTGTTTTTGGGAATGGCTAAATCTATGTTTTTGAGATTGTGAAGTTTAGCACCTTTTATGATGATAAATTCTTTCGGATTGTATGTGGAAATATTTTTTGTCATTTGAACGTGCAAAGGTACTACAAATGCTTTTCCAAATAAAATTCAACTAAAAAATTATTGGTTAAACAAATAGAAATTTCTCCATTAAATCAATATGTTTAAATTTGGACACAAAGAAAATAGAATGGAGAAAAAGCTAAAACTCATTTGGGATTTCCGAGGTCCTGATGCGCAGAAAACTGCTGAACATCATGAAATTCATTTAAAGGAATTCATCAAAGCGGAAAATCTTAAAAATGAAATTACTGGCGTTGAAATTATTTCAGATTTATATGCAGTTGCTTTTTTGGTGGTAAACGAAAGTGAAATGATTTCAGTGCGAGACAGGCTTCGCCCGCATCGAGGCGAATGGTATAATCTTTGACAAAAATTTTCTGTTAAAATAATTTACGAGTAAAATTTACGTTAACTAACTATTACATTAAATAAAAATTATGAAAAAAGTATTTGCAATTTTGTTTGCGCTGACAATGGGATTTGGATTGATTTCATGTAGTTCTGACGATGACAATGGGGGAGGACCTAATTATTCTGTGGTTGGAAAGTGGATTATTTCCAATTACACGGTTGGCGGGACTTCAGTTGAAGATTGTATAACAGAAGGAATTCGTCAGTTTAAACCCGATGGAACACTGATTCAGGAACATTTTGAAGAAAATGAAGCCGGCGTATGTGTGGAAACAGAAAACAGTCCGCTGATTGGAACTTATACAAAATCAGGCAATAATCTTTCAACTACTATTGATGGTGTTACGAAAGCTTATGATCTTGAATTTCAAAGTGAAACAAAATTTACTATTACAGAGACTTACAACAACGTTGATTTTGTCTTCACTTTTACAAAAACAAATTAAAATTTTGAATTATAGATTTAAACCGGCAAGTAAATTGCCGGTTTTTTTTATGCAAATTCAGTACTTTTAGTCCATGAAAATTTTATCCCCGAAACAGTTAAAAGAAGTTGAAACGAAAACCATTACCATTCAGGATATTGAATTGATCAACCTGATGGAGCGTGCGGCAACTTCAGTTGTGAATTGGTTGAAAGCGCGTTTGGAACTTGATAAGTCTCATTTTACCATCATTTGTGGAATTGGCAATAACGGTGGCGATGGACTGGCACTGGCCAGACTTTTGTCCGATGAAAAAGCGCAGGTAAAAGTTTATTTACAGAAAAATAATACTTATTCGCTTGATAATCTCTCCAACCAGAAACGACTGAAAGACGCCAAAATTCCGATTGAACTTTATGATGCTGAAACCCAATTTGAATTTCCGCCCTATACCCTAATTATGGATGCCATTTTTGGTTACGGACTTACGCGACCCATCGATCCCGAATGGAAACCTGTAATTGATCAGATTAACAAAGCCCAGAATACAGTAATTTCCATAGATGTGCCCTCCGGATTGTTTTGCAATCAGTTGAATTCTGAAGCCGATTCTGTGGTGGAATCAGAAGTCACGCTGACTTTCCAAACCCCGAAATTAGCAATGCTCTTACCTGAAAACGAGAAATACATTCGTGAATTTGACATTCTGGACATCAGTCTGGATTGGGGATCTGTGGAAAGCAGTGATTCACCTTTTCAGTTTTTTACCTTGGATCAGGTGCCGCATTTTCAAATGGGAAGAACCACTTTTTCGCATAAATACGAATTTGGGAATGTACTGGTCATCGGAGGAAGTTATGGGAAAATCGGTGCGGCTCTGTTGACTTTGAAATCGGTTTTACGTTCGGGTGCCGGATTGGTAACCGCTTATGTTCCCAAATGCGGATACGATATCGTTCAGACTTCTTTTCCCGAATCCATGGCGATGACGGATTTTTCGGAAGATAAAATCACGGCTTTCCCAAATGTTGAAAAATTTGATACGATTGCAATCGGACCTGGAATAGGGACGGATGAAAAAACGGCTCGTGCATTTGAGCAGTTTCTGGAAGAAACAGATCTTGCAGACAAGAAATTGATAATTGATGCGGACGGAATTAATCTGCTTTCAAAAAATCCGGATTTGATTCAAAAATTACCCGAAAAAACAATTCTCACGCCACACGATAAAGAACTGGAAAGGCTTGTAGGCGGCTGGAAAGATTCATTTGGGAAAATAAAAATGGTTCGAGAATTTGTGGAGAAATACAAATTAATTGTAGTGTCAAAAGGCGCTTTTACGCAAACCTTTTTACCAGACGGACAAATCTTTTTCAATTCAACCGGAAATCCCGGAATGGCAACAGCCGGAAGCGGGGATGTTTTGACGGGCATCATCGCCGGACATTTGGGTAAAGGGTTTGAACCAGAGGCTGCTGTACTTTTTGGTGTGTTTTTTCACGGATTCTGTGGCGATGAAGCCGCTTCGCAGATTGGGAGAGAAAGTTTGATTGCTTCTGACATCATAAATTTCATTCCGACCGGATTTAAAAAATTATTCGGTTAAATCTGTTGAAAACTCATATCGGAATCTTTATAATTATCGGTTTTCCGGGTGGAGAATCTCATTCAAAACCGTACTTTTGCACACAAAGAATTTTTCGATGAATTTAGAGCAATTAGAAATCCGCGTTCAGCAAACAAGAAGAGATATTTTACGTATGGTTCACGCTGTGAACAGTGGTCATCCGGGAGGTTCCCTGGGTTGTGCCGAATTTTTCACTGCACTGTACGGGAAAATTATGAACTATTCCACCGATTTCAATATGGACGGAATCGGGGAGGATTTATTCTTTTTGTCAAACGGACATATTTCGCCGGTTTTCTACAGTACTTTGGCACGTTCCGGATTTTTCCCTGTAGAAGAACTGGAAACTTTCCGCAAAATCGATTCAAGATTGCAGGGGCATCCGACTACGCATGAAGGTTTGCCAGGTGTAAGAGTAGCATCGGGATCTTTAGGGCAGGGACTATCCGTGGCGATTGGTGCGGCACTTGCCAAAAAATTAAACAATGACGATAAACTTGTTTATACGCTTCATGGTGACGGAGAACTACAGGAAGGACAGATTTGGGAAGCTCTGATGTATGCCGCCGGTAAAAAGGTGGACAACATCATTTCAACTATTGATTACAATGGTCAGCAGATTGACGGTTCTACAAAAAATGTATTGGATCTGGGTGATTTACATGCAAAGCTTTCTGCTTTCGGATGGTTGGTGCTGGAGGAGAAAGAAGGAAATAATCTGCAAAAAGTTATTGAAGTTCTTGAAAAAGCAAAATCTGAAACCGGAAAAGGAAAACCGGTAGTGATTATTCTGCATACAGAAATGGGCAACGGTGTAGATTTTATGATGGGAACACACGCATGGCACGGAAAAGCTCCGAATGATGAACAACTGGAGAAAGCTCTAGAACAAAATCCTGAAACCGAATTAAAAGATTATTAAAATGAAAAAATCCCTAATTTTTTCGGCTTTCATTTTAAGCGGATTCTTGTCTGCCCAAAATTCTCATACCTTCAATTACAGACTTGATTATAAATTTCCCGGACTGGATTCTTCGATGTCTGATATGATTTTTGCGCGACATTATATTCCGGCTCAATATTCGGAGCAAAGTAAAAATTCATTGGTTCATTTCCCGATTTTTATGGGGAATCAAGCCGGATATTCTTATATGAACGAAAATCAGTTAATACAAGTGGAAAATTCTGACTTGGAGAATAATTTCAACATTGTAGCGATGGATTTATACGGATATGGTGAATCTGTGGAAACGCTTTATGAGAAAGTAGAATTAAATAAAATCGACCGTGCTCCGCTTAATGTTTTGGATAGATCTTGCAACCATTATGAAGTAATTTCCACTATGCAGGGGCAGACTAAAATTACTGACTTTGTTTTATGTATTGACGAAACAAGTGAAATTGACAACGTTTCTTTTCTTTTACCAAAACAAGAAGGAAAACAAATCAAAGGACTTGTGCTTGCAATAACTTCTCCTGAAGGAAATGAAAACGAGAAAGTTCTGTTGTCTTCAATTAATAAAATAAATTCTACTATTCATTTCGATTTGGATAAAGAACTCGCTGATTATCAGGTTAAAAAGGATTCTATCAGAGCATTTGATGCGGGAGAAGAAATGGTATGGGATGAAGCTGTAGCTGAAGAAGTGGAAGAATATTATGACTATTATAATTATATGACGCAGCCTCAATTCTGTAATTATTCAGAATTATACACATTGAAATTCGAAGATGAAAATTCGATTTCATATGCAAGTTCTTATATTTCAAGTCTGTGTAATTATACTTATTACATGAAAGCCGGAGACGAAGAAAAGTTTAAAACATTTGCGCTGAAAGAAATCAAAGGCGTCAAAAAGAATGGTCCTAAAAGCGGTTTGATAAGTAAAAAAGATGCGAATTTATTGTATGATTTTTTGAAAAAAGATATTGAAGCGATGGAGAAGTCAACTCCTAAAACTCCGGAGGATTTTGCTGTAGAAGCCGCTGCTGATGCAGTTGTCGCTGGAATCGAGGAAGCCGTGGAAGCCGTTGCAACATATGATTATTCCCAAGATTATTATGTAGGCCAATATGAATCTGAATACGAGAGCTTAACACCTGAAAGCATGAATTTTGCATTTGAAACTTTAAGTGCTAATTCCGCTTACTGGAAAGCAATGCCTGCGTATTGCAAAAAATTGGATGCCATTATTCCTTCATTTTCCAATGAAGAACTTTCTAAACACGCCAAAAACTATGCTGGTCAGATGTGTGATATGTACATGGGCGAATTTGAAGGTTCAAGTGTTTGGTACAAAGGAACACTGGATGCGATTCGTGCAGAACAAATTTATTTCAATAATAACCGCGATAAATTTTCAAAAAAAGACAAGGAATTATTAGACGAATTCTTAAATAATTTAGACTAAAATGATTGACGTAACATACTCCGAAAAGAAAGATACCCGTAGCGGATTTGGCGACGGACTTACAGAGCTGGGAAGAACAAATCCAAATGTGGTGGCGCTTTGTGCCGATTTGACCGGATCACTGAAAATGGAAGTTTTTGAAAAAGAAAATCCCGAAAGATTTTTTCAAATAGGAATTGCTGAAGCCAATATGATGGGCATCGCTGCCGGACTTACCATCGGCGGAAAAATTCCTTTTACAGGAACTTTTGCCAATTTCTCGACCGGAAGAGTGTATGATCAGATCCGACAGTCTATTGCTTATTCGGGAAAAAATGTAAAGATTTGTGCATCCCATGCAGGTGTTACGCTAGGTGAAGACGGCGCAACACATCAGATTCTGGAAGACATCGGAATGATGAAAATGCTTCCGGGAATGGTGGTGATCAATCCATGTGATTATAACCAGACAAAAGCTGCAACGTTGGCAATTGCCGAGTATGACGGACCTGTCTATCTTCGTTTTGGCCGACCGTCTGTACCTGTTTTCACTTCACCCGATCAGGATTTTGAAATCGGGAAAGGCGTAATGATTCAGGAGGGGAGGGATGTGACGATCGTTGCCACAGGACATTTAGTTTGGGAAGCTATGTTGGCTGCCAATGAGCTGGAAACCGAAGGGATTTCTGCTGAAGTTATCAATATCCACACCATCAAACCATTGGATGAGGACATCATTTTGCGTTCGGTTCGTAAGACCGGAAAGGTGGTAACTTGTGAAGAACATAATATTTACGGTGGGTTGGGTGAGAGCGTAGCGCGGCTCCTTACGCAACATTATCCGGCAAGACAAGAATTTGTGGGAACCAATGATACTTTCGGTGAGAGCGGAACACCTGCTGAACTCATGAAAAAATATGGTTTGGGCTCTACCGCAATTGTTGATAAGGTTAAAAAAATAATGATATAAGTCATGTGAGTCCTTTTTCCTTAGCTGAATACAAACGAAATTAACAATTGTTGAAAAGTCGTGTTAAGTTATTGTAAGTAAGAAGATTGTATTTTATTTGCATAAACAGATTTCCTAGTTTAACTTTGAAATATCAAAATGAGACTTCGAGATAGTGTATTCATTTGAACGAGGAAATTTAAGTTTACTTATTAAGGAATTTAATAATCATTTTGGTAGAACTAACGTTCTTTCAAATAATGTTCAATAAGATAGAAGGGATTATCTTTTAGATAAAAACTGACATCCAATGAACAAGAGATTCTGCTTTTAAGACTAAAAGTATGCTCAAACCACCTATGAATTGCCACGGCATTTTTAGGATAGATTTTCGATTAGAAAATAAGATTGAGCAGTTCGCTTTTATTTATTAAACACAAGTAGAGCTCAATTTTTCGGGCAACCTGCATTCGCTTTCTTCGGGAAGATCAGATAACAGGTGAACTGAAAGAGACGGTTAGTCTTTTTCAAATCAAATGTTTCGAAAAATGAAAACCCTGTTTTGGCTTCGGTCTTGCAGGGTTTTCTATTTTTTTCTAATTGTCTTAGAGGCGAATCGGATTAAAATTTCTTATAATTGAACACTATGCTAAAAAGTATTTGGTATGAATCCCTTTTATTTTTTCCTCTTTATCTATAATTACAATGCCAACCTTACATAAGTCAACAATAAAGTTGTTGCCATCATCTTTCTTAATTCTTGACCATACTTTTTTCATCTGATCTGAAATATATATATCGTCAAAAATCAATATAGCTTTATTATTTGTCTTCTTTTTTATTTCGTAGTAATATTCGAGTGTAGGTTCATACTTGTGATTTCCGTCAATAAATGCCATATCAAACTTAACAGGCATCGCATACATTTCCGGCATGGTGTCTTGGTAAAGTCCCTTTATAATCCGGTATTGGGAAGCAGAAGCAATCTTGCTGAAATGATTTTCGGCTATCTCATATAATTTAGGAACGCCCTCCATAGTTATAAATTTCCCATCAGGATGATTTTTGATGGCAGAAAGTATGTATGAACCCGAAACACCAAGATTGGTGCCGATTTCCAGGTAATTTTTTGCTTGAAAATTTTTAGCAAGAAGATAGTGGAATTTGCACCATATTTCTGGTGACGTTGCTCTTTTATAAATGTTTTGAACCTCATTTACGATGGGACTATTGAAAACTTCATAATCAATTTTCTGTGTGCTTTCAGCCAATTGATTTCTGTAAATATTCATCACATCAAAAACCGATATGTCTTCTGGTGAAAATTGATTGTTTTTAACTTGTTCTAAAGTATCAAAAACAATCTTATAGATTGGGTTAGGGTATTTTCTGACTGAATTTTTAAACTCATTCGGATTGATCAAACAACTAAAAAAATGCAAGAGTCTATCTTGTTTTTCTTTTATATTCATAAGGTAAAAGTATTTAAATTAATTGGAACGCCATAAAAACGGCGTGAACAAAATCAGAATAGCAAAAAGTTCCAATCGGCCCAAAATCATCAGAAAGGCACAAAAACATTTCGCCAACGGCGTTAAACTCGCCACAGTATCGGTAGGACCATAATCACCCAGCGCGCTTCCAATATTACCCAACGAGGAAGCCGATAAACTCATGGCTGAAATAAATTCGGCATACCCGGGATTTAAGCCTTCATTTATGAGTGCCAATATTACAGAACTCGCAATCCAAATAAACATATACATCACAAAAAACGCGAGTATATTATAAACAATGGTCTGAGAAATACTTTTTTTATTGTAGCGCACCGGTAAAATTGCATTCGGATGAATCAGTCTTTTTAGTTCCAATATGCTGTTTTTTAGTAAAATAACATGTCGGATTACTTTTACGCCACCCGAAGTCGATCCGGCTGAACCACCTACAAAGAGTAATGAAAAAAATAACATGGATACAAATGGCGTCCATTGGGTGTAATCAGCCGATGTAAACCCGGTGGAAGTAATCACAGAAATTACCTGAAAGAAAGAAGATCTGAAAGAGTTTTCTATAGAATAATTATTGGCCGTACCCAGGATTTCAGCTCCCGGAATGCTTTGGTGTAAAGGATTGGCGAAGAAATAAACAATCAGTCCGACAATGAAGGAAGTTACCACAATAATACCCAAATACCATCGAAATTCCTCATTTCGGATGATCTTTTTTAAATCCTTTTTTAGTAAAAAGTGGTTTAAAACGAAATTCACACCCGATAAAAACATAAAAAACATGATGATATACTGAATAGCCGGAATAGAATTCCAGTAAGAAGTACTGGCATTTTTCGTAGAAAATCCTCCTGATGAAAGCGTGGTAAGGGAATGATTTACTGCATCAAATAAACCCATTCCTGCGATATACAAAAGAAGAATCTGGCAAATGGTTAAAATAACATAAACCATCCAAAGTCTTTTGGCAGTGTCTGTAATTCTCGGATGGATTTTATCGGCAGAAATCACTGGCGCTTCCACCACAAAAAGCTGCATTCCGCCAATTCCCAAAAGCGGTAAAATAGCAATCGTCAGTACGATGATTCCCATTCCCCCAATCCATTGTGTCATACTGCGCCAGAAAAGAATTCCATTGGGCAAAACTTCCACATCCTGAAAAATAGTTGAACCTGTGGTTGTGTAGCCGGCAATGGTTTCAAAAAATATGTTGATGGCGTTTATATCGTTTGAAAGAAAAACTTCCGGAGATAAATAAGGAATGGATAGGAAATAGGGCAGGGAACCTGATAAAATCAGAAAAATCCAGCCAGTCCCCACGATTAAATATCCGTCTCTACGGTTGAGCTTTTTTTGTGCATTTTTCGTCCCGAAATAACAAATGGCTCCAAATCCGGCTGTGATAAAGCTGGAAAATAGCATTGGCAGGAATATATTTTCACGGTAAATCAGTGAAACAATCACACAAAGTAACATGAAAAGTGCATTGATCAGCATCAGCATACCAATCAGGTTAAAGATTACTTTGAAATTGATATTTTTCATTACTGGAAAAATTTCCCGATTTTAGCTATGGCAGAGGGCTGTACAAACACAACGACGTGGTCTCCATTCTGAATTCTGAAATCGGCAGTCGGAATGATTCCTTCATTTTTTCGTACGATTCCACCTACAATCGATTCTTTTGGCAGTTTGATTTCCTTCAGGGTTTTATTAGCCACCGGAGAAAATTCATCCACTTTGAATTCCATCACTTCAGCATCCACGTCAGAAAGTCCGGTTACATCCAGGACATCGCCTTGTCTGATGTAACGGAAAATACTGTCAGCCGCCAACAATTTTTTATTGATAAAGGCACTGATCCCGATTTCCTGGCTCAAATGGATGTAATCCATATTTTCAACAAGCGCAATTGTCTTTTTCACACCTTTGGATTTTGCTAACAAACAAGACATGATATTGGTTTCAGAACTTCCGGTTACAGCGATGAATGCATCGGCATTTGTGATTCCTTCTTCTTCCAAAAGATCTCCGTCGCGGCCGTCTCCGTTGATAATCAGAATGTCGCTCAATTCGTCGGCCAGGTCAAAAGCTTTATTTCGGTCTTTTTCGATAAGTTTTACGTTGTGTTTACTCTGCTTCAGCAGTGAAACGGTTTTTTTTCCGATGCTTCCGCCACCCAATACAATTACGTTTTTATAGAATTCCTGTTTTTTACCGAGAATATTATAAATCTCAGCCGTAGCATGTTTCAGGGCAATAAAATAAACCTGATCGTTTAACTTATAAACTGTATCTCCACGCGGAATGATGGTTTCGTGCATACCGCGGTCGGTTGTGCGAATGATGGCAATCGGCATGAAATAAGGTTCTTGTTTGGAAACATCAATCACTTCCCGAACTTGTTTTTCCAGCACCTTACAATCTTTATCCAACACTGTTCCGAATAATTTTAGTTCACCGTTGGCAAAAGCATGGGTGGTATTGAATGCAGATTCTTCTACCAACTGATGAATTTCTGTGGCGGCCAATTGTTCCGGGCTGATAAGTACATCAATCCCTATTCGCTGAACCGGAACGGCATTTTCTCTTCTTAAAAATTCGGGATTGGTAATTCGGGCAATGGTTCTTTTGGCACCCATTTTTTTGGCAATCAGTGCACTGGTCAGGTTGGTATTTTGTAGCTGCGTAACCGTGATGAAAATATCGGCCTGATCAATCTTAATCGCGCGAAGCGAATCAAAAGAAGTAATATCACCACGATGTACCAAAACATCGAGGTTACTTTCAATGACGTGCAGTTTGTCCTTGTCAGTATCAATCACAGTCACATCCTGCATTTCTTTGGAAAGCCATTTTGCCAAATGGAAACCAACTTCTCCTGCACCGCCGATTACGATTTTCATTTTATAAATTTAGATATATAAACCCATAAATTCCCATTCCAATGGAAATTTCAAAGTTTTAAGGTTTTGTAGTTTATCCAGTTTGAAGGTTTTCCATTCAGTTTTTTCTTCAGATTCATCTGCATCCTCAAACATATTTCCTCCAGTAGTGATGCTCATTTTTCGCGTAGAAAAATTGACACTTACTTCATGAATTTCTCCTGAATTTCGCGCGAAACTAAATGTGTCGAAACCGATTAATTCAAATTCGTTTTTTTGAAATCGAAATGTATAAGTGTCTGTTCCGGTACTCCAGGAACCGCAACTGAGCCAATAATTTAAACTCAAAACCAAGACACCTTTATTGATCTGAATATCGCCCTCGACAAGCGGATCCATCAAACATGGAGATTCTTCATTATTTTCTTTGGGAATAAATGTTTTGTTTAATTCTTTAAGTTCAAATCCGTTAGGAGTTTGAAATATAATCAGCAGATATCTGGGATTTAAATTCAAGAACTTACTTCCCATACCATCGTTTTCGATTATGTTTTTTGGGTTATCTTCTTCGATGATTAAAACGAGATCATCTTTTTGATCATTATTCAAATCACCGTGAACCATTTTGATGGCTTTCCAATTTTCAGGGACGAAACTTGTTAAATTTTTCGCCTTGGTAGGAATGGACTGAGCATATAGAATTCCGCTTAAAATAGTAATTAAAACGGTCAAAAGAGTTTTCATAGAGTTGATTTTTATTCCGTATCTTCTTTTTGTCCCATCAGCATCAGAAATGCTTTCAAGAATTCGTCGATTTCACCGTTCATCACGGACTGAACATCACTGGTTTCATATCCGGTGCGCACGTCTTTTACAAGCTGATATGGATGCATCACGTAATTTCGGATTTGCGAGCCCCATTCGATTTTCATTTTGTTGGCTTCGATTTCACTTCGTGCCGCCATTCGTTTTTCAAGTTCGATTTTATATAATTCCGACTTCAACATTTGCATCGCACGTTCACGGTTTGCCAGCTGGGAACGCTCTACCTGGCAAACTACCACGATTCCGGTTGGTTTGTGCGTCAGCTGAACTTTTGTTTCGACCTTGTTTACATTCTGTCCGCCGGCACCACCTGAACGGGAGGTTTGCAACTCTACATCACTTGGATTTACCTCAATTTCAATAGTATCATCCACAAGCGGATAAACATAAACTGATACGAAACTCGTATGTCGTTTGGCATTACTGTCAAAAGGTGAAATTCTCACCAATCGGTGAACACCGTTCTCGCCTTTCAGATAACCAAAGGCAAACTCACCTTCAATTTCCAATGTAACGGTTTTTACGCCGGCTACATCTCCTGCCTGAAAGTTGAGTTCTTTTACTTTGTAACCATTGTTCTCTGCCCACATCAGGTACATACGCATCAGCATTCCTGCCCAGTCACAACTTTCGGTTCCACCGGCGCCGGCAGTAATTTGCAAAACGGCACTCAAGTTGTCACCTTCTTCCGAAAGCATGTTTTTGAATTCAATGTCTTCCAGAAATTTGAGTGTAGATTCATATTGTTCCTGAACTTCTTCGTCAGTAACTTCGCCTTCTTTGTTGAATTCATACAAAACTTCCAGATCATTGAACGAAGTGAGAATTGTATTATAATCTTCCACCCATTTCTTTTTGGAACGAAGGTTTTTCATGAAAACTTCCGCTTCCTTTGGATTATCCCAAAAATTAGGCGAAGCCGCACGTTCTTCTTCATTTGCGATTTCAATTTCTTTCTTTTCTATTTCCAGATAGGCGTGTAAGTCCTTGATTCTTTGACTTAAATCCTTTGTGAGGTCACTATTAAACATAAGGGCAAAGATATAATTTATCTTCCAAAACTTAAATTTACTTTATACTTCCATTCAATGAATTTGAAGAAATTATAGAGTTTGTATTCGAGTGTCAAACCATATTGAATGTTTGGCTGATAATCTATATATACTGCGTACAAATTAGGGTCATAGCGGAAGGGCTGTGAATTTCTGTAATTCCATTCGCTTACATAAATTTGATTTTTGTTTTTATAATAAGTTTCTGAATAAAAGTTTTTGGGTTTAGCAACAGTCATCAAAAACACATCGTACTGACTGTCAAATACAATGATATCATATTCGTCTTCATCATTCTTTTCAAAATTGAGTGTGTTTTCAGGTGTATTGGCCGGCGTCGGCGTTGTTGTAGTGCAACCGCTGAATAGTAAAATCAACAAAATTGCAAAGATTGAAAATTTCATAACCTGTTTATTATAGTTTAAATTTACAAAAAAATCAATGGTTTTTAGACAGAAGATTTCCAGAATAAATTAAAAAATTAAACTAAATTCTCATTTAAAATATATAAAATGATTCAGATTTATCACAATACAAGATGCAGTACAAGCCGTCAGGGACTTGAATTTGTAAAAGATTCGGGTAAAGATTTCGAAGTGATCGAATACATGAAAAATCCTTTGAAAAAAGAAGAACTGAAAAAAATAATTCAAAAACTTAAAATTTCGCCCGTTGACTTAATCCGAAAAAAGGAAAGCATCTGGAAGGAGCATTACGAGGGAAAAGATTTATCAGATGACAAATTAATCGATCTGATGGTTGAATTTCCCAATCTGATGGAAAGACCTATTGTGGTAAACGGCAACAAAGCAATAATTGGCCGACCGCCGATGTTGATAAAAGACATCTTGTAATTTTATAAAAATCTAATTAACTTTAACCTATGGCAGAAGAGAATGTGTTAAGTCCTGTAGAAAAGGAAAATCAGGAGATTTCGCGTCGGTACAAAGATATGTTGAAACACACGTACCAGACGCTTACAAAAGACGATAAAAAGCTGATTCGCAAGGCGTTTGATCTGGCTGTGGATGCGCACAAAGACCAGCGCAGAAAAACGGGAGAACCTTATATTTTCCATCCGATTGAAGTCGCCAAAATAGTGGCGGACGAAATCGGTCTGGGCGCAACGAGTATTGCCGCCGCTCTGATGCACGACGTAGTGGAAGATACCGATTACACGCTGGAAGACATCGAAGAATTATTTGGTGAAAGAATTGCACGCATCATCGACGGACTCACGAAAATTTCCATTCTCAATAAACAAGATGTTTCCATTCAGTCCGAAAATTACCGGAAACTTCTGCTGACGCTTTCAGAAGATGTTCGGGTAATTCTTATTAAAATTGCCGATCGCTTGCACAATATGCGTACCCTGGAATCGATGCACGAGGACAAACAAATGAAAATTGCATCTGAAACCATTTTTATTTATGCGCCACTTGCGCACCGAATGGGACTTTACAATATCAAATCGGAATTGGAAGATTTGAGTCTGAAATACACCAAACCGGAAGAATATTTCAGTATTGAGCGCAAATTGCAGGAAACCAAAAAGGAACGAGAAAAATATATTGAAGATTTTTCATCTATTATTCGTGAAAGACTGGAAGAAGAAGGGCTTGAATTTGAAATCAAAGGCCGTTCAAAATCTGTGTTTTCGATTCATCGAAAAATGATTTCTCAACACGTTAGTTTTGAGGAGGTTTACGATAAATTTGCCGTGCGGATTGTATATCGTTCCGATAAAAAGAACGAAAAATTCCTGGCGTGGAAGATTTATTCGGTCGTGACCGATATTTTTCGACCCAATCCCAAACGTCTGCGCGACTGGATTTCCCAACCCAAATCAACGGGTTATGAGTCGCTTCACATTACCGTAATGGGGCCTATGGCACGTTGGGTGGAAGTTCAGATTCGTTCGGAACGAATGGATGAACTGGCCGAAAGGGGAGTGGCTGCACATTATAAATACAAGGAAAATTATCAGGTTGAAGATTCCAAAGTTGACGAATGGATCAGTCAGGTACGGGAAATGCTGGACAACAATGAAACCCAAGATGCAACTGAATTTATTGATAATTTTAAATTCAATCTATACGCCAAGGAAATTTATGTTTTCACGCCCAAAGGAGATTTGTTTTCGCTGCCAAAAGGAGCTTCTTCGCTGGATTTTGCTTATGCGATTCACTCCAACATCGGTGATACTTGTTTAGGTGCCAAAGTGAACGGAAAATTGTATCCGCTCAGCCACGAATTGCAAAGTGGTGACCAGGTAGAGATTCTGACTTCGCCTAACCAGAAGCCCAAAACCGACTGGCTGGATTTCGTGGTAACCAGTAAGGCAAGATCCAAAATCAAAGCCTCGCTGAACGCCGCGCGCAGAGCAATTTCGGAAGATGGAAAGGAAATTCTGATTCGCAAGCTTCGGCATTTGAAAATCGATTTTAACGAAAGCGTGGTGAACGATTTACAGAATTATTTCAAAACCCGTAACAGTCAGGATATTTTTTACAAAGTCGCTACAGGTGAAATTGACAACAAAAGTCTGCGGAAATTTGCAGAAAGTAAATCAGGGATTACAGGGTTCATCAACCGTTTCCGTCCCAAATCCAAAACAGTGGTTACACAGGAAGAAGAACCGAAACAAAAACTGGATTCTTTGGTTTTTGGTCCCGATGAAGAAAAACTTGATTATGATCTGGCTTCTTGCTGTAATCCGATTGCCGGGGATAAAGTGTTTGGATTCGTAACGGTTGCGAAAGGAATTCGGGTTCACAAAAACGATTGCCCTAATGCGGTTTCGCTTCAGGCCAATCAAGCTTATCGGATTATTCGTGCCAAATGGATTGATTCCAGTTCACAATTGTATCGTGCTATTTTGAACTTAAATGGATTGGACAGAATCGGACTGGTAAATGACATTACTAAAATTATTTCGTCTAACTTGCACGTGCATATCCGCAGTATCAATATTTCGGAAGAAGACGGTGTGTTTGACGGGAAAATTTCGGTTTCGGTTAAAAATAAATCCCAACTCGATAAAATTCTTGATCAGTTGAGACAAGTAGATGGAATTCAAAAGGTTAGTAGAACTTATGCGAATTAAAATTAAAAAATGAAAAAAGTATTTATTTATTATATCGTAGGATTTGTGATTGCTGTTTCCATTGGCTTTTTCACCAGTGAAAATCCTTTTTATGGTTTTATTGTTGCTATGATTTTGTATGCGTTTTTGGTAGCGATTCTTTCCATTTTCTTTGGAACATTTGGTGCGAATCCTATGGATAAATCGCCTTATGAAATCCGAAAGAAAGAAAAGAAGGAAGCGGAACAAAATTAGAATAGATTTAATTCAACTTGTTGATTCTTAACGAATCTTAATAATTCTACTTTGTCACATTCAAAACCTCTTAATGTTTAATAATACTCAATTGATTCTGCCCCAGATTTCATAAATCGGGTCGCCTTTGGAACTCAATCCGCTGTGGTGCCATTTTCCGTCTTTCAATTCCCCATCGAACTGCAATGATGTGCCCACACGGGAATTATCTCTTGAGAAAAACTGAATTTTTTCGGTGTATTTTCCGCCTTCAAATGTATAAATTCCGCCTCCTGTTCCCGAAAAGCTCTTTTGGGAAGGATCAATCGCAAACCATTGAAAATAACCTCCCACCAAAAGTTTCAGCGTTTTTCGTTCGCCTCTTTGGTGAATCTCCTTCATTTCCCCGTCGATTTTCCTTCCCGTGATTTCCCAGGCACCGTCCAAATCCTGGGATTTATTTTGTTTTACCCATTTGTTTCCTTCGGAATCCGTGAAATCATCTCCATTGAATTTCAATGGAAAAACCAGTTGATTTCCTACTTCCGAACTGTCTTTATCATTGAATTCCAACGAAATAAGTAATTGGTTATTTTGAATTTGATAAGGCCCGCCCATTGCAGAAAGAAATTCATTGTCTTTGAATTGCGTCAGAGAAGAATAACCGTCCACAAACAACCAAAGCTGATGAACATCGTCTTTTTGCGTCAGATAAGCACCTTGGATTTGAATAGATTGAGCCTGAACGAAAATTCCAATGGAAATTAGAAAAATGAAGAAGACCTTTTTCATAAGCTTGATTTTAATTTACTAAAATAAGAAAATGATTTCAAAATATACTTAATTCGCTAAAAATCAGGAATTAATCATTTTCAAAAATTCCTCTTCCGTCAGGATTTTCACACTTCCAAGGGATTCTGCTTTTTTAAGTTTGCTTCCGGCTTTTTCTCCGGCAATTAAATAATTCAAATTTTTGCTTACACCTGAAATATTTTTCCCACCGTTTTGTTCGACTAATTTCTGGGCTTCTTCACGCGTAAACTGCGTCAAAGCCCCTGTGAATAGGAAAGTTTTTCCGTCTAAAACGTTCGAAGTTGGTTTGGACTCTTCACCTACTTCCATTTGAATTCCGGCTTGTTTCAGTCTTTGAATCATAATCCGGTTTTTCTCTTTTGAAAAGAATTCCTGAATGCTCCAGGCAATTTTTTCTCCGACATCATCCGTGTTTGACAATTCTTCGATTGTTGCATTCATCAGATTTTCCATCGAATGAAATTGTTTCGCAATTTTTTTGGCAACTGTTTCGCCTACATGACGAATCCCGATGGCATATAAAACCTTTTCAAAAGGAATCTTTTTGGAATCCTCGATGGCATCGATGATATTTTGAGCCGATTTATCGGCCATTCGATCTAACGGTAGAATCTGTTCTTTTGTCAAATCATAAAAATCGGCCACGTCCTTTACCAATCCGTTGTCATACAACAAAACAGCCGTTTCTCCGCCAATACTCGCCATATCCATGGCCTTTCTCGAAACATAATGTTCCATTCGACCTATGATTTGCGGTTTGCATCCGTCTTCGTTGGGACAGAAATGCTGGGCTTCACCTTCTTTTCTGACCAGTTCTGTTCCGCATTCCGGACAGTTTTTAATGAATTCAATCGGTTGAGAATCGGGTTGGCGCACATCAAAATTCACTTCCACGATTTTCGGGATGATTTCGCCTCCTTTTTCCACATAAACCATATCGCCGATTCTCACATCGAGTTTGTTGATGATGTCTTCATTGTGCAAGGAAGCCCGTTTTACAATGGTTCCACCCAAAGAAACCGGTTGGAGATTGGCAACAGGAGTGATGGCTCCGGTTCGTCCGACCTGATAAGAAATGCTCAATAATTCGGTTTCGGCTTTTTCAGCTTTGAATTTATAAGCCATGGCCCAACGCGGTGATTTGGCGGTATGTCCCAATTCTTCCTGTTGCGCAAAAGAATTGACTTTTACAACAATTCCATCGATTTCAAAAGGCAGATTTTTTCGTTCGCTGTCCCAATAATCAATGAAATTCAAAACTTCCTCCAAACCGGAACATAATTTTGCGGTATGCGGAATTTTAAATCCGTAAGATTCCGCCGATTTCAGCATATCCCATTGAGAATCAAAAGGTAAATTATTCCCAACGATGGTATAGAGATAACAATCCAGTTTACGTTTGGCGACTTCGCTACTGTCCTGTAATTTCAGACTTCCGCTTGCGGTATTTCTCGGATTGGCATAGAGTTCGAGTCCCAGTTCGGTACGTTCGGAATTGATGCGGTTAAATTCCTTATGCGGTAAAATGATTTCGCCACGAACATAAAATTTTGCCGGATAATCTCCCATTAATTTCAAGGGAACCGAACGAATGGTTTTGACATTGTGCGTAATTTCATCGCCCTGAAATCCATCGCCGCGTGTAACGGCTTGTTTGAGACGGCCGTTTTCGTATAAAATGGAAACCGAAGCACCGTCGTATTTTAATTCGCAGACAAATTCTACTTTTTCATCCAAAGCTTTTTCAATCCTTTTTTCCCAATCCTGTAAATCTTCAATCGAATAGGAATTATCCAGCGAATACATTCGATGTTCGTGAACAATGGTAGGAAAATTTTTTGTAATCGTACCACCCACGCGCTGAGTAGGCGAGTCGGGATCAAAGAATTCAGGATGAGTCGCTTCCAGTTTCTGTAATTCTTTCAATAATTGGTCGAATTCATAATCCGAAATTTTGGGTGTATCTAAAACGTAATAATTGTAATTGTGCTGATTGAGTTCTTCTCGGAGTGCCTGAATTTTGTCCTGAATATTCATTTAAAATTGGATTTAGACAAAGATAATTCTTCGAATTGATAAATTGAATAAATTGGGAATTTGAAAATAAAATTTCGAATGAATCTGTCAAATTAATTTTTCAATTTCTTGTCGGATCTGTTATTGCAAATTCCCTATCAAAATTTAATAATAAAAAAACCTCCAAGGTTTTTAAAACCTTGGAGGTAAAAATTATATATTATTAGATCAATCGAGATTTTCAATAATCATCGCAGAAGCACCTCCACCTCCGTTACAGATTCCGGCTCCACCGATTTTCCCTCCGTTTTGTTTCAAAACATTGATCAGGGTAACCAAGATTCGCGAACCGGAATTTCCAAGCGGATGTCCCAAAGAAACCGCTCCACCGTTCACATTGATTTTTGCCGTATCCAATCCCAAGATTTGTGTATTTACGATTCCCACTACGGAGAAAGCTTCGTTGAATTCCCAGAAATCAACATCAGAAGCCTTCAATCCTGCTTTTGCTAAAGCCACTGGTACAGCTTTCGCGGGAGCAGTTGTAAAGAATTCAGGTTCGTGTGCAGCATCGCCATAGGAAATAATTTTAGCCAAAGGTTTAAGACCCAGTTCGTCTGCTTTTTCTTTTGACATCAAAACCAATGCTGAAGCGCCGTCGTTCAAAGTTGAGGCATTGGCCGCTGTTACAGTTCCATCTTTTTCAAAAGCGGGACGAAGAGATGCGAATTTTTCAAAATTCGCCGATTTGAATTCCTCGTCTTCTGAAACGATGATCGCATCGCCTCTTCTTTGCGGAACTTCAACCGGAACGATTTCGTCTGCAAATTTTCCTGCTTTCCAGGCATTTGCTGTACGGGTATAAGATTCAATCGCAAAAGCATCCTGATCTTCTCTTGAAATATTGTGTTTTGCAGCAGTTGCATCTGCAGCAAATCCCATTGTTTTTTTGTTATAAGCATCCAAAAGTCCGTCCTGAATGATTCCGTCCAACTGAACTGCATTCCCGAATTTGGTTCCGGTACGGCCTGCCATATTGTAAAACGGCGTTTGGGACATACTTTCCATACCTCCGGCAACTACCACATCTGCATCGCCACAACGGATGGCTTGTGCAGCAAACATCACGGCTTTCATTCCTGAAGCACAAACTTTATTGACCGTAGTACAAGGAACGGAATTTGGCAATCCGGCTGCCAAAGCGGCCTGACGTGCAGGTGCCTGACCTTCGCCGGCCTGAAGCACATTTCCCATAAAAACTTCCTGGACCAATGAAGGATCTAAATTGATTTTGTTTAACGCTCCTTTGATGGCGGTTGCGCCCAATTGAACGGCTGGTATAGTGGATAATCCGCCTAGAAATGCCCCGATTGGTGTTCTAACGGCCGATACGATTACAACTTCTTTCATGTCTAAATATTTGTTTTGGTATTAAAAATTTCGGACTGCAATTTATGAAATTTGTTTGTGTTTTAAATGGTTTTGGGTGGGCATTTCAAAACGAGGTGTTTTTAATTGAAATCTCTCGAATGGAAGATAATCAGGGTTTTTTCATGACCAATAGGATTTTCATTTGTAAACAATTCCCCATTTTTTGTCAAGGGCGGCAAATTCTTCGGCTGTTTTGGGTTGCCAGGGCGTACCGACAGGCGAACCGAGTTCGCGGAAATATCCTTCAAATCCGGCAGGCGAATAACTAAAAACCATCGTCAAAGTTTCAGTGCCGGTGTTTGTGATTTTGTGCCAGGTACCTTTTGGAACCAAAGCGGCACTTCCTTCTTTCACTAGAAATTCCTGATCGTTGAGAATGAGCATTCCCTGACCGCGGTGAATGAAAATCAGTTCGTCTTCGTTCAGATGTTTGTGAAGCGGAATTCCTTCTCCGACGGCAATGAGTTCCGTGCATAAAGACATGGTTTCATTCCCAAATTTATCACGGGAAATATTGATGGTCAATGGTGAATTACGTGGTCCGATCCAATAGGTTTCACCTTCGCCGGCATGGACGACAACGGGTTTGCCATTTTGTGGCGAATAGGAAGAAAGAGTGGGCAAAATCAGCAACCCCGCCAATCCTGTAATTGATTTTTGTAGAAATTCTTTTCGAGTAGTTTTCATCGTATGAGCGTTTTACTGTTCTTACAAATTTATTCAATTGGAAAAAGCGATTGTTGAATTTTTGTGTTTTTTAATTTATAATGCTTGCGCCAGTGATAGTAGCGGCATCCTTTTCACATCGGAGCTTCGAGAGCCTCAGTTCCTGGTGCGAAAAGATATAGTGGATAGCACGGTCCCGTTGCGGTGAGATTTTAAATGGAATAATGAATCTGGAATCGCAACGGGAGGCGCCCCAATAAAATAAGAAAGAAACTTTGGGTGTATAAAACGGAGTTTCTTTACTTTTGTGCCTCACATAAAATTTTAAAAATGAATTTTGACAGAGAAAGGTTGCTTGCGGCAGCCGAAAACTATGGTACACCGCTGTACGTGTACGATTCGGAAAGAATGAGCGCTCAATATGAGCGAATGGTCAAGGCGTTTTCCTCTGTCAAGAAGCTGAAGTTGAATTATGCGTGCAAGGCCAATACGAATCTGAATATTTTGAAGTTTTTCAAAGGTTTGGGTTCAGGTTTGGATACGGTTTCGATTCAGGAGGTTTTGATCGGACTGAAAGCCGGATTTGAGCCTTCTGAAATAATTTATACGCCCAATGGTGTTTCTTTTGAGGAAATCAAAGAAGCGATGGAATTGGGTGTTAAAATCAACATCGATAATTTGTCGGTTTTGGAACATTTCGGACAGGAATTTCCAGAATATCCGGTCTGCATCCGTATCAATCCGCACATCATGGCGGGTGGAAATGCGAATATTTCAGTGGGACATATTGATTCGAAATTCGGGATTTCGATTCATCAGTTTCCATTGGCCAAACGGGTGATTGAAAATACCGGAATGCTTGTAAACGGTGTGCATATGCATACGGGATCAGATATTTTGGATGTGGATGTTTTTCTGCAGGGAGCCGAAATTTTATTTGATGTAGCGGCTGAATTAAAGGATTTGGAATATTTGGATTTCGGAAGTGGTTTCAAGGTGCCTTATTATCCGGGAGCCGACGAAACGGACATTGAATATCTGGGTGAACGTTTGAGTCATCGGTTTAATCGTTTTGAGAAAAAATACGGTCGAGAATTGATGTTAATGTTCGAGCCGGGGAAATATTTGGTAAGTGAAGCGGGATATTTTTTGGCTTCGGTCAATGTCATCAAACAAACGACTTCAACAGTTTTTGCGAGTGTGGACAGTGGTTTTAACCACTTAATTCGTCCGATGTTTTACAATGCGCATCATGAAATTTTGAATCTTTCCAATCCGGAAGGACGTCCACGATATTATACGGTGGTGGGATACATTTGCGAAACGGATACTTTTGGTTCGAATCGTAAAATAAATGAAATCAATGAAGGCGATGTCCTTTGTTTTCAAAATGCAGGTGCTTATTGTTTTTCGATGGCTTCGAATTACAATTCGCGTTTTCGTCCGGCTGAAGTATTGTTGACTGAGAATCAGGACTATCTCATCAGAAGAAGAGAAAGTTTGGAAGATTTATTGAATTCTACGATAGAAATTTCGATTTAGGTTTGCAGGTATAGTTTAAAAATCTATATATTTGCACCCACAAAATAGGGAACAGGCGACTGTTCACTTGGAGAAATGGCAGAGCGGTCGAATGCGGCGGTCTTGAAAACCGTTGAGGGTCACACCTCCGGGGGTTCGAATCCCTCTTTCTCCGCAAACGAAACCGATTGAGTAATCAATCGGTTTTTTTTTATTCGGAAATGTAGAAAGTGTACTTTCTAAAATGGACGAGTGAAAAAAATAATAGGATGTGAAACATCATCGGTTTCGTTTGCAAGGTCTCCATTTTTGGGATCAATGCAATTAATCCCTCTTTCTTATTTTCGAACGTATAATTCCTTTTGGATCAAACATTTTACTTCCCAACCAAAACCCATTCAATCAATTAAGAATTCCGAAATCACTGATTATGTTCCACCCAAATTAAATCAGAAGTTTGATAACCGATTTCTTCTGCGACTTTTAAATAATCCTTTTTGATTTCCTCGGGAATGGTGGTTTCGCGGGATAGAACCCAAAGGTATTTTAAGCTTTCTCCGGCAACCAAAGCATATTGGTATTCTTGGTCGATAGCAATCACATTATAACCCGAATAGAAAGGTCCGAAAAAGGAAACTTTCAGCATTCCGATGTTTTCTTCGCCTACAAATTTGGCTTTTCCATCGGCTTCGCGCCATTCCCTTTTTTCGTAGTCATAGCCACGGTTTACAACTTTTATGGAACCGTTTTCGTTCAGCGAATAATGAGCAGTGGTATTGTTCAGGCCTTCTTCGTATTTGAAATCGAGCCGGGCAATTTCATACCATTTCCCTAAATATTTATCTTTTTGGAATCCCTGAACAGCTTCTGCATTATCAGGAATTGTACTGCCACAAGAAATCAGCAGGAAGAATCCTGAGAGAATTGCAACCGGAAAGAAATTTTTTAATTTCATCTTTTTTGTTTTTCAATTCCGGCTATTTATTTGATGTCCAACGAAGTCTGATTGTTTCCGGAATTATTTTTATCAGGAATTTTCAAATCCAATTTTAATGCCATATTCAAGTTTTCAATAAACTGCGAAGCGAGGAGGGGAGACTCCAATTCAATGTTTTGATGCACAAAAAAATAGAGTTTCTGTAATCCTTGATTTTTCCAGATTTTAATTCGTTCCACCCATTCGTCCAATCGGTCATAATCTGATTTATGGTTTGCGCCCACATATCGGATGAAAGCCACCGGACTGGTCAGTCGCATGTGCATCATATCGCGTCTTCCGGCTGTATCCACAATGATGTTTGCCATATTTAGACTTTCGAGCAATGCACAAAATTCATTGTTGATTTTTTCGTCAGAAAACCATTCTTCATTGCGAACTTCCACGGCAAGCGGAAAACCTTTTGGGAAAGCTTCCAGCGCATTTTTTAGCCGATTAAAATCCTTGGGTTTAAAATTGTCGTGCAATTGCATAAAAGCCATCCCGAATTTTTCTTCGAAATTACTCACGGCATTTGCGAAATTCTGAATGGGTTCTTCTACGTTGATCAATCGTCGAAAATGCGTGATGATGTTGGGAACTTTCGGGAAGAATTGAAAACCTTCGGGCGTCTTGTTTTTCCAGGTTTGGACTTGTTGCCAATCAGGCATTTTATAAAAAGTAGCATTGAGTTCGATGGAATTGAACTGTGTGGAATAATAAGTCAATTCGTCCTTAGTTCCACGCGGATAAAACCCTTTCAAATCGGCACGATTCCATTTGGCACATCCCACAAAAGCTTCGAAATCATTTTCTTTTTTATGTTTCGAAAGAATTTTTTTCGTGTCGGGATGATCCTTTGGCAAACTGAAATCAACCAGCTCCGGATTTTCTACTTTTCCGAATTTCATTTTTTAAATTTTAAATCAAAGCGTTTCCCCCAGCCATTTGAAAAATTCCGTATGCCAGATGATAGAATTCTGCGGATTCAAAACCCAGTGATTTTCATCGGGAAAATACAGCAAACGGCTTTTTAAACCATGCAATTGCGCAGCTTGAAAAGCTTCCAATCCTTGTCCGATCGGCACTCGATAATCTTTTCCGCCCTGAATGATTAGAATCGGCGTATCCCATTTGTCCAACATATTACTCGGATCAAATTCCGTATAGGTTTTCACCGCATCTTTATTGTCTTTTTCCCAATAAGCTCCTCCGGCATCCCAGTTGGTAAACCAGAGTTCTTCTGTTGTTCCATACATGGATTTCAAGTTGAAAACTCCGTCATGCGCGATGAAAGATTTGAATCTTTTGTTGTGAATTCCGGCCAGATAAAACACCGAGTATCCGCCATAACTCGCACCCACTGCGCCCAAACGCTCTTTGTCCACATATTTTTCTTTGGCGACATCATCAATCGCCGACAAATAATCATCCATCACTTGTCCACCCCAGTCTTTGGAAATGGCTTCGTTCCATTCCACGCCATGTCCGGGCATTCCGCGACGGTTGGGAGCTACCACGATGTATCCATGAGCAGCCATGAGTTGGAAATTCCATCGGAAAGAATAAAACTGCGAAAGTGCGGATTGCGGTCCTCCTTGACAATAAAGCAAAGTCGGATATTTCTTATTCGGGTCGAAATCCGGCGGATAAATCACCCAGGTCACCATGTCTTTATTGTCAGTGGTTTTCACGATTCGTTTTTCAACTTTGCTCAATTTGATTTGGTCGTAAATGTTTTTATTCACATCGGTCAATTGGCTCATTTTTCCGTTTTTCAGGTTTACGGAATAAAGCTCGGAAGCGTGGTTCATATCGGTTCGGCTAACGATGAATTCCTCTCCAACTTGTCCCACCAATCCGGCTACATCAAATTGTCCGTCGGTAATTTGTTTGATTTCCAATGGTTTTTTGCTGTTGTTGGCCGGAACATAATCCACGGAAAATAGTTGAACCGTTCCGCCAATAGGTGCAGTAAAATAAATTTTTCTTCCGTCTTTATCCCATTTGAAACTGAAAACGGTTCCGTCCCAGTGTTGGGTCAAATTGGTTTTTAAACCATTAAAAAATACGACGATATCATTCTTATCCGCTTCGTAACCGTCACGCGCCATGCTCAAAAATGCCAATGCACCTTCTTTTGAAAATTCGGGATGGGTATCATAACCAAGCATTCCTTCTGTCAGGTTCTTGGTTATTCCCGATTGCAAGTCATATTCGTAAATATCTGTATTGGTGCTGGTTGCATATTCTTTTCCTTCCAATTTCTTGGCGACATAAAGAATTTTGGTTCCCTCGTTGTTCCAAGTAAAATCATCACTTCCGCCAAAAGGCATTTGCGGACTATGGTAAGGTTCGTCTTTGAGAATGTCAATTCCGTCCACTTCCGAATCTCCGTTCATTTTGAGAATCAGGTGATTGAAAGTTCCGTCATTCCATTTGTCCCAATGACGATAATACAAATCATTGAAAATGTAAACGTTGGATTCCTGAAGATTGGGGTATAAATCTTTTCCCAGTACTTTGTCTATTTTGACTTTTTCGATGTCAATTTTGCGCGTTCCATCAGGCGAAACAGATTTATCTGTAATTAAATCCGAATAATCCTTTATTTCCATCGGCGTGCCGCCTTTTACCGGAATCGTATATTTTTTGGTGGTTTTTTCTCCCTTTTCGACTTCATATTCGGTTATGGTGTAAATAATGTTTTTACCATCATCTGAAATCCCAACCGGAGAAAGGCGTTTCAGTTTCCATAAAAGTTCGGGTGTCATCATGTTTTGTGCAAATGTTGAAATGGTTAATCCAAAACAGAAAAGAATAAATAAACTCAGACGCTTCATATTTTTTAATTTGGATTCCAAATATAGGAAAACCATCTGCTTAAACTAAAAGGAATCGGTAATTTCATTTTTTAATAGAACGTATTGAGTGTTTTTTTGATTTTGGGAAATTGAGTTTCTTTGTAAAATGTATTCAAAAGAAGAAGCTTTTCAAATCCGTAAAAAATTCTGGACTTCCTTTGGTCGTTACATGAAACTTCAGTCGTCTGCAAGCGGAGAAGAAGTGAACTGGATCAACTATAAAACCGGCATCAAGGAACTGTATTTCAAAACCGATGTGGACAATAAATCGGCTAGAATTGCCATTGAGATTTCTTTGAAGGACAGGGAAATGCAAGAACTGATGTTTGAACAGTTTGAAGAATATCTTCCACTGTTTGAGTCCACAGTAGGCGAGGACTGGATTTGGTTCCGAAGTTTTTACGATGAAAACGGAAAGGAAATCAGCAAAATAGAGCTCCGGCTCGAAAAAGTCAGTATTTTCAGAGAAGAAAACTGGTCGGAAATCATTGGCTTTTTTAAAGAAAATCTTCTGAAACTTGATGAATTCTGGGACATAGTCAAAGATTCATTTGAAATTTTTAAATAGAATTCTTTTTAATTTTCCCAGTTCGCATTGCTTTAATTCCAAATTAAATCCTTAAAAAATTAATACATTTACCAACCCAAAAGCAGGATATGAACCGTTTTGATCTTTTGAAAAACCGGAATTTGAGCAAATGGATTGGATTTCTGTTTGCTTTCCTCATATTCGGCGCGACGGTTTGGTATTCCAATCAGTTTGTGCAACAGCTGAAAGTCGAGGAACAGCAAAAAATGGAAACCTACGCCAAAGCGGTTCAACTAATGGGTTCAGATGAATTACTGACTTCCGATGTTCAAAACCTGCTGATTGATATTGCTAACGGAAATACTACTATGCCGGTGGTTTTGTTGAGCGAATCCGGAGAACTGAATTCAGCATTGAATATCCCCGAAGATGACCAGGCAGATTCCCTGAAAATGGAGAGCATCATCAATCACATGAAACAGCTTCGTGATCCGATTTTGATTGATTTGGGCGAATTTGGCAAACAATACGTTTATTATGAAAATTCTCCTTTGCTCACGCGTTTGCAATATTATCCGATTATTCTGATTCTCGTCATTATCCTTTTTGTTTATTTCAGTTATTGGTATTTCAAAACCCTGAAAAATACGGAACAAAGTTTTTTGTGGGCGGGAATGGCAAAAGAAACCGCACATCAGATCGGTACACCTTTGTCGTCGCTGTTGGGTTGGGTGGAAATCCTTAAAATGGAAGAAATGGATCAGGAACCCGTTCTGGAAATCGAAAAAGATATTTACCGTCTCAACCAGATTACGGAACGTTTTTCCAAAATCGGTTCGCTTCCCGAACTTCAGCCGGCTAATCTGATTGAGGTGACAGAAGCTTCTGTCAATTATTTGCGCGACAGAATTTCCAAAAAAGTGGATTTGAGATTTAATTCCGATAAGGAAGAAATCAGAATTCCGCTCAACGTTGCACTCTACAGTTGGGTGATTGAAAATTTGGTGAAAAACTCTGTTGATGCTATGCAAAACAAAGGCGCCATCAATGTGTATGTGACCGATAAGGAAAATAGCGTAATTGTTTCGGTTGCCGATACCGGACCGGGAATGCCAAAAAAACTTCACAAACGAATCTTTGAACCGGGTTTTACCACCAAACAACGTGGTTGGGGATTGGGGCTTTCACTGGCCAAAAGAATCATTGAAAATTACCATAAAGGAAAGATTTTCGTGGCTAAATCTGATAAAGAATCGGGAACGGAAATTAGAATTCTGATGAGAAAACGGATGATTGAATAAAGAATGATTAAATAAAAGAATGATTGAATAAAAGAATTATTGAATTCTGAATAATTAGTAAATGAATTTTTTATTCGAATTAAATTCAAACAGAAATTTAGAATTCAGAATCCCAAAATAATTTTGGCAATCGTAAAATAAATCAGCACACTGAAAATATCGTTACTTGTGGAAATAAACGGACCCGTAGAAACAGCCGGATCAATTCCTCTTTTCTCCAAAAACAAAGGCACAAAAGTTCCCACTACTGCAGAAATAATGATAACGGTAAGCAACGCAAGGCAAATAGTCAGTGAAACCAAATAGTCAGTTCCAAACCATAAATGGCTGAAAAACAAGACGATAATAGCAAGTCCGAAACCGTTTAGAAGTCCCAATAAGAATTCTTTCCACACCATTTTCCAGATATCGCCTTTGATGGTTCCGTTGGCAAGTCCTTGCACCATAATCGCCGAAGATTGAATTCCTACGTTTCCGGCTGTGGACATGATAAGCGGAACAAAAAGCACCAAAATCTTGTATTTTTCCAGCGCTGTGTTAAATCCACCGATGATACTCGCTGCGCAAAGTCCGCCAAACATCCCGATTAACAACCACGGCAAACGTGCTTTGGTCAGCGTTAAAATACTGTCATCCGCATCAACGTTACTGGTAATACCCGCTGCCAACTGATAGTTTTCCTCAGCTTCTTCCCGAACCACGTCGAGAATATCGTCTACCGTAATTACGCCGAGAAGTCTTTTCAGTTCATCAACTACCGGAATTTCCGTAAGGTCATATTTTTGAATGAGATTGGCGACTTCCACATCTTTTTCGTCTGCTTTTACGTAGCGTACTTTATCGTTGAATAATTCTTCCAAAATCGTATTGGACGAAGTCGTCAGTAATTTTTTCAGACTGAGCGTGCCGAGCAAAACATTTTGGTCATCCACCACATAAATGGAATAAACCTCTTCCATGTCTTCGGCTTGTTTGCGCATTTCGCGCACCGCATTGATAACCGACCAATTTTTATTGACACTCACAAATTCTTTCCGCATCAGACCACCCGCAGAATCTTCGTCATAACGAAGTAAATCCACGATGTCCTGTGCTTGTTCCTTGTCTTCAATCTGCGCAATTACTTCATCCTGTTTGGATTCGGAAAGTTCCCCGATGATGTCCACCGCGTCGTCAGTGTCCATTTCGGGAATCAATTCTTCTGCAATTTCTTTGGCAGAGAACTGATTCAAAAGTTTCTTTCGGTCGTCTTCTTCAAGTTCAAGAAATACGTCGGCAGAAATATCTTTGTCAAGCAATGAAAGTAAAAAAGATTGCTTTTCGACATCAAGTTGGGAAAAGATTTCAGCAATATCAGCCGGATGCAACTCCGCTAGCATTTCGATTGCTTTTTTGGAATTTTGCTCCCGAATGCAGTCGGTCAGAACCGTTATAAAATCTTTGTTGATTTCTACATTCATCTGGCTATTTTGGAGGTTAAATCAATAAACTGTTCAACTGAAAGCTGTTCAGCGCGCAAGTTAAGTAAATTATCCTCAATTTTGTCTTCGTCGATGTTTAAACTTTTGAGAGCGTTACGCAGTGTTTTTCTTCTTTGGTTAAAGGCTAGTTTGACTACCGTGAAAAACAATTTTTCGTTTATTTCCAATTTTTCACGAAATCTTGTCAAGCGGATTACACCCGATTTTACCTTGGGTGGCGGATTGAAAACATTTTCATCTACAGTAAATAAATATTCGGCTTTGTAATAAGCTTGCGCCAAAACCGAAAGGATTCCGTAGATTTTAGAACCTTCTTTTGCACAGATTCTTTCTGCCACTTCTTTCTGAAACATTCCGGCCATTTCGGGAACCAAGTGTCGGTCTTCAATGACTTTGAAAACGATTTGGGTGGAAATATTGTAAGGAAAATTGCCAAGAATGCAAACCGACTGGTTATCGAACTTTTCCGCCAGATTCATTTTCAGGAAATCTTCTGCAAAAACCGGTAGTTCAGGATAGTTTTGATTCAGATATTCAACTGATTCTGTATCAATTTCAACAACCGAAATATTCTTTTTTTCCTGAATTAAATATTTGGTCAGCACGCCCATTCCGGGGCCGATTTCCAATACATTTTCATATCCGTTCCAACTCAATGCCTCCACAATCTGTCGGGCAATGTTTTCATCCTTCAAAAAATGCTGTCCTAAATGTTTTTTGGCTTTTACGCTCATTTTGCGAATTTAGTTATTTATGGCAGATGCAGAAAAAATTGATTTAATCCCATAAAAAAAAAGCCGCATCGGTTCAACCGAGACGGCTTTTTAATAAAGATTATGAGATTATTTTTTGATTAATTTTTTAGTGATTTTACCTTCCGAAGTATGAATCGTTACAACATAAACACCTGTTGGAAGACTGCTTACGTCAACTGTTCCACGTTGATTCTGTAAGTTCATAGTGGAAGTATAAACCGTTTTTCCGGTCATATCTTGAATAGAAACTTGGCTGTCACCATAAGACTTCTCAGTCAAAATATAAAATTCTCCACGAGTTGGATTTGGATAGAGGCTCAATTCTGAGTTGGTCAAATCAGAAACGCCCATCACATGGCTACAGTCCAAAACATCGGTTGGTGGCATATCAAAAGCTTCTACACCATCCATAACATTGTTTGCACTACCTTGAGAAGCACTGTAACCTAATCCTCTTTTTGCAAATGCTTTCCAGATGTGGCATTTATTTACACCTTCATTATTTACTTCGTCTGCTTGAAGGATGCCGTCACGTCCGGTAACAAACCCGGGGCCACAAGGCTGTAGTTTCATTCCGTCTGTAACCAGCTGCATAGCGAGGTTATTTCCCCCGGAACCATTGTAAATATCTGGATCAAATCCATATTCACCAATCAGCTCCCAAGTCATTTGCCAAAGCATTGTTGCCCAAACGTAACCAACTCCGTGCGGTACAGAAACTGATTTGATTCTGTCATAGGTGGCGTTGTTGATTGACATATTGGTAGAATATCGGGTTGGACGCAAACCGTTTCCTGTGTTAGGCTGGGAAAGGGCATAAGTTGCGATTCCTCTTCCGTCGGTTCCCTGATCACCAGGTTGCATAGTCATTACCAATGCAATGTAATCACTCCATCCTTCTCCCATTTGCTCCTGATTGTTCAGACATCCACTAGTATTTGGACCTCCTGTAAGACGATTGGAGATTCCATGTCCGTATTCGTGCGCTACGATTCCGTTGTCAAGTGAACCATCTTTATATCCGTCCCAATGTCCGTCTTTTGGAACTGAACCATTTAAAGTTGCTCCACTCAATACAGCATCAATGATTGGATTTCCATCGTTCATGCTAATCATTACCGCAGGAATATTGATGGTTGGGTCTTCGCCACCCATTACAATAGGTGCTCCTGCAACATTATTGACCATAACTACTGCTAATGCACCGGCGTTTTGGGCTTTTTTTACTTTTACCACAAAATCACAGTTTCCTCTTTTGATGAGGGCAATTTTTCCATTGATATTGGCAGCATTGGTGATGTTTTCACAACCGTCGTTGGCATCTGTTCCACCGCTTGCATTATCGTCAATCACTACTGCTAAATTTGCGGTGATAGGAGGGGAAGGAAGTCCGGGACCGAAACCGGCAAGTTCGCCGTTATAATTACCCTGGTGAGAACCGGCAGTATTGACAGAAAACAAATGACTATCTCCCTGATTGGAAGTCCACATAAACATAATCATATAAGGATTTCCTCCTTCGCCCGGTGTTCCAAACATGGCATTGTTCATCGAACCCAACGCTTCACCAGTCTGTCCGAAAGCATAAACTTCATCACCTCCGATTCCGCCATTGCCATAGTTGTTTACCTGAAAGTTTCCGGCCGCTTCGGTAAATCCATATTGGTACCAAACGTCATGCAGCATATTGTTCATGTAAAATAAATTGGTTGTTGAGGCATCAGGGCTTTCGTACATATTACGAGTAAAATCAATCGGAAAATCAAAATTAAGACCACTTCCGCCATCTGCAAATCCGGTAAAAGTATAAGAACCTCCATTGTAGAGCCAGTTAAGACCGGCACTGTTCTGATCATTTACGGCCGTTACGTTGTTTCCTTTCGTAAGTGTGGATTCAGGACCTGCAACTCCGTTGGTATCGTGCCAGCCAAAAGGTGAAGCTGTCGGGTCAGCCGGATTTACAACCATCGTTCTTTCTCCGAAAGAAGGTGCTTCAACCGGTAGTTCATAGACGCGGTATTGAGCATTGTCATTGGTTGTGGCAGCAGCATTAAATTGTTGTAGCAGCCATTCTACTTTTTCGCTTTTTTTATGTTCAGTCATGGGATTGTCAAATGCATTTTCTCCGAAACTACAACTCAGCAAATGATTGTGTTGACCATAGATCTGTCCGGTTTGTGCATTGGCAATCACTTCCATAATTTTCAGTTCGTTGTCGATTTTCATATTCAAATGAACAATCCAGGCAAGGTTGAGTTTTCCGTCTTCGGTCGGATAGTACATCAGGCTATTGGTGAAATTAGTGTTCAGAAAAGCTGTTTCGTCCAGGTTAAATCCTAAATTTTGGGCTATCATTCCCGCAAGGGTGTTGACATCTGAAACGGCTTGTTGGTTCCCTAATCGCTGTTGCGCATTTTTCTGAAAAGTTTCGGTCATATAAACAACTTTTCCGTCTTTCAGCGCAAAATTGGCAATCGCATTGTAAACTGGATATCCGCCGATGTTTTGCTGAACATAGGCATATTCTACATTTGTTTTCTCGTTGGTATAGTTAGTCTGAACCGTCAGGTCAGCAAAATCTGTAGCATTCAGCCCAAGTTTGTTGGCTTCTGTGCTCAGATAATTTTTGAGTGTGTTTAGCACCGGATTATTTTGTGCGAGGGTGAAATTCACCGACAAAACAGCCAGTAAAACACTTAGATAAAAATGTTTCATGTGTTAATTATTTTTGATTGAATTGATAAATATAGGAATTTTAGATATTAAACCGCTTGTTTTTTATTGCTCACCAACCAAAGTCCGATAAAAGTCAGTAAGCCGTTTAATACAATTAATTCCACTCCGATTCTGTATTCGGAATAATTAATAAATAATTCGTTGATCGTATAAGTAATGACTGGTGCAATCAAAGCAACGCTCAGAATCGCAAATTTCAGTGAAATTGTCCGTTTGGTCAGAATTCCGAATGCAAATAATCCGAGTAAAGGGCCATAGGTATATCCGGCGACATTCATAATCAAATAAACAATCGATTTATCATTGATCCATTTGAAAATCAAAATCAATAAAAAGAAAAGTAAAGTAAACACAAGATGAACCGTAATCCGGGTTTTCTTCTTTTCCTTTTCCGAGATTTTGTCGTTTTCATTCATTTTCAATAAGTCCACACAAAATGAACTTGTAAGGGAAGTCAAGGCACCGTCGGCCGAGGGGAACAAAGCCGAAATCAACCCGATAATGAAAATCACCGCAATGAACAAAGGAAAATAACCTTGAAGCGATAAGGCCGGAAAAAGGTCGTCGCCCATGATGTTTTGAATTTCTCCCGATGAATTTAAAAATCCAAATACACCATCGCCATAAACCGCACCGTTTTGCATCGCATAGAGGTAAAGCAATCCGCCCAAAAACAAAAAGGCAAAATTCACAATCAAAAGTGTACTGGCAAAGGTCAGCATATTCTTTTTGGAATTATATAAATTGTCCACGCTGATGTTTTTCTGCATCATTTCCTGATCCAATCCCGTCATCGCAATCGTGATGAACATACCGCCCACCAAGGTTTTAAGGAAAAAAGTAGCCGAATTCCCATCGAAATTCATCAGATGTGTATAATTGTATTCGGCTAATTTGGCATAACCTTCCGAAGCTGACATATCCAATTGCGTCAAAACATAAACGATACAAATCACAAGGCTCAAAAGCATAAAAGTAGTCTGCAGCATATCGGTTACCACAATGGTTTTCACACCGCCTTCATACGTATAAAGAACGATCATCAGAAGAATGATCAAAGTGGTCAGCCAGAAAGGAATTCCAATCTGATCCAATAAGAATATTTGTAAAACATTGATGACCAGAAACAATCGGGCAGTGGCGCCGATGCTTCGCGAAATGATGAAAAAAATTGAACCTGTTTTATGCGCTTCGAGGTTGAATCTTCGGCCTAAATACGTATAAATCGAAGTCAAATTCATTTTGTAATAAAGCGGAAGAAGTACAAATGCCACGATGAAATAACCGAGGAAGAACCCGATGACCATCATATAATATTCAAATCCGCCATAAACATATTCCGTTCCCGTCAGTTTTCCTACCGTTCCCGGAACCGAAATAAAAGTCACGCCACTCAGACTCGTCCCGATCATCCCAAATGCCACCAGCCACCATTTACTCTTTCGGTTTCCGATAAAAAAAGACTGATTATCAGAATTTTTACTCGTTCGGTAGGCGATGTATAATAATCCAATAAAATAGATGACTACACATATCAGAATGATGTTTGAGTTCATATCTCGTTTTAATTTCATTCAAAAATAGTATTTTTGGGCAAAATGAAAGACTCATACACAAAGTTTCATAAAGAGACGGAAAGCAGAATATTTTTAATCCAATGAATTATCCAAGCAAAGTTTTAGAGCGTGCAGTGGAGGAAATGTCCCATCTGCCGGGAGTAGGAAAGCGAACTGCTTTGCGACTTGTACTTCATATGCTTCATCGGCCTGCTTCCCAAACCGAAAATCTCGCAGAAGCGCTCCAGCATTTAGTGCAGGACATACAATATTGCGAAAAATGTCATACGATTTCCGACGCACCAATTTGTCAGATTTGTGCGAATCCGCTTCGGGACTCTTCGCTGATTTGCGTAGTGGAAGACGTGCGCGATGTGATGGCGATTGAAAATACCGGACAATACAAAGGCGTTTACCATGTTTTGGGCGGAAGAATTTCGCCAATGGATGGAATAGGTCCGGGGCAACTTTACATTGATTCGCTTTTAAAAAGAATTGAAAACGAATTAGTTGCTGAGATTATATTCGCACTTAGTTCAACTATGGAAGGTGATACCACTGCCTTTTATTTGTACAAAGTTTTGAAAAATACGCCGGTTAATTTCTCTACCATTGCCAGAGGAATCGGCGTGGGAGATGAACTCGAATATGCCGACGAAGCCACGCTCGTGCGTTCGATTCAGAACCGAATTCCTTATGTTGAATCAAATTAAAAAAATGAAAATCTCTGTCATTATCGTAAGTTACAATGCCCGTTATTATCTGGAACAATGCCTGCACAGTGTGGAAGCGGCTTTGCGAAATCTGGACGGAGAAATCATAGTGGTGGACAATGATTCACCTGAAAAACCAATCGGTTTCATTCGCGATAAATTCCCAAAGGTTCATTTCATTGAGTCCAAAGAAAATCTGGGCTTTGCCAAAGCCAATAATTTAGGTGTGGAAAAAGCAAAAGGCGAATATGTATTAATTCTAAATCCCGATACGCTGATTCCTGAAAATTTATTTGATAAAATTCTTCCCTTTGCCGATGTGCATGAAAAAATGGGTGCGCTCGGGGTTCGGCTCATCGATGCCAACGGGAATTTCCATCCCGAAAGTAAGAGAAACATTCCCACGCTTCAGAATACTTTTGGAAAACTCTTTGGAACCTTGATTAGTAAAAAGAATTCAAAAGCTTATTATAAAACCGAAGTGGGAGAGTTTGAAGTAGCACCTGCCGAGATTTTAGTCGGGGCATTTATGCTTATGCGTCGCGAAATTTACCGGGAAGTCGGTGGATTTGATCCGCAATATTTCATGTACGGAGAGGACATTGATTTGAGTTATACGCTTGAATTGAAAGGATATACGAATTATTATTTCGGAGAAATTTCTGTGATTCATTACAAAGGTGAAAGCACCCGAAAGGACGGGAAGTATTTGAAAATATTTTTTGGTGCGATGGAGATTTTCATCGGGAAATATTACAAAGAAAAAACTTTTCAGCATCTACTTTTCAAAACCGGACTTAAACTTCGCTATCAATGGGCCAAACTGAACGGCGCTTTCAAACCGGAAGACAAAAAGAAAAGGGAAGAGGTAAAGTCGATTTCTCCCGAAGCGATTCAATCTGCTTCCGATATAAAAGATTCTTCAAAAGAAATCCTTTTGTACGGACAAATTTTCAGCTATAAAGATTTGCTTGAAATCATCTCCGAACATTCAAAACCCGGAAGGCAGTTTTTCATTCGCCCGAAACATATGGAAGTGGTAATTGGCGATGGCGGAGTGTGGGAGGAGTAAGAGTTTAATTTTTAATAAAAGGCAGCGTACCTACGGCACGCGCGAGCTGTAAATAATTTTTATTCAACAAAGCGATAGTGCCTATGGCACATTTTATTGAAATATCATTACTTTAAAATTTTTGAGATTCTTGCCTCATCGGGGCAAACGCTTTGTAATAAAAACCAATTGATGTAGAAACCGTTTTGGCGAGTATTTTTGCAATAGCAAAAATCTTGACAAAACCGTTTCAATTCATCAAATAACTACAACAAAAATTCCGTCCGGAATCGCTCCGAACGGAAATGTTTTATATCCGTTGTTCTAAACACCGGGCTTAATCAAATCGGAGTTTAGTAATGGAATTCATTAAAAATCTTATTGAGCTGAATCAGTCGGCTCTTGCGCAGTTGTTGGAGCAGGATTAAGCTGAGCAGAATCAGCAGTTTCGGAAACCTCAGTTTCAGCAGTATCTGCTTTCTGTACATGATGCTCTGAGTGATCCACATCCTCTGCTATTTCATCATAAGTTACAGGATAAACGCCTTTATTTCCCTTTGGAGTCGAATCACATGCTGCAAATAAAAAAGCGCCAACGATTAAAAGTCCTAATTTTTTCATGCTATTTTAAATTTCTTAATTATCTGTATTATTTTACAAAATTACTTTAATTCGGCAATTTTTTGGATACCTCCGCGTGTTTTATCTCCTAATTTCACAAAAAGCTCTGTATCAAGCGGTAAAAAGATATCCAATCGCGACCCAAATTTAATGAATCCGTATTCTTTTCCTGCTTTTGCTTCATCACCATCCTTGGCATACATCACAATTCTTCTGGCAACTGCTCCGGCAATCTGTCGGAATAAAACTTTATGATTGTTTTCGGTTTCAACTACAACCGTGGTTCGTTCATTCTGTTCAGAAGATTTCGGATGAAAAGCCACCAAAAATTTTCCTTTATGGTATTTCGTATAAATCACTTTTCCCGAAACCGGATAACGTGTTACATGCACATTTAAAGGCGACATAAAAATCGAAAGCTGTAAGCAGCGGCCTTTGATGAATTCATTTTCTTCCACTTCTTCAATGACCACTACCTTTCCGTCCACAGGCGCAATGATGTCTTTTGATGAAGATTCGCCGATACGTACCGGATTTCGGAAAAACCAGATGATAAATCCGTACAAAACCCAAATGGGAATGATCAAAAGCCAAATGAAATAGGCGGGGAGATACAGGAAAATTAAGATGCTCAATACCAAAAAGGTCAGAAAGAATCCGGCTAAAATAATATGTCCTTCTTTATGCAGTTTCATCTGATTAAATTTTAATTAATAATTCATTGGTCAGATGGAGTGCTTTGCGGATTCCCATTGTACAAATCACAGTTTTCATAAAACTTCAGTTAACAAGAGATACAAATAAACCATAGGGATTACAAATATAAAACTATCCAGCCTATCTAAAAAGCCGCCGTGTCCCGGAATTAGTTTTCCGCTGTCCTTGGCGTTGAACATTCTTTTTAATTTCGACTCAACTATATCGCCAATAGGAGCACAAAGTGCTACGATTGTCCCGATAATCAGCCAGTTAAATCGGCTTTCGGGAAAGATGAAAAACTCCAGAAGATAACCGGCAATGACGGTGAAAATAAATCCGCCGATGGCGCCTTCCCAAGATTTTCCACTTGAAATTTTGGGAGCTAATTTATGTTTACCCCAAAGACTTCCCACCACGTAAGCCATGATGTCACTGATCCAGATAAGAATAAATATCAATAAGATTTCGTTTGTAATGACTTCTTTTCCAAGATGATATTCAGTCAGCGGAATCGTAAGTGCAAGCGAAAAAGGAACTGCCAGATAGATCACACCGATGGTTGCTTTTCCGAATTCCACATAGAGTTCATTGCTCGAAAAGAGAATGGTGAAACAGGCCAGTAAAAACAAAACGGGACCTGCAAAACTAAGGGATTCCAAAACAAATGCGCTGTTTTGTCCAAATAAATAATCCGAAAAGAAATAAAAAACTCCGGCCGATCCCAGAAATGACAGTACAATGTATAATTTGTCTGAAAGTTCGGTAATGGAAACGTATTCAATAAAACAAAGAATGAAAAACAATGCCATCAGTCCGGCAAAAATCCAAGGTCCCGCTGTAGTGGCAAAAACAATCAACCCTATGTACAATGAACCCGAAACGATGCGGGGCAGTAAGTCTTTCATTCCCTAAATTTCTTAAAATTGTTCAACCAAAAGCAAATAAATGTTTTTTGAGTTGGCTGAAGAATCAAAATCGTGCATTTTCTTTCCTCTGAGTGAACTTATAGAAGGAATATTGTCACTTTTTACGGATTTGATTTTCTGCATACCTTCACTGATGTTTGAAACCAATTGTTTAGGTGAAGCAAAAACAATAAAATTTGGTGGAAGAGTGGAAAGCATGCGACCGTTTGTTTGGTGTGTGGAAACCATAATTGTGCCATCATAAGCAGCGAGATATTCACACTCAATGAACGAAAAATCAGCCTGATCATGTACACTCGAATGGTGCTTTACATTTAAACGGTTCAGATAGGATTTTAGATTGTCATCAAAACAATTCATCTTTTCAATCTGCTCGTTTTCAATGATGTCCTTCAGGTTTTCAAGGGCTTCTTGTTCGGTTTCGCAATAGAAGAAATGTCCGCCCCCGGCGATGAAGTTCTTGGTAAAAAGAACATCAATGGGTTCTTTGGTTTGAAAGGACACGAACTCCATATCAGAATCATCGTTTTCCGTTTCATCTGAGGTAGGGACAATCAGCTTTTTTATTTTTTTCCACATACTCATCACTCATGAGATTAGGCGAAAATACTAATTAAAATGAAAACTTTTAACAGTTTAGTCCTTTTTTTCAGCGGTTTCTTCTTGAATCAGTGTTTTTTTATCTCCTTCCGAACTCAGAGCTGATACAGCATTCCCGGGAGGATCCATATTCTCATCGTCTTCAAAAATCCTTTCGCCAAAAATTTCTACCAAATCTTCTCTGAAAATCACTTCTTTTTCCAGTAATTTCTCTGCCAATTGGTCTAATTTTTCACGATTGGAAACCAATAAATCTTTTGCTCTTTCGTATTGTGATTCGATGATATTTGAAACTTCCTGATCAATGGTTCGGGCTGTTTCTTCACTATAAGGCTTGCTGAATCCGTATTCGTTCTGACCGGTCGAATCATAATAAGAGACGTTTCCGATTTTTTCATTCAGACCATAGATGGTAACCATTGCCGAAGCTTGTTTGGTCACTCGCTCCAAATCACTAAGTGCTCCGGTTGAAATATCGCCGAATACAACTTCTTCAGCAGCACGACCTCCCATCGTCGCAGCGATTTCGTCCATCAACTGATCGGTGGTGGTAATCTGACGTTCTTCAGGTAGGTACCAAGCAGCACCCAGAGATTTTCCTCGCGGTACAATTGTTACTTTAACCAAAGGTGCAGCGTGGGGCAGAAGCCATCCGATGGTCGCATGACCGGCTTCGTGGTAAGCAATTCTGCGTTTTTCTTTTGGTTTGATTAATTTATTTTTCTTTTCAAGTCCGCCTACAATTCTGTCCACGGCGTCAAGAAAATCTTGTTTTTCTACGACATCTTTGTTTTTACGTGCAGCTACCAAAGCAGCTTCGTTACAAACATTGGCAATGTCCGCACCGCTGAATCCGGGTGTTTGTTTCGCCAAAAAGTCAGAATCTACATCGGTTCCGAGTTTTAAAGGTGTCAGGTGAACTTCAAAAATTTCTTTTCTTTCATTCAGTTCCGGAAGGTCTACATGGATCAGACGGTCAAAACGTCCTGCACGCATAAGTGCTTTGTCTAAAACATCTGCGCGGTTCGTAGCTGCCAGAACGATTACGTTTGTATCCGTCCCGAATCCGTCCATTTCTGTAAGTAGCTGGTTCAGCGTGTTTTCGCGTTCGTCGTTTCCGCCGGTGAAATTATTCTTTCCACGCGCACGTCCGATGGCATCAATTTCATCTATGAAAATAATGGCAGGCGCTTTGTCTTTTGCGTTTTTAAACAAGTCACGTACACGTGAAGCTCCTACACCTACGAACATTTCCACAAAATCTGAACCCGAAAGTGAGAAGAACGGAACTTTGGCTTCGCCTGCAACGGCTTTTGCCAAAAGGGTTTTACCGGTTCCCGGAGGGCCGACAAGCAATGCGCCTTTCGGGATTTTACCTCCAAGTCTTGTAAACTTCTCAGGATTTTTAAGGAATTCAACGATTTCTTCTACTTCTTCTTTTGCTCCTTCCAGTCCGGCTACATCTTTAAAGGTCACCCGGACTTTGTCGTTTTCGTCAAAAAGTTTCGCACGGGATTTCCCTATGTTGAAAATCTGCCCACCCGGACCACCACCCGCAGCGCCCAATCTTCGGAACATAAAATACCAGATGGCAACGAATATCAGCACCCAGATAATGATGTTCCAGAAAATACTGCTGAATTTATCCGGTGGAATATTGGTGTAATTCGTTTTTAAATTGTTTTCCTGAATTGCATTTTCAATTTCGGTTTCGAAATTGGCATTGTCAGCCACTATAAATGAATACTGTGGTGCAGCCTGTGCAAATGCCGACATATTAGAATTATCTTTGAAACCTTTAAATTCATCAAGTTTCAAAGCTTCATCGGTCAGGAAAACATCTACTTTGTTTTCTTCAAGATTAAGACGAACTGTCTTCACGTATCCCTGATTCAGGTATTCAAAAAAGGTTCCTCTGTCCAGACGCTTGGAATCTGTAGCCATGCTGCTTGAAAAGAACCAGAATCCAATTAATAAAAATCCCACTATGGCATAAATCCACATCGGGTTAAAAACATTGTTATTTGGTTTTTTCTGATTATTATCTTTATTGTTCAATTCGTGATTTTTTAAATGGTTATCGCTATTTCTTTGGCATCGCCCCACAAACTCTCTATGTCATAATATTCGCGGTATTCTTTCTGAAAGACATGCACGATGATGTTGGTATAATCCATCAAAATCCACTGTGCATTTTCTGTACCTTCTACGTGCCAAGGCTTTTCTTTTGTCTCTTTTCTGACTCTTTTCTCTACCGCTCCTGCAATGGATGAAACGTGTGTATTGGAATTTCCTGAACAAATGATAAAATATTCGCAAAATGCGTTTTCAATTTCTCTCAAGTCCAATAAAACAACATCTTCAGCTTTTAAATCGAGGATGGAATCAATTATGGTATCAATTAATGTCTTAGAATCTACTTTTTTACTCATTCAAACTTTTATAAGTTGCAAAATTAGTGAATTATCCACTACGGTGATAAGATTTTAAATAACTTTAGCTGCTAAATTAATTTCGGAAAACCGATGGAGATTTATCATTTCGAATCGCTTCCCAGCACTAATTCAAAGCTGCTTGAATTGTCCAAAAAAAATGCCAAATCATGGACGGTAGTTTCAACCTTTGAACAAACTGCCGGAAAAGGCTATTCAGGCAATCAATGGACTTCAGAGCCTAATAAAAACATTGCAGTTAGTGTGTTGATTAAGAGTGAGTTAAATTATAGTGAGCTGATTTATTTTAACCAATGGCTTTGCAATACGGTCGCAGAGTATTTAAAAAGATTTTCCGATGAAGTCTATGTCAAATGGCCAAACGATATCATCATCCACAATAAAAAAGTTTGCGGTATCTTGATTGAAACGCATAGGTCTGAAAGTCAGTTGAATATAATATCAGGAATCGGAGTAAATGTGAATCAAACCGATTTTAAATTGCTTCCAAAAGCCGGTTCGCTTGCCACTCAAACGGGTAAAGAATTTGATTTAGAGGAAATTTTGTCAGATTTACTGACAGAATTGGTAAGTTCTTATAGGCAAATTGAAAACAGAGAATGGGAAAATATATTTTCCAATTATAATCAGAATTTATTTCGATTAAATCAAGCTTCTGAGTTCATGATAAAGGAGGAGGAATTCGAAGCCATTATCAGAGGAGTCGATGAATCAGGGCAACTAATTCTTGAAAACGCTGCGGGAGAATTGATGAAATATCCGCATAAGTCAATTGAACTCATATATTAATTAAACTGATTATTTTATTAATAATTAATTTGTTATTAAATAATTTAATTTGAAATTCTAATTAGAGATCAAAAGTTTCATTCAATTTTTTTAGTTTTACCCTTTAAATCCAATAAAATGTCAGAAAAACTTTTTTACGCCATCAGAAGCGAAGATTTAAATTCGGTTAAGGAAATCCTGAAAAAGGATAAATCGTTGCTTCACGCAAAAGATCCTCGCGGTTCATCGCCTTTGTTACTTGCGACTTATTACGGCTACGAAGATCTCACAGAATATCTGCTGACTTTGAACCCTGATGTGAATGAAAAAGATGGTTCGGGCAATACAGCGCTGATGGGCGTTTGTTTTAAGGGGCACGAAGGAATTGCCAAAAAATTGCTGGAAGCCGGCGCAGATCCCAATATTCAAAATGCAATGGGTGGTACAGCGCTTTCTTTTGCAGCGATGTTCAACAAAGTTGGTTTGGTGCAGTTACTTCTTCAGCACGGTGCTGATAAAAACATCAAAGACAATCAGGGAGTGACCGCTCTCCAGCAGGCCGAACGTCAGGGTTTTTATGAAGTGATGGATTTTTTGAGATAAATTTATCGGGTAAAAATCAATTTCTTTTCAGTCGATAGTTTCTCATCAAAAGCATAATTACTTTCATTGAAAAGTTTGACTTCATCAAGTGTTGAAACATTGTTTTCAGCACAATAGCGAGCCATCATACCGCGTGCTTGTTTAAAAAATACCATAATGGGTTTAAGCTGTCCGTTTTTATAATCCAAAAACTCCACGTCGATTTTGGGCGATTTCAATTTTTTGTCGTCTAGTACTTTGGAATATTCTACACTGGCAAGATTCAACAGGATTTCGTTTTTCTTCAGTTTAGAATTTACAAAATCCGTCAGGGATTCTTTCCAAAATCCGTAAAGATTTTTTGAACCGTTTACGTCCAGTTTGCTTCCCATTTCCAAGCGGTAAAGCATAACTTTGTCACTTGGTTTAAGGATTCCATAAAGTCCAGAAAGGATGAAAAGATTATCGTTCAGATAGTTTTGAGCGTTTTCCGATAAAGTTTCAGCATCTAAACCCCGATAAACTTCGCCTTTGAAAGCCAGCGCAGCCGCAAGACTATTCTTTTTGGAAGGTTTGGTTTTCCAGTTTTGGTATCTTTCCAGGTTCATTTCGGCCAAATCTTTTGAAATCGACATCAGTTTTTCCAAATCCTTGGATTTAAGCGTTTTCAGCTTTTCCATAACCGTTTCGGATTGAGTCAGAAATTTAGGCGTTGTATTTTTATTCCAACTTCCTTCAGTTTCCAGCGACATTAACTTTGCGGGGGATAATAAAATTTTCATTTTACAAACATAAGGATTTGATAAGGGAGAATCGAATTCGATATATTGAAAATCCTTATAAATTCATTACAAAAACTCATTGATATCGCCTTTTCCTTCCCGGATGATCACAACTTCATCGCTTGAAAGATCGATAACGGAGGAAGCTACATTATCGCCCATTCCGCTGTCTACAACCAAATCCACCAGTTTGTCAAATTTTTCCGCAATCAGTTCAGGGTCTGTGGTGTATTCGATAATTTCGTCCTCGTCCTTGATGGAAGTTGAGGCAATCGGATTTCCAAGTTTTTCCACAATCATCTGCGGAACCAAATGATCGGGGACTCTGATTCCGACAGTTTTTCGGTTTTTATACGTATTGGGTAAATTATTGGAAGCTTCCAGCACAAAGGTAAAAGGGCCGGGGAGAGCACGTTTCAATAATTTGAAATGCGAATTCGAAATCGGTTTGGTGTAATATGCCAAATGGCTCAAATCATTGCAGACAAATGAAAACTGTGCTTTTTCGGGTTTTATACCTTTCAGCCGACAGAGTTTATCCATGCCTTTTGCATTTGTAATATCACATCCCAGGCCGTAAACAGTATCGGACGGATAAATTACCAGTCCGCCGTTTTTCAGGACTTCAATGATTTGTTCGATTGCTCTTTCGTGAGGGTTTTGCGGATGTACTTTGATAATTTTTGCCATGATTTTAACTTTTAATTCAGAATCAGATTGATTTACTTGTAAAGATAAACATTCCGATAGATTTGGGAATAAATCCCCGAAAACTAAATTTGTCCGTTATTTTTTCTTGTCCACTACCGGTCGGTTTTCGGCATTGGCCAATTCCCAGGCGGTTGCAAAAACCAATCTTGTGCGTTTGGCAAGCAGATCATAATTGATTTTGTCGGGCGTATCGGTGGGTTTATGATAATCGGGATGAACACCATTGAAATAAAAAATAATCGGAATATTATTTTTGGCAAAATTATAATGGTCGGAACGATAATAGAATCGGTTCGGATCATTTTCATCATTGTAAGTATAATCCAGCTCCAGATTGATATATTTCTGGTTGGCACTTTCGGAAAGATTGTGCAAATCCGTACTCAGTTTGTCTGAACCAATTAAATAAACATAATCCGGCTGGTTCAGATGTTTGTCGTCCACACGTCCGATCATATCGATGTTAAGATTGGCAATTGTATTTTCCAACGGAAAAACAGGCTGGACATCGGTATAATATTTAGACCCTAAAAGCCCGATCTCCTCTGCGGTTACGTGAAGAAATAAAATCGAACGTTTAGGACGAAATCCTTCTTTTTCTGCTTTTTTGAAGGCTTTGGCAATTTCCAGAATCGCAACACTTCCCGAACCATCGTCGTCTGCACCGTTGTAAATTTCTCCGTCGTGGACGCCTACATGATCATAGTGTGCTGAAATTACCAAAATTTCCTTCGGTTTTTCTGAACCTTCAATAAATCCCAAAACGTTTTCAGTGTCTTTTTTAATTCGCGGATAAGTATTGGCCGGAATGTGCTGATAATATTGAGTGACAAACGGACTTTCGGGCGAATCAATTTGGTTTTGAATGTAAAAATCCCGGATGTAAGCCGCAGCTTTTTTTTGTCCTTCTTCGCCAGTATTTCTCCCTTCAAATTCATCCGAAGCAAAAATGTACAAATGGTCTTTCAAAGTTCCCGATTGGATCGATTGAATGTATCGGGGCACTGCTTTGTCATAATCTTCCTTTGAGTAATTTTTTTGAGGTGAACACTGAATGATAAAAGCGCTGACAAGAAAAATTAAGCCTATAGATTTTTTCATATAAATTGGGATTTCAATCAAAATTAATTAAAAAAAGAAGAATTAGTGAAAATTAATCATCAAAACGCGTATTGGCAATATGACCAATCCATTCTATCCATTTTATCGTGTCTTCGGCTGTCATTTTGTGCGCAAAGCGAACGGCTTTTCTGGCCATTTGTGGTGTCTGACCTAAGAGAATTTTAAGCGTGAGATCATCTCCTTTTTCGGCAGCACTTATGGATTTATCAAAATGTTGAAGATATTCTAACGCAAACTTGTTGATTTCGCGTGTACTGAATTCCGGCATCTGGTATTTTTCCATCAATGCTTTTTCTTCAGCGGTAAATCTCTGCGTACTGCACTGAACAAAAGAAACAGTGAAGAGAAGAAGGAGAATGTAAGTTTTCATACACGAGGATTTAACCAAATATATAAATTTATTCCAACAAAAAATCCCGCTGAAAAGCGGGATCGGTAAAAAATCTTAATGCTTGGAATTATTGTCCTGAAGCAGCCTGAGCGATTTTTTGTGACCACTCAACCCATTTCTGAGCATCATCAGCAGTCATTTTTTGAGTCCATTCAGACGCTTTTTTAGTCCATTCTACACTTTTTGCAGATAATTCCTGGATTTTTGCGGCATCACCAGACTTGGCAGCAGCTGAAACTTCGTTGAAATAAGCAGCATATTCTTCAGCAAATTTCTGAATTTCAGGACTGCTGAACTGAGGAACGTCTGCAACAGCAGCTGCAGCATTGTCAACAACTTCAGCAGCGTCTTCAGCTGTAGCAGTTGCATCTTCTGTTGCCTGTTCAGTTGCATCCTCGACTTTTGCTTCTTCTTTTTTACATGAAGTTACAGTTACTAATCCGATTACGGTAATTGCCAAAAAAAGTTTTTTCATTTTATAATTTTTTACGGTTTAATTATATCAAATTTAAAAAAATAATCTTAACGATTGCTAAGTTATTGCCTAATATTCATTTGATTGAAATTGAACATCATACAATTTTTGGTAATAGCCGCCTTTTTCCAAAAGTTCCCGATGCGTTCCTCTTTCCACAATTTTGCCTGAGTCCATTACCAATATCTGATCGGCTTGCTGAATGGTTGCCAAACGATGGGCAATCACGACAGAAGTTCTTCCTTTGGTTAGTTTTTCGGTTGCATTTTGAATCATGGTTTCCGATTCTGTATCAATGGAAGAAGTAGCTTCGTCCAGAACCAGAATTTCGGGATTGTAAACATAAGCGCGTAAAAACGAAATTAATTGCCGCTGACCGACCGAAAGACTAGCGCCACGCTCGCTCACTTCAGAATGATAACCGTTGGGAAGGTTCATAATAAAATCATGGATTCCGATTTCCTTTGCGGCTGTTTGAACTTGTTCCAAACTTATTTCGATGTTACCCAGAATTATGTTTTCGTAGATATTGGTATTAAACAGGAAAACATCTTGCAAAACAACGGCGATATGACTTCGCAGATTGCTTAATTCAACTTCATAAATGCTTTTTCCGTCGATTTTTATGTCGCCCGAATCAATGTCGTAGAATCGGCTCAAAAGATTGATAATCGTAGATTTTCCGGCGCCTGTTGCACCCACGATAGCAATGGTTTGTCCAGGTTTTGTGTGGAATGAAATTCCTTTCAGCACCGGATTGTCCTGGATATAAGAAAAATAAACATTCTCAAATTCGATTTCTCCTTTTACGTTTGTCAGAATTTCTTTTCCGTTGTTGGGAAGCGTTTCATCGTCATCCAAAATTTTAAATACACGATCGGCACCAATTAATCCGCGCTGGATCGAATTAAATCGATCCGCAATTTGTCTCATCGGTTGCGTCAGCATCGTTATATATGAAATAAAAGCAATTACTTCCCCAACCGAAACGTCTCCGTGAACAGCTGTTCGCAATCCGCCAAACCATAGTAAAAGTCCGATGGCAAGAGCCGAAACTACATCCACAACTGGAAAAAGCAAAGCAAAATACAAATTGGTTTTTAAAAATGCCGTTCTCAGTTCTTTGTTGATGGATTTAAATCCTTCAAATTCTCTTTCCTGACGGTTAAAAAGTTGAACGATCGACATTCCGCTCAGACGTTCCTGAACGTAGGTATTCATTCTTGCTGTCACATTTCTTTCGGCCTGATATACTTTTTTCAGGGCTTTCTGGAAAAGATTTGTGATGATAATCATCAGCGGAAGAATGACTATCACAATCGAAGCCACCATCCAGTTCATATAATACATAATACTGATGATGAATATGATACGCAATGTATCGACCATCAACGTAAGGATTCCGTTGTTGAAAATTTCAGCAATGGTTTCGATATCCGAAACAGATCTCGTAACTAGAACACCGTTTGGCGTGCGGTCAAAATAAGCGAGTCTGAATTTTATGATGTGATTGAATAATCTTACACGAAGGTACCGAATGACACGTTGTGCGATTTTATTGGCCAGAAAAATAACGAAGAAACTCAAAAAAACTTCAAACAGTAAAACCGCTCCAATCAAGATGATGAAATACAAAAGTCCCTGAACATCTTTGTTGAGAATGTACAAGTCAATTGCATCCTTCATCAGATAAGGCCGATAAGTGGATACGACCGCGCTCAAAATGGCAAAAAGAACAACCGAAACAAAAAGTAAACGGTAACTCATGCCAATTTTGACAACACGCTTTAAACCACTGAAATCGAATTTATTGGATTCACTCATTGATGAAAATCGATTTGGGATAAACAACATCTGCAAGGTACAAACCCTGCGCCGGTGCCGAACCACTTGCAAAGCTACGGTCTTTTTGGGCAATGATCTTGTTAAATTCTTCTAAACTTATTTTTCCTTTTCCTACATCTACAAGCGTTCCCACTATTGCCCGAACCATATTTCGCAGGAAGCGGTCGGCGGTAATGGTGAACTTTAATTCATTTTTGTTTTGCGTCCATTCTGCAAATTTTACTTCACAAATATGTGTTTTCACATCGGTGTGTAATTTGGCAAAACTGCTGAAATCTTTTTTTCCGAGAAGCATTGTGGCCGCTCTGTTCATTTTTTCAATGTCAAGTTGAAAATGGATCTGCCAGACAAAATCATAATTGAAAGCATCTTTTCCCTGCTGTACGAAATAGTGATAAGTTCGGTCGGTCGCGTCAAATCTCGCATGCGCATCGCTTTTCATTTCGTGGATCTTGTAGATGACAATGTTTTTGGGCAAAAAAGAATTCAGCCGATGAACGAGATCTTGAGGAAGAATTTCTTCGAAATCAAAATGGGCAAACATTTTCTGGGCGTGTACGCCTGTGTCAGTTCGTCCTGCGCCTGTAATTTCTATTGGCTGCCGGAGCAGGGTAGAGAGTGCTTTTTCCAAAACTTCCTGTACAGAAATCTGTTTGGGCTGTCGTTGCCAGCCAAAATAATCTTTCCCGTTGTATGCCAATTCTAAAAAATAACGCACTTTCTTGATCTGGTTGGCAAAATTAGGAATTATAAGTTTTATAAATTAATCTTTCTGAAAATCCACAGCAGAATGGAAGCAACAACTGAAATTAAAATCATGGAAGTAATGGGGAAATAAAAGGAATAGCCGGGTTTTTCAATTCGGATGTCGCCCGGTAACCGGCCAAACCAATTAAAACTGAAACTTGTGAACTGTAATAAAAGTCCGATGATGACGATGATTACACCAATGATGATAAAGGTTTTTCCCATATTTAGAATTAAGTTTGCAATACAAATTTAGCTTAAAATTGAAAATACTTTTGCTTTCAGACACCCACGGATATGTGGACGAACGTATTCTGGATTACGCTTCAAAAGCTGATGAAGTCTGGCACGCAGGCGATATTGGTGATTTGAAAGTTACAGACGAAATCTCAAAAGTCAGCAGGTTACGAGCTGTTTATGGAAACATCGATAATGCAGAAATACGCAAAGAATTTCCGCTTCATCATCGTTTTGAGATTGAAAGTCTGGACGTTTGGATGACGCATATAGGCGGATATCCGGGGAAATACAGTCCGGCGATTCGGGAAGAAATTTACAAGAATCCGCCTAAACTTTTCATCTGTGGGCATTCGCATATTTTAAAAGTAATGCCCGACAAAAAACTGAATTTACTTCACATGAATCCCGGTGCTTGCGGGATTTATGGATTTCATCAGGTAAGAACAATGTTGAGGTTTGAAATAAATTCAGGTAAAATTGAAAACCCTGAAGTTATAGAGCTGGGAAAAAGAATCTGATATTTAAAGGGGTTTTTCTTTTAAAAATACAGGGTTTTTCCTGTTGATTTGAATTAAGTGATTCAATAAGTTTGTCTTGTAAAATTGAACCAATCTCAATTACTCTATATTTTTCAAGCCTAAATCCTTCCTCTTAACCCTGGGAAGGATTTTTTAATTCAAAAAGTTTTGATAAAGCTTTGCGAGAGTTTAAATTCCTTCGGTTCTTTTTGTAAATTTATCCATGAAAAATCCGAAAATGCAGAAGAGAAAATTAGGAAATACAGATATGGAGGTTTCGCCGATTGCTTTTGGCGGAAATGTTTTTGGTTGGACGATTGACCAGGAAAAATCATTTGAAATCATCGATGCCTTTGTGGACGCAGGATTTAACCTGATTGACACGGCCAATAATTATTCGTATTGGGTAAAAGGTAATGATGGCGGTGAATCGGAGCGAATCATCGGAAACTGGCTGAAACAAAGGCGAATCCGTGACAAAGTTGTCATAGCAACAAAAGTAGGCGGAAGAGGGAAGTCGGCCGATAAGCCCAATACCACAAAGAAACATATCAAGCAGGAAGTTGACAATTCGCTGATGCGGCTGCAGACAGATTACATTGATTTGTACCAAACCCATTATGACGATGGAATTACGCCGGTTGAGGAAACATTATCGGCTTATGAAGATCTGATCAAAGAAGGGAAAATTCGTTGGATTGGCGCTTCCAACATTACTCCGGGAAGACTTTTGCAATCACTGGAAGCTGCTGAAAAGTACAATCTTCCGAAATACCAGACTTTACAGCCTGAATACAATTTGTACGAACGGAAAAATTATGAAACTCTATATGAACCGATTGTCTTAAAAAACGGACTTGGTGTGATGAATTATTATTCGCTTGCAAGTGGATTCCTGACCGGGAAATACAGAAAAGATGATGATTTAGTGCAAAGTCAGCGTGGGAAAGATGTACAGAAATATTTGGACGAACGAGGTCTGAAAATTCTGAATGCGCTGGATGAAATTTCCCACGAATACAAAACCACATCGGCCGTTGTTGCGCTTGCGTGGTTGTTGCACCGACCTTCCATCACTACACCGATTGTGAGCGCTACCAGTCTGAATCAGTTGGAATCCATCAAACAAGCACCATTGCTGGAATTGAGCTCAGCGGCATTGCTGCAATTGGATCAGGCGAGTGAATATTAAAATTATTGTTGAATTATCGAATAACTGAAGATAAAATGAAAGATTATTCACGTGTTTATAAAATGTCTTTTGCGAGCGTCTATCCACATTATATAACAAAAGCAGAAAAGAAGGGAAAAACCAAAGCAGAAGTTGATGAAATCATTTTCTGGCTGACCGGATATGACGAAAAAGATTTACAGAGAATACTCGACGAAAAAACAAATTTAGAAACTTTCTTTGCCGAAGCGCCACAACTTAACCCGAATGCTTCGAAAATTACAGGAGTCATCTGTGGCTATCGGGTAGAGGATATTGAGGAGCAGCCAATGCAAAAAATACGATACCTGGACAAACTCATTGACGAACTTGCCAAAGGAAAAAAGATGGAAAAAATTCTGAGAGATTAGAATTTATATCTTAACTGTACCAGAAAATATCTTCCCAGGACTTCTTTTGTATTGATGATTGTTTGGTTGTTTACCGCATCAAAACTGGAAGTGACGATGGTTTCATTGCCCAATAAATTTCCGCCAATCAAAGTCAGATACGTGCTTTTGGCGAGATGAAACCTCAAAGAAGCATTTAAGGATTGATTTTCGTTGATCAAATCATCGTTCTGATATTGAATTCTGTACGAATAATCTGATTGGAAAAGGAATTTATCTGAAATCGACCAAGCAAATCTTCCAAACGGACGCCAAGTAGTGAAGTCGTTTTCTGTCAATGATTTAAAATCGCTGTGCATATAATTCAATCCCAAATCAAGTTCAACTTTTTTCTTGATTTTAAATTTATTGGTCAAAGTATAGTTTTGAATTAGCGTAGAATTATTGACCAAATTTGAAATCAGATCATTGTTTTGATCCAATAAATTAATTCGGGTAAAATAATCGGAATAACTGATGTTTCCGTTTGCAAACAAGGAGTAAATTCTTGAAAATCTTTTACTCCCGCCAAAATAAACACTCAGCGTTTGATCATCTTCGGGATTATTTATCAGCGAGTTGATTTGTGGAAATGCACCTAAGTTCGATGTATTCTGAATATTGTCAATGCTTCGGTTGTAAGTTGCGCCGATATAAAAATTCAGGAAATTGAACGAATTGAAATATCCGTATCGCAATGTGGCAGTATGATACAGCGATTCTCTAAGTCCGAGAAATCCTTTGAAAACCGAGAAATAATTCTGAACATCATATCCGTTTGATAAATCTGTCAGATTAGGAAGTTTATATTCCTGCAGATAACTCAGATTGAAATTATGGGTATTTCTCAAGTTTAATTCGGCATTTAGATGTGGTAAAATTTTGGTAAAATTTAATTCCTGCTGACCAACGATTAGATTTGTTTTTTCTCTGAAATTATGAACGCCGGCGCCGACATCAATTTTCAGCGGACCAAATTTTTTGGTGTAAGTTAAATCGGCATATAATTCGGTAAAATTAAAATCGGAATCGGATTGAAAGAATTCACGGTTTACCAACGAATTATTTTCATAAATATTGCTTTCAAGTTTCTGCCAGCTGAAGTTGGATCCCGCTTTCAAACGCAGATTGCTGGTGTTGGTTAACAAATGGTTATAAATTCCGTAAACCTGAAGATTTTGGGTATTCATTTCTTTGTTTTGACGCAAATTGAAGAAATTTACACTGTCAATGATCAAAGGAATCATATCGGAATTGATGTACAAATCAGGTTGGTCGTTGGAGATCTGATGGCGGACATAAACCCCGACATTGTGATCGCGCCCGACTTTTCTGATGTAAGAAAGGTTTTGGCGCAAACTGAAACTTGTTTTTTCATTCAGGTTATTTCTGGAACCGGTGGAAATTTCATTCAGATGTGTATCGGCAAATTGTTCGTCTTCATTTTCCAGATAATTAAAATTCACACGGTATTTAATCTGAGATTTACTGTCGGGCGTGTAATCCAGACGCAGCCTTCCCAATGTAGAAAGAAGATGCTGATCATTCATTTGTTCGTCCCGATAATTCATTCCGGCACCAATTCTTTCTTGCGTAGATCTGAAATTCAGATTGTGATTATTGAAAAGCACAAAACCATTTGTGTAAAGTTTTTTGCTGGGTTCATAACCAAAATGCAGAGCGCTCAGAAAAGCATTCATATCGGCTGCATCTTGTGCAGTACCAAGAGAAATTCTGTTTTGTTCTTGTCTCAGCGAGAAGCTACTTCCTTCTTCCATAAGTTCAGACATTCCACCCAGAAATGCGAAATAATCTTCATAAGTGAAAACCTCCTTGCCAAACGTATTGTAATCAGCGATAAAAGTTCCGTCGGTTTTGGGACTGAAGTAAAACATTTTGGTTTGGACATCTGAATGTTCATGCGCATCACCGCCCAGAGTGGCATTCCCAAAAATCAAACTTTTTTTATCTTCTTTCAGTTCGATGTTGAGCATCGCTTCTTCATCGTCTGACAAAGAATTTGCAAAAGGATTGGCTTTGAATTTTTTGTTCAGCTGTATTTTGTCGATGGCATCTGCCGGAAGGTTTTTGGTAAGTAATTTGGTGTTTCCGCCAAGCACTTCACGGTTTCCGACTTTGATGGTTGTGATTTCTTTTCCTTCGTAATAAACTTTTCCGTTCTCCACCTGAAGTCCCGGTAGTTTTTTGAGCAAATCTTCCAAGTTTTCATCGGCAGCCGTTCGGAAAGAATCCGCATCGTATTCGATAGTGTCGCCTTTGACGGTAATAGGTTGTTTGGCACGTATTACGGCTTCCTGCAAAGAAATAGCGGCTCTTTTCATTCGGAAATTTACCGACTTGGAACGATCCATATTTATGTTTTGCGCATAGGATTCAAAATCAATGTGTTCTGCTTCTACATCATAGGTTTCTCCGCAAGGAAGTTCCAGCACAAACCCACCTTCGGTATCAGTAAATGTAAAAGCAACACCTTCATTTTTGGAATTGAAAGCCGAAACCGAAGCATCAAAAACCGGCAGGCCGATGCTGTCGCGGATTTCGCCACGAAGTTTACAGGTTTCCTGCGCAGATGAAAGTTGAAATATAAAAATGGCTAAAGTAAAAAGCAGAAACTTTTTCATTCATTAAGATTTGATTGATTAGTAAGAAAAGAAGCTGAAATGTTACAAAACTGTCATCAGAAAGTATTTTAATTTCTAATCTTTATCAATTCCACCGTCATACATTTCTTTCATTCTTTGCATTTGTTTTTCGCTTTCTTCTTTGAATTCTTTCTGATTTACAAGTTTTCCTTTTTTGGGACGGGTTATTTTTGTTTTCTCATTTCCGGTTTGGATGGAAATAGCGGTAGTGGTTTGGGTTTGTTCTCCGCCAGTTTTGGTTTTGGAGATTTTTTCTAATTTTAAGATTAAACCCGGTAATCCACCATAGACATCAGGTCCGCTTTTGAAACTTAATCGAGGTGCATACCAAGCTACTAAATTCGTAATACTATCTATTTCTGCAGTTGCTTTACGTGTCTCGTATCCCAAAATATCTTGTGATTCACGGGTGATTTTCCAGTCATACGTTTTTACAGAATCCTGAATGAGATAATCCACATTCCAAGAATTGGCTTCTCGCAAAACTAAGTTTTCTTTTAAATTTTTGTAAAGTTTGCCTCGTTGGCCAAAACTTATGGAAACCCTTGATCCCTCTTCTTTTTGCTGGTTGTTGATTCTTTCCTGGTATTCATATAAGGATTCATCGGGCGTCATAATAAGCTGATAATAGGATGGCGTTTCCATTGCTTTCTTCAAGGCATCTTGTATTTCTCTATCCGAAACGCTGATTTCCGATCCGTTCAAAAGATTTTCCATATCCATTTTGGTAAATGATTCGTATTCAACGATAAGTTTGTCCTGAGCATTTAGGAAAATTCCGGCTGTGAATAGAATTAAAAAGATTTTTTTCATTGAATTGATTTTAGGATTTTGATTAATTTGAAAACTAAAAATAGGAAGATTTAGTGAATTAATCTTTACCAATGCCTTCGCTGTGCATTTCCTGATATGCTTTCTGCATTTCATCAAGCATTCTATCATATTCTTCCTGTGTGATTAGCTGATGTTTTTCAATTTTTTTGATTTTGGCAGATTTGGGATTAGTGTCAATTTGGGTTGCGATATAACGAACCTCCACGTTTACACCGTTCTCGTACTTTGTATTTGAGTTCAATTCCAGAATCAATCCCGGTAAACCCCAATAATCACTTGGTCCGGTTTTGTATGAAATTTTTGGCGCATACCAAGCTTCAGCTTTTGTAATACTGTCATAAACTGCTGTTGCCTTTCTGACCTCCATACCTAAAATTACCTTCTTTTCACTTGTGATTTTCCAGTCTATTGGTTTGAGCGGTTCTTTGATGGTGTAAGTTTTATTTCCCAATTGATGTTCGCCTAAAACATATTCCTCTTTCAGATTAACGTATATATCATTGGAAGCTGTAAATCTTACCTTTACACTAAGGCCTTCCGATGGTTGTTCATTCATAATCCTTTCTTCGAGTACGAAAGAAGCCTCTTCTTTATTCATTGTCAAAATATGAATGGAAGGGATTTTTGAAGCAGCCTCAAATTCTCTTTCCATTTCTGCTAATTTCTGAGGATTATTTTTATAGCGTTCCCGATAAGGTTCTGACTTTACATAACCTTCATAAGTCACAGAAATCAGATCTTGTGCAAAAGTATTTATACCCAAAATAATTGAGAATAAAACGGTAAAAAGAAGTTTCATTAGGTTAAAATTTTTATTTAAGTTAGTTAGTTTAAAAACCCACAAATCAAAGACTTGTGGGTTGATATTAATTTGCAATTATACTTTCATTTTCTTTGTCTAAATAAGTCTGAACAATCTCAATCGCATTGGTTACCACATCGCTCAAAGCTGTAATGAATGTTCCTTCTTTGGCATTGTTGATGGCGTGTTTGATGGCTTCTATTTCCTTTGGAATGATTTCATAGGTAATGTCTTTATTGGACTCCTGGATTCCTTCGAGAATCAAACCGATGATTTCGTCTTCTGTACGTCCGCGAAGATGTTTTTCCTGACGAATGATTATGTGATCAAACATACGTCCGGCAATTTTCCCACATTCTTTGATGTCTTCATCACGTCGGTCACCTACACCGGCTATAATTCCGATTTTATGCGGTGAATCTATATTGCTAAGAAAATCTTCGATGGCAAGATAACCCTGCGGATTGTGTGCAAAGTCGATCATCACCTGGAAGTTTTTGAAATTGAAAATATTGAGACGCCCCGGCGTTTGAGCAGCACTCGGTATGAAAGTTTGCAAAGACAAACTCAAATCCTCTGAGTGGAATCCCGATAAATATCCAGCCAAAGTAGCTGCCAGAGCGTTGGCAATCATGAATTTGGCTTTCCCGCCTACTGTAAGCGGGATTTGTGTAACTTTCTCAATTCTGATTTTCCAATCGCCTTTTTTGATGGTAACATATCCGTTTTCATAAACTGCCACAATATTTCCGGCTTTGGAAAGTGATTTTATATGTGGCTGATTTTCATCCAGACTGAAATAAGCAATATTACAGTCCAGTTCTTTGGCGATTTTTCGGCAATATTCGTCATCGGCATTCAGAATTGCCCAGCCGTCGTTTTTAACACTTCTTACTACCACACTTTTCACCCTTGCAAGGTCTTCCAATGTATGAATATCGCTCAGTCCCAAATGATCTTCTTGGATATTGGTAACCACTGCGATGTCACATCGGCTGAAACCAAGTCCTGCACGGAGAATTCCACCGCGAGCGGTTTCCAGAACGGCAAATTCTACTGTTGGATCTTTTAAAATATATTCTGCACTGTAAGGTCCGGTTGTATCGCCTTTTTCCAATAAATGATTTTGAATATAAATTCCGTCCGAAGTGGTAAACCCTACCCGATAACCTTTGTTTTTGACCATGTGTGCAATGAGTCGGGTAGTGGTGGTTTTTCCGTTCGTTCCCGTCACGGCAATAATTGGAATACGACTTGGTTTTCCCGGCGGATAAAGCATATCGATTACCGGCGCGGCAACGTTTCTCGGCAAGCCTTCTGAGGGCGCCAAGTGCATACGGAACCCCGGTGCGGCATTTACTTCGAGAATAACGCCACCGTTTTCCTGCAGAGGCTGTGTGAGATTTTCAGCCATAATGTCGATTCCACAAATATCAAGTCCGATGATGCGTGAAATTCGCTCTGCTAAAAATATATTTTCAGGATGCACCATATCGGTTACATCTACAGAAGTTCCTCCGGTACTCAAATTAGCAGTTGATTTCAGATAAACGATTTCGCCTTTATTTGGAACTGAATCTTCTGTATAACCTAATTTATCCAATAAATCTAAGGAGTCGCGGTCAATATCAATTTCGGTCAATACGTTTTCATGACCGTATCCGCGTCTTGGATCTTGATTTTCAATCTCAATTAATTCCCTGATGGTATGTTCACCATCGCCGACTACATGCGCCGGAACACGTTGCGCTGCCGCAACCATTTTGTGATTGATAACTAAAATCCGGAAATCATGACCGGTAATGAATTTTTCTACAATTACCCGTCGGCCATATTTCTGTGCATGTTCCAGTCCGGCTTTGGCTTCTTCGGTTGTTTTTACATTAATAGATGCTCCTTTTCCATGATTTCCACCCAGAGGTTTGATTACAATCGGGAATCCGATTTTGTCTATGGTATCCATTAAATCTTCTTCATCCACGCAAATCGAACCTCTTGCCACCGGAACAGATGAGTTTTCAAGCATCCGCTTTGTGTCTTCCTTGTCACATGCTATATCTACTGCGATATTGCTGGTATTACAAGTGATAGTTGCCTGAAAACGCATTTGATTTACGCCGTATCCCAATTGAACCAAAGAATTAGTACCTAAACGAATCCATGGAATATCTCTTGCCACGGCCTCTTCGACGATGCTTCCGGTACTCGGTCCCAAACGAACCCGCTCGCGGATTTCTTTCATTCGCTGTATATCGGCTTCTAAATCATAATCCACTCCGTCAATCAGTGCTTGTGCAATTCTTACAGAAGATTCAGCCGCAAATAATCCGACGTTTTCTTCTAAATAACTGAAAACAACATTGTAAACGCCCGGCTCCTTGGTGACGCGCGTGCGCCCAAAACCGGTATCCATTCCGGCGAGTGTCTGAATTTCAAGTGCAATATGTTCAATGACGTGTCCCATCCAGGTTCCTTCGTCCACGCGCATAAAAAATCCACCCCGAACTCCTTCAGAGCAACGATGTTCAATCAGACTTGGAATAAGGGCTTCGAGTCGTTCCCGAAAACCGTCTATTTTGTTTGTGGGCCTTTCTTCCATTTCTTCAAGATCCAGCCGCATTTGAATCAGTTTTTTTCTACGAACGCTCCAGATATTGGGTCCTCGCAAGGCCTGAATTTTCAAAATCTTCATAAAATAAATTATTTAAGTTGTCCTGTTAATGTGTTCAGCTAAAATTAATTCTTTTTTTGAATTATTTCACTTTTCCTTTTAAAATCTTGAAAAATTGTTATTATTTCGTTTTAATATAATGTAAATTATTATTTAAAAATATATTTAGATTTGCCAAATGAATATTAAAGGAAAACTAATCATCATAGGCGGAGCTGTCGATAAAGGCAGTTTTACAGAAGTTAGCTTTGATGAAAACGTAGCCAATAATCTCAATTTCTTTGAAAAAGGAATTTTGAAAAGGATGATCAATGAATCCAAAAATGGCAAAGAATCTCGAATAGAAGTGATTACCACAGCATCTACAATTCCATTGGAAGTAGGTGCAGAATATATAAAAGCTTTCAATTACCTCGGTGCTACAAACGTGGATGTGATGCACATTCAGAAACGTGAAGAAGCGGTTGAAGCAAGTATTTTAAAGAGAATTGAAGAAGCCGATGTTGTAATGTTTACGGGCGGTGACCAATTGCGGCTTACGTCCATTCTCGGCGGAACAAGATTTCATAAAATTCTTCTTGAAAAATACAGAAATGAGGAATTTATTTACGCCGGAACATCTGCCGGTGCAGCTGCTGCTTCTCAAAGTATGATTTATCAGGGCGCAAGTAAAGAGGCTTTGCTCAAAGGCGAAATTAAAATCACCAGTGGACTTGGATTTGTGGACGACGTAATTGTAGATACGCATTTCGTAAAACGCGGCCGGATCGGGCGACTCTTTCAAGCGGTTGTAAGCAATCCAATGGTTTTGGGAATCGGTTTGGGGGAAGATACGGGACTTTTGATCAAGGAAGGAACCAAAATGGAAGCCATCGGTTCGGGACTTGTGATTTTGGTCGATGGACAACAAATTAAAAATACAAATCTGACCGATGTTTCTTTGGGAGAACCCATTTCCATCAGCAATCTCGTGGTACACGTGATGAGTCAGAATGATACCTATGATTTGACTTCGGGTGAACTTGTAATCGGGGGTGAGACCATAAAAGAAACAGTTTAAAATGAAGATTATCATTCACGGCGGATTTTTTTCGGAATCCCATACCAATTCGGAAACCAAAATTGCCAAACAAAATGCGTTGATGGAAATCGCCCGAAAGGGATTTAAGTTCCTTCAAAACCATTCTGCGCTCGAAACGGTAGTTTATACGGTTTCGCTCTTGGAAGACGATGAGCTTTTCAATGCCGGAATTGGTTCGCAGATCCAAAGCGATGGAAAAATCAGAATGAGTGCCTCATTGATGGATGGAACAACTCAAAAAATGAGCGGCGTTATCAATATTGAAGACGTAAAAAATCCGATTCAGGTAGCCGAAAAATTGTTGGATTTTGAAGACAAAGTTTTGGGTGGAGAAGGAGCGACGAATTTTGCCCGACAAAATGGATTTGAAGAATTTTCAACTGAAATCCCTCAAAGACGTGAGGAATATTTAGCCAAAAAAGAGTCCACAGGAACTGGAACCGTAGGATGTGTGGCTTTGGATGCAGAGGGAAAGCTTGCAGTTGCAACATCAACCGGCGGAAAAGGATTTGAAATTCCGGGTAGGATTTCTGATTCGGCAACCGTTGCCGGAAACTATGCAAACCAAGATTGTGCAGTAAGTTGTACTGGAGTTGGTGAAGATATTGTCAGTGGAGCGGTTGCAGCAAAAATCGTCACACGTCTGACGGATGGTTTTTCGATTGACAAAGCATTTGAAAAAACTTTTGATGAATTGAAGCCGTTTGATGGATTTGCAGGTGCAATTGCGATTGATAAATCAGGTAATGTTTTCCATCAGGATTCTCATCCAATGATGGTTTTTGCTTCTTTTGACGGAAAGGAATTTGAAATTTTTGATTAATTCAAACACTTAAAAGCTTCAAATCCGCTTCTCATCTATGATTGATGTCATAATGCGATTTTTATGATTTTCTAATCCTTTGACAATCAGTCAGAAAAATATTTGATAAAAACAATAAATTCCATCATAGGGTTTAGCTATGATTAATCATTCCGAATGACTTAATCTCAGGGTATTTTTGCAGTGTAAAATTTAAAATTGTAAAGATTATGTCATTAGTAGGAAAAAAAGCCCCACAATTTGTAGCTCCGGCGGTTTTGGACGGAGAAGAAATAGTATCAGACTTCACATTGCCAATCGGCGAAAAAAATATCGTTTTATTCTTTTATCCAAAAGATTTCACATTTGTTTGTCCAACTGAATTGCACGCATTTCAGGAAAAATTAGCTGAATTTGAAAAGAGAGATGCAGTAGTTGTTGCCGTTTCTACGGATTCAGAAGAAACGCACCTTGCATGGTTGAGCACTGATAAAGACAATGGTGGAATTCAAGGAGTTAAGTACCCGGTAGTTGCCGATTTAGCGAAGACCATTTCTATGGATTATGGTGTTTTAGCAGGCGAATATGTAACGGATTATGAAACCGAAAGAATTGTTTTCGAAGGACTTCCGGTTGCGTACAGAGGAACTTTTATCATTGACAAAAACGGTGTGGTTCGCCACGAAACCATTAACGATTTGCCTTTGGGAAGAAACATCGACGAATATATTCGCTTGTTAGATGCGATACTTCACGTTGAAAAATTCGGTGAGGTATGTCCGGCAAACTGGGAAGAAGGAAAAGCAGCGATGAATGCTACAAAAGATGGCGTAGCCGAATATTTGTCAACCAACGTAAATTTGAATTAAGATGTTTGTAGAAATTAATGAAGATAAATTACCCGAAATTCTGAACGAAAATCCAAAGACTTTGGTTCAGTTCGGGGCAGCATGGTGCGGAAATTGTCGCCTGCTGAAGCCAAAAGTAAAACGTTTGGCGGAGTCAAATCCGGAAATCCAGTTCATCTATGTAGATGCTGAAAAATTCCCGGAAAGCCGTAAAATGGCGGAGGTTACCAACTTACCAACTTTTGCTATTTACAAAGACGGAAAGTTTGTGAACCAAGTAGTTACATCAAAAGAAGAACATTTAAAAGCGATTACAGATGAAATTGCCGGTTTATAAAAATTTAGCAAAGACAGCTTCTGCTGAAGCCATGGAAAATGCTTTGGAAGTTTTGGAAATCTACGCCGATTCCCCTGCCGTAAAGGACGATGAGAGAGAAGCAATCGGAGAAATTATTTCCAATATCTGCGGAGCCATGGAAATGAAATCCATGATCGATGGCGGAATGAGCGAACGTGATGCTGCGAATCAATTTATGCAGCGAGTGTTGAGTTCTATCGACAAGTAAGTGATAATTTTTTCATAATTGATTGATTTTGACCCGGGGGCGAGAGCTTCCGGGTTTTTGTTTTTAGGAAGTCAGAGCGAAACTCAATAAATTCAGTTGATTATTCTATATTTGATTCATAAAGCGAAAAGAGGAATTTCGAATTTCAACAAACGAAAAGACATGAGTTTTAAATCCATTTTAGACAATGATTTTTATAAATTCACGATGCAGTATGCGGCCGTGAAACTTTATCCGGAAACACAAGCCAAATATGAATTCATCAACCGTGGTGAACATAAATTTCCACCGGGATTTGACAAGGCGCTGAAACAGCGGATTGAACAAATGTCTGAACTGGCTTTGACAAAGGAAGAAAAAGACTTTTTGCGCGTGACTTGTCCTTATTTAAATTCTGCTTATCTGGATTTTTTACAGGGCTATCGGTATGATCCTTCGGAAGTGGAAATTATCCAGAATGGAAGTGATGTTTCGGTTAAGATTCAAGGCTATTGGTACCGGACTATTTTGTGGGAGGTTCCTATTTTGTCATTGATTAGTGAATTGTATTATGAAATGACGGATCAGAAACGGGATGCAGATGAAAAAGTAATTGAAACGGTAAAGAATAAAGCGGAATCCTATCAGGATTTGGGTGTGAAAGTGGCTGAATTCGGGACAAGAAGAAGACATTCCTACCCAGTTCATGAATTGGTGGTGGATGCTTTGAAGAAGTTTGGCGGAAGCAGTTATGTGGGAACGAGCAATGTTCATTTTGCGATGACGACAGGTGTGAAACCCATCGGAACCCATGCGCACGAATGGTTTATGTACCACGGTGCAAGGTTCGGATTTAAAATAGCAAACGGAATCGGGCTCGATCGTTGGGTAAATGTTTACCACGGCGATTTGGGGATTGCGCTTACCGATACTTATACAACGGAAGTTTTCTTTACCCAATTCAATAAAAAACTGGCAAAACTTTTTGACGGAGTTCGACATGACAGCGGTGATCCGGTAGAATTTGCTCAGAAAACGATTGAACATTATGAAAAAATGGGAATTGATCCTTTGCATAAAACCATTATTTTTTCTGACGGACTGAACCTGGAAAAAGTCAAAACGATCTCGGAAGCAACTGCTGGAAAAATCGGGGTTTCATTTGGAATCGGAACCAATCTGACAAATGATGTAGGTTTGAAACCTATGAACATAGTCCTGAAACTTATCTCAATTGCCGAACCCGATATCCCTTGGACGAATGTGGTCAAACTATCGGATGAAAAAGGAAAGCACACCGGCGACCCGACGATGATTCGTCTGGCAAAGGAAATTCTTGAAATCGAATAAGCCATTCTTAACCCAAACTTTAAATGCAATCGGTTTGAAAACTTTACCGAAAGCCATAGCTTTGAATCAATTTTGAAAAATTAATCCGAATGAAATCATTTATTTCCAAATTCACACTGATATTGCTGATTCTTTCGTTCAGCTTTTCTTTTGCTCAATTAAAAAACAACAATGAACGCCCGAAGTTGGTAGTGGGAATCGTCGTTGACCAGATGCGCTGGGATTATTTGTACAAATTTTATGACCGATACGGAAATGACGGATTTAAACGTATGCTCAACGAAGGTTTTTCTGCCGAAAACACTTTGATTCCTTATGTTCCGACTTTTACGGCCATCGGTCACAGCACGGTTTATACGGGAAGCGTTCCGGCCATCCACGGAATTGCGGGAAATGATTTTTACATCAGAGCAAATCAGACGCGTATGTATTGTACGCAGGATGACAGTGTGAATGGAGTAGGGCTGGATCCCAACGACAAGGACGGAAAAATGTCGCCCAAAAATTTGTTGACTTCTACAATAACTGACGAACTCAAACTTGCAACGGATTTTAAATCGAAAGTAATTGGAATTTCACTGAAAGATCGCGGTGCGATTTTACCTGCCGGACATTTTGGCGATGCAGCTTATTGGATGGTAGACGGAAACTGGATTTCCAGTAGTTTTTATATGAAAGATCTGCCGAAATACGTAAAGGACTTTAACCAAAAAGACCTTACGGCCAAATACCTGAAAGATGGATGGAATACGCTTTATCCGCTCGAATCCTATTTTCAGCATACGCCGGACGATAATCCATACGAGGGATTTTATGTGGAAGGTGAAAAAGTGACTTTTCCGATTAAGATGCATGAAATTTCTGTCAAAAACGGTCGCGATGTCATTAAGGCAACGCCGTTTGGGAATACAATCACACTGAATTTTGCCAAAGAAGTTTTGGTCAATGAAAATATGGGGAATAATCCGGCCAATGTGCCTGATTTTCTTGCGGTTAGTCTTTCGTCAACTGATTATGTGGGTCATCAGTTCGGGATTAATTCCGCGAAAATTGAAGATACTTATTTGAGACTTGATAAGGATTTGGGGGAATTTTTCAAATTCCTTGATCAGAAAATCGGAAAAGGAAACTATACGGTTTTCCTTTCTTCAGATCACGGTGCAGCGCATAATCCGCAATTTATTGTGGATGAAAAAGGAAACGGTGGATTTTTTGCCAAAAAAGAAATATCTAAAGCAATGGATGATGTGTTGAAAGCTGAGTTTGGTGTGGAAAAACTAGTGTATGCTACTTCTAATTATCAGGTTCATTTGGATCATAAATTAATTGATTCGAATAAGTTAGATGCCGAAAAAATCAAATCAACGATAATTAAATTCCTCAAAAAACAAGAGGGAGTTGCGTTTGTGGCTGATATGGACAAATTGAGTCAGGCAAGCATTCCTGAGAAAATTAAACAAATGGCGATTAACGGCTACAATTATAAAAGAAGTGGGGATATTCAGGTAATTTTGGAACCGCAATGGTATGACGGATACGGATATACGACCGGAACCACGCATGGTTCCTGGAATCCTTATGACAGTCATATTCCATTGGTTTTTATGGGTTGGGGTATAAAATCAGGAAACACAAATGCACCGACTTTTATGACTGATATTGCACCGACGCTTTCGGCCTTGTTGCACATTTCACAGCCAAACGGAAACATCGGAAATCCGATTACGGATTTATTGGAATAATTGAAACATTAAGTTGATTTTCAAATTCTAATATGAATAAGTTCTGTTAAGAATCATATATGATTTAAGAAAATTTTCAATACCAATTTAGATATTTACATAATAAAGGTTAATACAGAATTAATATTAGTGCTAGAACTAATCCTGCAACCTGAAAACTTCTTGTAAAAGGGGAGTTGTTCTAAGTCCAATGTTGTTTCGGATTCCTTGTTCTTTTTCGGCAACCATTTTGAAAACTCCGTTGATGGCTTGTTGGGTCACGTATGCATTCAAATCAGTTGTAATGCTTTGTCCCGTAAAAGTATTGTACCGAGTGATGATTTGTTCCCAGATTTTATCGGCACCTACTTTCCCAAGTGAATTTTCTACTTTGGGTTGAAAAGCTGTGAATAATTGATTGGAAGTACGGTTTTGTAAATACGAAGTTGCGGCATTGTCTCCGCCAAGTAAAATTCCTTTGGCATCGTTAAAACTCATCGAAGTAATTGCATTTGTAAAAATAGGAGCGGCCTCTGTAACAGCATCTTCGGCAGCGCGATTCAGCAATTTAAGACCTTCGTCGGCAAGGCTTCCAAGTCCGATGTCACGCAAGGTTTTATCGACTTTTTGTAATTCTTGTGGAAGAAGAATTTTGGTCAGGCTGTTACCAAAAAATCCATCTTTTTGTCCCAATTTCTGAACGCCATCCTGAACACCGAATTCCAGTGCCTGCTTAAGTCCCTGTGAAATTCTCACGCTCGAAACACCTCCAATGCCAGCCGTGCTTGTGTCAGCCGGAATTTGTGAAGCGATTTGCTGTAATTCGGTGCAACCGCCTAAAAGAAAAAGAGAGGCGAATGATAGGCTAAGCAAGATTTTTTTCATTTGAATTATTTTTATTTCGAAATAAATATACCCATTTAATTTTTTACTGTAATGGAACCAGTCAATTTTTTGTCTTCTGAAAGTTCGATGATGTACCAGTAAGTACCCGAAGGAACAGGATTTCCCAAGTATTTTCCATCCCATACAATTCCCTGAGGATTTATTTTTCGTTCTGCAAATATTTTTCCGTAGCGGTCAAAAATTCTGAATTTGGCGTTTGGATATTTTTCAATTCCTCTGATTTCCCAAACATCATTTTTGCCATCACCATTAGGCGAAATAAAATTGGGAACTAGGAAATAGGTAAATTTATAAGGTTCACTGTAACACCCTACCAAATCCCTAACGTGAATGTCATAATCTGCTACCTGAATGTTGTGAAAAGTAGGGGAATTCTGCCAGAAAACACCATCGAGCGAATATTCATAATTCCCTGCCGGAGAAACCTGAACTGTAATGGAGTTTCCATTGTTAATCACATTCAAGATTTCAGGAGAACCTCCCAACTCTGCTTCGAATGGTAATTCATAGGTACAACCATTTGCATCCAGAACTTCCAAAATATAATTTCCCGGCTGGCTGATGGTAATTTCATTTGTATTTAAAGGCTGGTTAAGATCATCACCCTGTAAACCACTCCAATGATAAGAAACGAATTCATCTGGAACCGATAAAACAGCAGTCGTCCCCAGACAGAATCCTACATTATTTTCATAATTAACATCATCTGCAGAAGGAACATTGAGTTTCAACTCCGCATAATTGTAACAATTTTGAGCACCTGATTTGTAAACTTTTACGTAAATAGTCTGGCTGCTTTGAATTGAAATAGTAGTTGGAAGTGGATTTTGATGATTTTCCAGATTTTCAATGCTTTCAAAATATGCAAATTCCAAATCATCTTCGGGATTGATCTCCGGTTCTACCTGATCGAGCTGAAAAGTAGCCAAACCACTTAAGGTGTCTTTACATTCCAGTAATTCAGTGTCCTGAGCTGAAGGTGCTGCCACAACATTAATTTTTATGGGAATAATGTAGGTTTTATTAGCCGTTGACTCATGAACACGAATGTAAACCATATCGGAAAATGGGGTTTCATTTGTATAAGGGTCGGTTAGGGGATCTGTGCCGGTCTCTGCTTCGCCGGGTTCATTATGAAAAGAAATTTCAAGGTTCAATGCCTCGTGAAAACCGGCTGCACCCCACCATTCGCCGGCATAATTAAAAATATCGGGACGTTGGATGATGACTGTGGTTTCCATGGTGTCCAGATTAATTTCGTATAAATACTCGGTTGTATTTCCATATAGTTTTCCGTATTCTGCAGCTAAACCGTACGTTCCACCGTCTATCAGACCTAAATCTTCATGAGAAACATACTGATTATTAACTCCTAAAGTTACTTTATAGAGATAATCTCTTCCGTTTGGCATAGTCCAGGCTACGTACAGAAAATTTCCGATTTGAACAAAATCACCTGCAGCACGACCTTCTCCGAAATCATGCCAGAGCTGGAAGTTTTGAAATTCGCCGGCATTTGCTCTGTAAACTTTGCTGGTCCAGCCACCTTCATACAGATTATTCAAATGATCAAATGACAAAGCCAAAACCGTCTGTCCATTACTGTGAATTTGACCAATGGTCTGAGTTGTACAATTTTGAATATCAACTTTTTGTAACCATCCTTGTGCCCGCACAATATAAACTTCCTGTTGATTATTTATGGCAATATCATAAAAACCGCTGTTTCCACCCATCGTTCCACAAACATCTACAACTTGTGGATTGCCATTGAGATTAGTAATCTTTGAAATTCCGAGATTGGCACGGGTTACATAGACTTCAGGAGATTCGTTAAATTGATCAAGTACTTCCAATGCATAATTTTGTAAATCAGCAAATGGAATGGAAATATAACCATCGCCATCTTCATCACAAGCAAAATAATCTTCTTCAGATGTATAAATAATTTGGGCGGAGAGGTTAAGCCCGATTAATATTAAAAATATAAAAGAAAGAAATTTTCTCAAGTCAAAAATTTTGGAGTGCAAAGTTCCGAAATATTAACCTAACTGATGTGAATTAAATGTAAAAAAGCCGAATGTTTTAAACAATCGGCTTCTTTATTTCATCAGTTATTGAAATTTATATCCCAAATTCGTTTTTGATTTTGTCTACATAATCCAGTTTCTCCCAAGTGAAGAATTCCAGATTTTCCAAAGTGACTTTATTGTTTCCGTTTTCAAAAGTTTTATTCGCCACAAATGGTTCTCTTCCCATGTGACCATAAGAAGCTGTAACCTGATAAATCGGATTTCTTAGTTTCAGATTTTGTTCAATTGCATAGGGGCGAAGGTCAAACATTTTCTGAACTTTTTCTGCAATTTCACCATCAGTAAAATCAACTTTAGATGTTCCGTAAGTATTGATGTATAAACCGCATGGTTCCGCAACACCAATTGCATAAGAAACCTGTACCAAAACTTCGTCTGCAACACCTGCAGCTACCAGGTTTTTAGCGATGTGACGTGTAGCATAGGCTGCACTTCTGTCCACTTTTGAAGGGTCTTTTCCACTAAATGCACCACCACCATGTGCGCCTTTTCCGCCATAAGTATCCACGATAATTTTTCTACCCGTAAGTCCGGTATCACCATGTGGTCCTCCGATTACGAATTTACCTGTTGGATTGATGTGGTATTTAATCTGGTCGTTGAAAAGTGTTTTAATTTCCGGTTTTTGTTTCGCAATTACACGCGGAATTAAAATTTCAGTAATGTCTTTTCTGATTTTAGCGAGCATAGCTTCTTCACTTCCAAACTCATCGTGTTGTGTGGAAACGACAATGGAATCAATTCGAACCGGTTTATGGTCGTCAGAGTATTCAATTGTAACCTGGGATTTAGCATCGGGACGCAAATATTTTATAGCGTCATTTTCACGTCTGATTTCAGCAAGTTCTTTCAAGATCGTATGTGCCAGATCCAGGGCCAAAGGCATATAATTCTCGGTTTCATTGGTTGCATAACCAAACATCATTCCTTGGTCACCGGCTCCTTGTGCATTTGCTTTTGTCTCGAAATCTGCATCATCTTTAACGCGGTCAACTCCCTGATTGATATCGGGAGATTGTTCGTGGATAGCTGAAATCACACCGCAAGAATCGCCATTAAACATATATTCTCCTTTTGTGTAACCAATGTCATTGATTACTTTTCTTGCGATTTGTTGTACATCCAGATAAGTTTCTGATTTTACTTCTCCTGCCAAAACGACTTGACCTGTGGTCACCAATGTTTCACAAGCAACTTTGGAATTGGGGTCAAACGCAAGGAAATGATCAATCAATGCATCTGATATCTGGTCAGAAATTTTGTCGGGATGTCCTTCAGAAACGGATTCTGATGTAAATAAATATGCCATAATTCTTTATTTTGGTGGGAGAAAAAATGATAAGACAGTACCTGTTTTAGCAATTTTTTACGAGGTTGCAATCAGTCAAATCTTTCCTCCGAAAATTTAATCTTGCAAAACTAATGAGTTTTTATCAATAGGAAAATGATTCTTGTTTTTAATTAGAGAATATTTAACCTCACCATACATTCTTTCATCTTATTGTAGGTGCGTTCTATATCATCATCCAATCCGATTGATAATCTGATTAATCCGTCAGAAAGCCCCATTTCTTTTTGTTCTTCCATTGGGATTTCGCTGGAAGTGGATGTTCCGGGTGCGCTAAACAGGGTTTTGTAAAAACCTAAACTTACGGCCAGATATCCCAGGTTTTCCATTTGCATTAATTCCATCAGCTCGTTTGCTTTGTCAAGCGATCCAACATCTAAAGTCATCATTCCTCCGAAACCATATTCAGGATTGTAAAATTTCTTAATGGTTTCATGTCCTGAATGTGATTCCAATCCCGGATAAACCGTTTTGAGCCCGTCGTTTTGGAATTTTTCGGCCAGAAATTGAGCGTTTCGGCTGTGTTGTTTCATACGGATGTGTAAAGTTCTCAGGTTTTTCAGAATGCTTGCCGCACGGAAGCTGTCCATTGTTGGTCCTAACAACATACAAGCGCCGTCGTTCACGTTTCGTAAATCATCAATAAATTCCTGGGTACCGCAAATCACGCCTCCTACGGCATCACTGCTTCCATTGATAAATTTGGTCAGACTGTGAATGACTACATCTGCCCCGAGATTAATCGGCGAAATCATGAAAGGGGAGAAAGTGTTGTCCACCACCAATTTCAGATTGTATTTTTTTGAAATTTCCGCAAGTGCTTGAATATCTGCAATTTCCAATAATGGGTTACTAACAGTTTCGCAGTAAATAACTTTTGTTTTTTCAGTAATTGAACTTTCAACTGAATCCAGATTTGTGATATCCACAAATTTGGTTTGAATCTGTAATTTAGGCAGGAAATTCTTCATAAATGCATAAGTCCCACCATAAATGGTACGGCTGGAAAGAATTTCATCTCCCGACTGGCAAAGCTGCAATAAAACAGAAGTAATGGCGCCCATCCCTGATGCAGTGACATTTGCGGCTTCTGAGTTTTCCATTGCTGCCAGCGCCTGACCCAAATAAAGATTGCTTGGAGTAGAGTGACGGGAATAAAGGTAACAACCCTCTGCGTTTCCTTCAAAAGTATCGAACATGGTTTTGGCCGATAAAAAAGTATAAGTGGAAGAGTCTGTTATGGAAGGGTTTACGCCTCCGAATTCTCCGAAATATTGCAGATCTTGTATGCTGTCTGCAGGTTTATGTTTTGTCATCATGTTTTGTTTTAATTATGAAACCAAAAATGAAAATATTAAGTTGAAAAATCAATGAAGTGTTATATATTTAGATTTTTATTCTAATAATTAATTTCTAACTAAATTATTTTTCTATATTCTTATTTATTAATTGAATTTCACTTATAAAATTTCACATGAATCTAGACAAGACCGATTTGGAAATTCTGAACCATTTACAAGAAAACTCCAAATTTACCCATAAACAACTTTCGATAAAACTAAGTCTTTCGCCAACGGCGATTTTTGAACGTATCAAAAAACTTGAAAGAACCGGTATTATCAGAGGGTATTCGGCGATTTTGGACCGAAAAACATTGGGTAAAGAACTGATGGTTTTTTCTCACATTAAGTTGGAAAAGCATTCGCAAAAGAACATCACAGAATTTGAAAAACAAATAAAATTACTGAACGAAGTGCACGAATGTTATCATGTGAGTGGAGACTACGATTATATTCTGAAAATGACATTTTCTGATATGGATTCTTATCGGGAGTTTATGGTCAAAAAACTGACTACAATTCCGAGCATCGGAAGTACGCACAGTATTTTTGTGATAAATGAAGTTAAAAACGAGATAGGATTTAGATTGTAACAAAACATCCCGAAAATGTTTTCGGGATGCTCAGGGTTTAGATTAGGACCGATATTTATTCATAATCGATCATTTCTGCGTTAAACAGCACAAGATTGCGTGAATATTCTTCGTCATTAAGATCTACTATATAAACGGATTTTACTGAAATCAAGTCGTTGGCTGTATTTGTAAATATAATTTCGGCATCGTTGGGAGAAAACTGAGGATCAATATCTATAGTTCCAAGCGGTTTTTCACTCAATTCCGAGAAATCTGTCGAGGTTTGATCTGCGAAATTATAGATGAAAATTCGGCTGTCCAATTGACGGTAATTTGAATCTTCATAACCCGAAACATCATAAGTATATAATAATCTGTCACCGGTAATGCTCCAATCCAGTCCGCCTACAGCGCCTTGTTGTCCTTCAAAAATGGTTTCTAAAAGATTTCCGTTTGCATCCAGGATGATGATTTTTGCTTGGTAGCCGTTGATATTATTGGTAACGATTGCAATTTTGGATCCGTCATAGCTCCAGGCGCATTTGGTTATAAATTGTCCGTCGGCAGTTTGGTAGATTTGTTGCTGGCCGGTTCCGTCATAATTTACACGATAAAGTTTGTCAAAACTCGGGAAAATAAATCTGTTACCGTTGGTATTCCAATCAAAATCCATAACATCGGGACGGAATCCGTGAACCGGTGCCTGACTTACCTGATGTGGGTTTTCACCATTTAAATCTGCTGTAACCAAATGTGTTTGTCCGGCGATGGTTTGTAAAAATGCTACTTTCTGGGCAATGTTATTTTTATGAGGTCGCCAGCTTGAATGGATAGAAGTGGTGATGTAAATTGATTCTTCAAGATTGGTAGATTTGATTATAAAATTACCATTCTCTTTCTGAACATAATGATAACGGTATTCCGGGTTTGAACGAACTGTGAACTGACTGGATTCACTGAAAACTTCATCGTTGATTCCATCTGAAACCACCACTTGCCAGGTGTAAGTGGTTCCGAAATTAAGATTTTCCAATGCTAAAGTGTCTACTTCCAAATCTGGAAATTCCAATTGTTCATTGGTAGTGTTATTGCTTACCAAAACACTATATATGAGTGAGTCGCTGTCTGGGTCTGTACTGCTCCATTCAAGCGTGAGATCATTTGGGACGTCTGTTGCGAGATTAGTTGGAGAAATCAGTTGAGGTGTGGTGGGTGGTTGATTGAGTGTTTCGTCTGTGATCATTTCAAAAACGATTGTAACAATTTGTTCTGATTCTGTAATGCTTATAGCGTCCACTTCTGTCACGTATCCGTTTAATTCTGCTTTTACAGAATAATCACCTATAGGAATGCTCTCCAAAATTTCAAAATTTCCTTCTTCATCACTGAAAACCGTTTGGGTGGATGGAGTGGTAGTGATTTTCACATTTGCCAAAGGTTCATTTGTTAATTCCAAACGTACAGAACCTTTCAAGGTACCTTTTTGGGTTCCGTCAAGTAAATCCTCGCTGCATCCGAACAGGAGAATTGTAAATATGCTGAGTAATAATATATTTTTCATGATTGTATTATTTTTTTCTTTCGCCAAAATTAATTTGAACACCTACACCGACTTGAAGGAAATGATCATCTCTTTTACCTGAGATTTTCTCGTCCCAATTGTCATCAAATCCAATATGGTATGAACCAAATCCTCTAATGCCAACAGTAGGGGAAATCAAATATTCCAAACCGCCGCCAAATTGAGTTTTAAATTTGCCATCCCGGTCTAAACCTTTTGTGTCGGTAATGATTCCAAATCCACCAAATAAATAGGGACTAAATTGATTGAACGGCATGGTTATGTACTCTAAATCCAAATCGTATGTGCTGAATGTGGATCTGAAATATTGTTTAGAGCCTAATTCTTGAAGTCCAATTGAAAGATTTACATTGAAATAATCAGAAAAAACATATTTAAAAGTACCTTTAACTCCGGGACGCATGGTTTGGGTTTTGTAGTCGCCTTTTAGCGTATTGAAAGTATAAGAAAGTCCAAATGAGAATTTTGATCTTCTCTCTTTTTCCCAAATTCCCTTTCCTACAACGCGTTTGTTGCTTTCTTCCATTTCTTTGTTGTAATTGACCAACAATTCATTGGCTATTTCAACTTCTTCGTCTGCAGTTTCCCAAACTTTGTCTTTTATGCCTTCAAGAACCATCAGGTAAACGGCCTTATTTATGGCCTCTGTAACTGCTATATGAACCGGTTCATTATTGGTAACACCAACTTCAGCTTCCATCAATCTTTCAAAATCTATATAGCGAAACATACTGGAGTTGATGGATTGAGAAAGAATTGTTTTGGACGTATATACAGTTTTTAAGACTTTTCCGTTGCTTGTGGAAACAGCACGTAGATAAACAGTGATTCTGTCTTGTCGGTATTCCGTGGACCCGCCAATCCCGAAATATCTGGCGCCTGCGCCGCCTGTAAGAATATTTGTATCGTAAGAAATAACGCCTCCTTCTAATAATATTCCTGCGAAAAGAAGAGGAGGGAGCTGATTGTTAGTCTGGTTGTTTCCTGCGTATTCTTGACGAGTTGTACGGATAATTTGTCGCTCATTTAGAAGGTTTCCAATGTTTTCCCTTTCTATGGGAACAAACCATTTGCTGTCTTCGAGCGATTTAATCAGAATGGTTGTTAGTCCTTGTGGCACGGCTGTACTCCAATTGGCACCCATTTCAGATGCTTTGTATTGCCCCGTTTGGTCACGGAATTTGTACACACCCACAACGACTTGCTCTTTGGGCTGAGGAAGTTTTTCGAAATCCCGTTGGGTTGGGGTTGATTCGCCTATATAAGATCGGTCTTCAACACCTCCCGGTGGAATCATAAAAACTCCACAACTTTGAAGTGCAATTAAGATTGCGAAATAAAGAATGTAAATGGGGGGTTTCATAATATAATAGTTTAGAGAATAATTTCTGTGGATTCGCCGGTTTGACTATCAATGATACTAATGATGGATCCATTTCTCGTATCATCAATTGTTATAAATAAGCCTCCGACTTCATAGGTTCCTGGCTCTGTTCCAACTCCTCCTGATCCATCACCACCACCACCAAAAAGTCCTCTTGTTAGTTGATTCAAAATTTGTCTTTTGACGGAGTCAGAAAAATTACTGAGAGCAGAGTTTTGGAATTCATTTGACATTTCTTGATTATCAAAAGGGTTTTGGGCATTGGCTGAAGATAATAACCAAGAATAATTCAGGTAGCTTCCACCAAAATTGGGATTGACAGGTTCATAATTTAATTGTTGAGCTGAAGTGTATGAACCAACAAAAAGTGTTGTCAAAACGAGTATGAAAGTTAAATTTTTCATGATGAGGGAGATTTAATAGTTAAACTCTTGTTTTATGTTATCTTTTTCTTCGGCAAATTTTAAAAGTTGTCGAAGCGCCATTGATACTTGTTGTTTACTGTATTCTTCGTTAGGATTGGTGTAGAATTCATAAACAATTTCATGATCGGCTTTTACTTGAATAATGCTTGTTTGACCTCTGTAGGGAAGTTCTGATATGAGTATGATGAAATTAAATTTTTTGGGATATTGATTGTACACAGAAAAAAAATTGTCATAAAAGTCTTTTCCGAATTTAGTTTTTGATTCATCTACCACCATTCCTTCCAGCATGAGTGATGTTTCATCAATAATTGTAGTGGAAAGAGGTTTTATTTCTATCGAGTCTTTTGTAATTAATTTATTTTCTAATTCATCGCGTATATATAAAATAGCCTTGATATTTTGACTTTCTGATTGACTTAATCTTGTAACTGATAGTTTTTTGATTTCTCCTGGTTCGATTGTAAACTTTCCGCTTTGTTTATTTACAGAAATGTTTTGGGATTTATTTGTCTTTTTGACAAGTAATAAATAATTATATTCCAAATGAAGGGAACTTAAATTTTTCACGATAGGTTGGAGTGTGATTGTGTTTTCATCTTGTTCGATTCCTATCTCTGCTTCGATTAATACCTCGTTTCCTTCTTGTCCATAATTGATGCCGAACAGAAGGAGGAATATGATTAGGGTATATAAAAGAGTTTTCATGGGTAGTTTCTTATGATTACATTGCGGTTGTCGCCTTTAATGTTGATGGTAATGTTGTCCATTATCTGATTGTTACCGTATATTTCCACATAGTTGTTGGTACCTTCAATATTTACATTTAAGTCTGAAGCAAGGATGGAGGTTTCGGTGTAATAAAACTGTTGATAATCACCGGATTGAGATAAAGAGATTTTACTTGCTTCAATTTCGGCTGTATTGAAATTGCCCATCTGAATAACTTGCGTACCGTATACGCCTCCTGAATTATTAGAAATATAATTCAATAAATCAGCTTCTGAGAGGTTTTGGGATTTTGACATTCCAAAAAGCAGAATTCCTATTAATATGATAATTGCTTTCATGACGGGAGTGTTAAAAAGGAACTGCCCTAGAAATTTACCTCCCCCATTTTCGGTAAACTTTAGGACAGCCCTATAAAATTTGTTTCTTTCTCGAGGGGGGGATTTGAGAAAGGCTGATTTGTTTCTTAGTTCGTTTGAACAACTACCATAGAGTTGCTGCTTCCAAGTTGAACTCCTAGGTGAGAATGATCTTCTCCGAATTGAAGTACCAAAGAAGAGTTGTCATCTCCAAATTGGATATCCACTGCAGAATTACCAGAACCCCATTGTCCTTGGCCGATAAAATTGCCATCACCCATTTGTAAGGCATAAGCGTCGTTACCAAATCCATCTTGATATTGAATGATAGAGTTCCCGTTTCCGTCTTGTCCGGCATAAGCAGTGTTAAATGCTCCCATCTGATCTTGGTCAACTTCGTTAAACCATCCATCTTGCTCAGAAGTCGCAGAGTTGAAGGATCCTTCCTGGTATTGGTTTGTGTAATTGGCAAATCCCACTTGAGAAGTTTCTGCGTAGTTACCAATTCCGATTTGCATTTGCTCGTTTACATTTCCAACGCCCAATTGATCTACATGAGCTTCGTTACCAATTCCAAGTTGAGTGGTTGAATTACTGTTGAACCATCCTTCTTGAGATACATAAGCTTCATTAAAAGCTCCAACACTTAAAGTTTCATTTTCGTTAGCCCAACCCACTTGCGTAGTTTCTGCATGGTTTGACAAACCTAATTGAACAATTGAATTTTCATTGTCCAATCCTTGTTGGTAAACAATAGCTGAATTGTCTACTCCTACTTGTAGCGTAACGTCATTGTTGCTTTGAGCGATTGCTACTGTTCCGAGTGCAAATGATGCACATAAAATTAAATTTTTCATGATGTAATAAATTTTAGTTGTAGGACAAAATTAGGATCATGAATCTAATCAGACTTCATTGTTTTTTGGTATTTAAAAAAAATACTCATTTTCCGGTAGTAAAAAAAAAACAGGGTTTTTCCTGATGTCTTATTAATTAAAAAACAGTAAATTAGCAAATGAAAAATATAACTATATAATATATATGCGTATGATCAAATAATATTAATAACCTCCCCCAGTAATTTATCTCTCTCAAATACTAAAATTACTTATGAAAAAATCTCCTAATGTCTACTTAGCAATAGATAATCAAATTTTGCTAAAAGGGTTTGAAGGATTAATTAAAAGTCAAATTAACGACGCAGTAATCCATACTGTAAGTGACGCAAAAGAATTATTTGAAATAAATTTTCAAAAAAATCCTGAAATTCCCAAGATCCTTATTTATGACGCGAATCTAAAAAATGAACAAACCAATCTGTTGCTTTACAATCTGCTTCAGACTTATCCCTGCCTCAAAACACTTATTTTAATTAACGAATTTGACAAAAAAAAGATTAAATTTTTATTCAACGTTGGTATTTACGGTGTTTTAACAAATGATATATCTTCTGAAGATTTCCTGGATATGTTCAACGATATCTTGAGTGGTAAGAAATGTCTTTCTCCGGTGTTCAGAGAACAAGTAATTAAACAATTCTGTCAAAAGGATGGTGACTTTGTTCAGTCTGGTTATATTGGAAACCAAATAGATGTAAACGAGGATACAAATTATGTTGACCAGTTATTTGGGCTGACAAAAAGAGAAAAGGAAATTCTTTGTCTGATTTGCAATGGTAAAAACACTAAGGAAATTTCAGAAGAATTGTTTATAAGTTTGCATACAGCTGAAACTCACAGAAGAAATCTTTTGTGCAAATTGGATGTGAAAAACACCGCAGAAATGGTGAAAGTTGCTGTTATAAGCAAATTAGTTACAGCTTAAAACAAAAAAAAACGGAACTCTCGGGTTCCGTTTTTTATATCTCTTTTCTCAATCTCGCCACCGGAATGTTCAATTGTTCGCGGTATTTGGCGATAGTTCGTCTTGCTATCGGATAACCTTTTTCTTTGAGAATTTCCGTAAGCTTCTCGTCAGTGAGCGGTTTTTTCTTGTCTTCTTCCGCAATTACATCTTGCAAAATTCGCTTGATTTCACGCGTCGAAACTTCTTCACCGTCTTCATTGGTCAGACTTTCAGAAAACAAATCTTTAATCAGAAAAGTACCATAAGGCGTATTGACATATTTGCTATTGGCCACTCGGGAAACCGTCGAAATATCCATTCCGATTCGGTCAGCGATATCTTTCAAAATCATCGGTTTGATTTTGGTTTCATCGCCCGTTAGAAAATATTCTTCCTGAAATTCCATGATGGATTGCATGGTGTACATCAAGGTATTTCGGCGCTGGGTAACCGCTTCAATGAACCATTTCGCCGCATCCAATTTCTGTTTCACAAACAAAACCGCTTCTTTTTGTTCGGTCGATTTTTTCTCGGTATGTTTATAGGTGTCGAGCATTTCCGCATAAGCATTGGAAACTCTCAATTCAGGAACATTTCTTCCGTTTAAAGTCAATTCGAGTTCGCCTTCCACAATCCGAATGGTAAAATCCGGGGTGATGTGTTCTACTTCTTTGGTGTTTCCGGCAAATGATTTTCCGGGTTTTGGATTTAATTTTTCGATTTCCGAAATCGCTTCTTTCAGCTGTTCTTCGGTCACGTCATGCTTTAGCATCAAACGTTTGTAATGCTTCTTTGTGAAGGATTCAAAAGATTTTGTGATGAGGTCCAAAGCCAGTTCAGAAGATTCGGTTTGAGGCGATTTATTCTCCAATTGAACCTTTAAGCATTCTTGCAAATCACGAGCACCAACTCCCACCGGATCAAGTTTTTGAATGTAATTCACCAAAAGATTTTCCACTTCATTTTTATCAGTGTAAATATTCTGAGTAAACGCCAAATCATCTACGATTGCCTGCAAATCCCGGCGAATGTATCCATCGTCATCCATATTTCCGATGATGAAACTTGCAATCTGAAATTCCTCTTCGTCGAGTCGGTACATAGAAAGCTGATTTTCCAAATAATCCAGAAAGCTGATTCCCTGTGCATAGGGGATGGCTCGCTCTTCATCGTCGTCGCTGTAATTATTGGTATAAGTTTTATAATTGGGAATTTCATCGTCACTCAGGTATTCATCAATGTTGATATCGCTCGTGTCGATGGTATTATCGTCGTTATATTCATCATTTTCCCAGTCTTCATTTTCGGAGAATTCATCATTCAATTCATTTCCTTCTTCCAGCGCCGGATTTTCTTCCATTTCCTGCTTGATCCTTTGTTCAAATGCGATGGTAGGCAACTGAACCAGTTTCATCAACTGAATTTGCTGAGGAGAAAGTTTCTGTTGTAATTTTAAACTGAGTTCCTGTTTTAACATAGCTTAAATTTAATTAAAATTCTGCACTTTTGGGCGTGCGGGGGAAAGGTATCACATCGCGGATATTTCCCATTCCCGTTACAAATAACACCAATCTTTCCAATCCCAAACCAAATCCGCTGTGCGGAACAGTTCCAAATCTTCGCGTATCGCGGTACCACCAAAGTTCTTCTTTGTCGATGCCGAATTGCTCAATTTTCTGATCCAAAACATCCAGTCTTTCTTCACGTTGTGAACCGCCGACAATCTCGCCGATGCCCGGGAAAAGAATGTCCATCGCACGAACGGTTTCGCCGTCTTCGTTTAAACGCATATAGAAAGCTTTGATTTTGGCCGGATAATCAAACAAAATCACCGGAGTTTTGAAATGTTTTTCTACTAAATATCTTTCGTGTTCCGACTGCAAATCGGTTCCCCAACCTTCAATCGGATATTTAAATTTCCCTTTTTGATTGTGTTTGGATTTTTGAAGAATTTCAATCGCTTCCGTATAAGATAAACGGATGAATTTATTTTCCAAAACATAGTTCAAACGCTCCATTAAACTCAAATCCGAACGTTCATTCTGTGGTTTCTGAGTTTGTTCTTTGTCAAAACGTTCCGCCAGAAATTTCATATCATCGGCGCAATTGTCCAAAGCATATTGAATGACATATTTCAACATATCTTCGGCCAAATCCATATTCATATCCAGATTGTAAAAAGCCATTTCGGGCTCAATCATCCAGAATTCAGCAAGGTGACGGGTGGTATTGGAATTTTCCGCACGAAAAGTTGGTCCAAAGGTGTAAATTTTCCCCAATCCCATTGCTGCCACTTCTCCTTCCAACTGCCCGGAAACCGTCAGATTGGTATGTTTCCCAAAGAAATCCTGAGTGAAATCTACTTTTCCTTCTTCATTTCTCGGTAATTCTTTTTCCAAATCAAAATTGGTCACGCTGAACATTTCGCCCGCTCCTTCGGCATCTGATCCGGTAATAATCGGCGTATTGACATACACAAACCCATTTTCATTAAAATATTTATGAATGCCAAACATCAGACTGTTTCGAACACGCATAATGGCCGAAAAAGTATTGGTTCGAAAACGCAAATGCGCCTGTTCGCGCAGCTTTTCCAGACTGTGTTGTTTGGGTTGCAGAATGGTGGACTGAAGTTCGTCGGGATTGGCTTCACCCAAAACTTCAATGGTCTTGGCAATGATTTCGATTTCCTGTCCGGCTCCCTGGCTTTCCACCACTTCGCCCGAAACTTTCAGAGAAGCTGCCGTGGTTATTTTTTTCAGAATATCCTCATTGAACTTCTCGAAATCTACTACAATCTGAATGTTTTTGATTGTTGAACCATCATTCAGCGCAATGAAACGATTGCTTCGGAAGGAACGAACCCAACCTTGAATGGTTATATCTTGTAAAATTGCCTGTTTGCCTTTCTCGAGTAATTCTTTGACTGTATAATTTTTCATTTTATCAATTCTAGTTTTACAAAAATAGTCATATTTAACAAAGAGTAAATTATATAGGTATAATTTTTGATACAATTTTTCGACATTTATTTTGGAGGATTTAACTTTCTGAAATTCAGCTCCAGACAAATTCAATTTAATTAAAAAATGAGACTTATCTTTATCTTCGTTCTAAGCTCGGTGCTTTTTTCCTGCAAGGGACAAACCGATAAGTCAAAAAAATCAAATCATACAGAAATGAGTTCAAACGGGAATTTAGAGAAAATCACCTTTGGCGGTGGTTGTTTTTGGTGTGTGGAAGCGGTTTTTGACCAGCTTTTGGGTGTGGAAACGGTAACTTCTGGTTATGCCGGCGGACATACGGAAAATCCGACGTACAAGGAAGTTTGTTCGGGAACGACTGGTCACGCCGAAGTCATTCAGGTGGCATTTGATCCGGAAATCATTTCGCTTGATGAAATTTTTGATGTGTTCTGGACGGTTCACGATCCCACACAGCTAAATCGTCAGGGAAATGATGTCGGGACGCAATATCGTTCCATTATTTTATACGAAAATGAAGAACAAAAACTAAAAGCAGAGCGTTCCATTAAAGAATATGAAGCTTCGGAAATCTATGACGGAAGTTTTACCACCCAAGTTGTTCCGCTGGAGAAATTTTATACAGCTGAAGATTATCACCAAAATTATTATGAAAACGACGGCGGACAAAACCCGTATTGTACAGTCGTTGTAAAGCCGAAAATCGATAAGTTTTACAATAAATTCTATGATAAATTAAAGCCTGAATATAAATAATCAGAATAGAAAAAGCCATCTCGGTTCAACCGAGATGGCTTTGTTATTTAAATAAATTTTCTTCTATCCCGAAAACTCACCCATTGCGATGAATTTGTCCTGACGCTGTTTTTTCAATTCAGCACCGGGAAGTTTGGATAATTCATCATAAGATTTCAAAATCTGATTTTTCAGGTTTTCCGCTGCTGTAGCCGGATCATAATGCGCGCCACCCAATGGTTCTTTGATAATTCCATCGATGATCTTCAATTCAAGCATATCATTGGGCGTCATTTTCATCTGACTTGCCACTTGTTCTTTGAAATCCCAGGAACGCCACAAAATAGCCGAACAGTTTTCAGGAGAAATTACTGAATACCAGGTGTTTTCCATCATAAAAACTTTGTTTCCCACGCCAATTCCCAGAGCACCACCCGAAGCGCCTTCACCAATCACAATGCTGATGACCGGAACCGTCAGGTTCATCATTTCGTAAATATTTCGGGCGATGGCTTCACCTTGTCCGCGCTCTTCCGCTTCCAGTCCGGGATAAGCACCCGGTGTATCCATCAAAGTAATGATCGGCATATTGAATTTCTCAGCCAGTTTCATCAGTCGCAATGCCTTTCTATATCCTTCCGGATTGGGCATTCCAAAACGTCTGTACTGTCTTTCTTTGGTGTTTTTTCCTTTTTGCTGGCCAACAATCATAAACGGAATTCCATTGATTTTTCCCATTCCGCCGACCATGGCCTTATCGTCACCAAAATTACGGTCGCCGTGCAATTCCAAAAAAGTATTATCGGTAATCTGATAAATATAATCCAATGAATAGGGGCGGGAAGGATGCCGCGAAAGTTGAACTTTCTGCCAAGGCGTTAAGTTCGAATATATCTTCTTTTTGGAGTCTTCAATCGCAACTTCAATCTGTTTACAGGCCTGCTTTACATCTACACCATTTTCTTCGCCCACCACCTTGCAACTTTCCAATTGTTCCTGCAATTCTTTTATCGGCTGCTCAAATTCTAAATATTCCATAATTCTTTTGTCTCTTAGGAAAAACAAATATACTAAGTCTTAAATAATATTTAAGGAATTATAAAATGAATTAAATTTGGGATAAATTATCTGTGATGAAATTTCTAAATCTTTTAATGATAAGTCTTTGTTTTTCAGCTTTCTCTTTTGCTCAAACTCAAAATCCCGATTTTGACCAAGCACTTGCCGACTCTTTGGAAGATTACAAAAAAAACCTTAGATGAATACGTACATTGCTTTGCTTCGCGGAATTAATGTGAGCGGTCATAAAATCATCAAAATGGCCGAACTGAAAAAGATGTTTGAAAACCTCGGATTTCAAAACGTCAGAACTTATATTCAAAGTGGAAATCTGGTTTTTGAAACGAATGAAACAGCTATTCCAAAACTTGAAAAATCAATTCGCAAAGCAATCGAAAATACCTTCGGATTTGATGTTCAGATTCAAATTCTTATTCCTGATGAAATTCATAAAGCATTGGAAGCAAATCCATTTCTGAAAGATAATTCGCTCGATATCAAACAGCATTATTTTGTATTCCTGAATGAAATTCCCTCCGAAGAAAATTGGAATATATTGAAAAATATGGAATTGAAAGGCGAGCAAATGGCGCTGGCTGACAAAATTCTATTTGTTTACTACGCAAATGGAGCAGGCAAGTCCAAACTCACGACCAATTTGATTGAATCCAAACTCAAAGTAGCGGCAACCGCTCGCAATCTGAATACGACTAAAAAGTTGCTGGAAATCGCTTCGGGTTAAATTATCCTTTCGGCATATTTTTACCCATCGCTTGCATCATCTGACGACCGCCGGGCGATTGCATGAACTTCATCATTTTGCCCATTTCAGAGAATTGTTTCAGCAATTGGTTTACTTCCTGAACCGAAGTCCCTGAACCAGATGCAATTCTTTTTTTGCGGCTCGCATCAATGATATTCGGATTTTTTCGCTCTTTCGGCGTCATCGAATGGATGATGGCTTCCACACCTTTGAAAGCATCATCATCAATATCAATATCTTTCAAAGCCTTTCCTGCACCGGGAATCATGCCCATCAAATCCTTCATATTACCCATGCGTTTGATCTGCTGGATTTGTTTCAAAAAGTCTTCAAAATCAAATGCATTTTTGGCGATTTTCTTTTGTAAACGTTTGGCTTCTTCTTCGTCAAATTGTTCTTGCGCACGTTCCACCAAAGAGACAACGTCACCCATCCCCAAAATACGGTCCGCCATACGTTCCGGATAAAAAATATCCAAAGCCTCCATTTTTTCACCGGTCGAAATGAATTTAATCGGTTTGTCCACCACCGTTCGGATCGTCAAAGCCGCTCCACCTCGCGTATCACCGTCCAATTTGGTCAATACGACACCGTTGTAATCCAACACATCGTTGAAAGCTTTGGCCGTATTCACAGCATCCTGACCGGTCATTGAATCCACGACGAATAAAGTTTCAGTGGGCTTTACAGTTTGATGTACCTGACGGATTTCGTTCATCATCGCCTCATCAATCGCCAAACGTCCTGCGGTGTCAATGATGATGACATTGTGTCGGCCTTCTTTGGCTTTTTGCAAAGCATTTTGTGCAATCTGAACCGGATTTTTATTCTCTTCTTCGGCATAAACCGGAACATGGATCTGTTCTCCCAAAACTTTCAACTGATCAATCGCAGCAGGACGATAAACGTCGCCCGCTACCAAAATAGGATTTTTGCCCTTTTTGGTTTTTAGGTAATTGGCAAGTTTTCCCGAGAAAGTCGTTTTACCCGAACCTTGTAATCCGGCAATCAAAATAATCGTAGGATTTTCAGAAATGTTTAATTCAGAACTTTCACCACCCATCAATTTTGCCAATTCGTCGTGAACGATTTTGACCATTAATTGATTGGGATTCAACGAAGTCAATACATTTTGCCCAAGGGCTTTTTCTTTTACTTTATCGGTAAAATCCTTGGCTACTTTGTAACTCACGTCGGCATCAACCAAAGCGCGACGCACTTCTTTGATGGTTTCTGCTACGTTGATTTCGGTAATTTGACCTTTACCTTTAAGCGTATGTAGTGCTTTGTCTAATTTATCCTGTAAACTCTGGAACATTTTCTAATTATTTTGGGATTGCAAATATAGGGAATTTGAAAATGTGTTGATTTGAATTTCGATAAACTCAATTATCGAAAATTTGAAAATGATTTTTACTTAATTGCTTCTTCAAAATATTGATTCAAGGGTTGGATGATTTTATAATCTTTGATGATTTGTTGGATCAAATCTTTTTCCAGAACAATTTCGGGTTCGTAATGTTTGAAATAGTAGAATGATTTATTAAGAATTAAGGGTTGCATTTCGATGATTTCGGAGAAAGGTTTGTTGATGCGTTTGTTTTTCTCACCCCGAATTTCTCCAAAGTTTTCTTTGAATTTTTTATCCGAAATCAATTTCTGCAAACGTTCCGGTTCCTCATAAATCTTTTGACGAATTTGAACCAATAATTCAGAAGTTGGCCTATAAGCACCGCTGTACAAACGGACATGTTCACCGGAAAGTTCCACATAAGCTCCAAAACTGTTCATGCCTTTGCGTCCGCCGGGAGCAATTAATGCAGAAACATGAATTTTATAGGGTGATTTGTCTTGGCTGAAACGGATGTCGCGGTTGATGCGGAAAATACATTCTTTTGCCGATAATTCACCCACGGCCAAACCTTCTTGTGTCAAAGCTTCAATCAAATCGGTTATGAATTGCTCAAATGGAAACTTTACGGATTTCTCGTATCGTTTTTTGTTTTCCTGGAACCAATCGCGGTTGTTATTGGCCGGAAGCTCGCGTAGGAATTTTAGGAATTCGGGAGTGAAATATGACATGGAGTTTCGTGTTTTGTGTTCTGAGTTAAATTGTTAGGATAATTCTTACTATCAACCAAAATTCAACTCCACCATCACGGGACAATGATCGGAATGTTTGGCTTCGGGCAAAATTGCAGCTCGCACCATCTTTTTTTCCAATGGCCGACTGACCATATTATAATCAATTCTCCAGCCTTTGTTGTCCAGTCGCACACTCGGAAATCTTTGGCTCCACCAACTATAATGATGCGGTTCTTTGACAAAATATCGGAAAGAATCAATCAAATCACATTCTTCCAAATAGGAGGAAAGCCATTCGCGTTCCATCGGTAAAAACCCGGAAACTTTTGCGTTTCGCACCGGATCCCAAATGTCAATGGCTTCGTGACAAATATTATAATCCCCGCAAATCACAAGGTTGGGATGTGAAATCCGAAGTTCTTTTATGTAGTTTAAAAAGTCACGGCAAAACTGCATTTTAAAATCCAATCGGTCCATATTGGTTCCACTCGGAACATAAACGCTGATGATGGAAACGCCAGGGAAATCAGCTCTCAGCACACGTCCTTCTTTGTCAATATAATCAATTCCGGTCCCGAATTCCACGTGCATTGGTTTTTCTTTGGTCAGGATAGCAACGCCGCTATAGCCTTTTTTCTCTGCCGAATGCCAATACGAGTGATAACCCATTTCGGTCAAAATGGCTATCTCATTGAGTATCTGATCTTCATTGGCTTTGATTTCCTGCAGACAAAGTACATCGGGCTGAGCCGCTGCAATCCATTCGTTAAGTCCTTTTTTCATTGCGGCACGAATGCCATTTACGTTGTAACTAAAGATTTTCATTGAATAAATTTGACGTTTGCGAAGTTAAGAATTTGAATGAGAGATAAAAAATAGGAAAAAATGCATGTATAGATAGGAAAAAATTCCTAAATTTGTGAAGAGAGAAAAAATGGAAACCAAAAAATACAAACGAATCGAGTCGGAATTACCCTGCGTAAATGAGCCTTCGGGGATGTATATGTATTTGAGCCAGACTCAAAACCGTTTTATTCAGATTTTGGACGAACTCATTGGCCTGAGTGATGAAATCATTTCCAAATGGCTAAACATTACCACCCGCACTTACCGAAACTACAAAACCAAAGACACCGAAATCAAGGAAAACACAAAGGAGCATATCGTTTCGATTTTATCTTTGTACAAACACGGTATGGAAGTTTTTTCCACCAAAGACGAATTCGAAAACTGGCTTACACTTCCCAATCCATTTCTCGACAACAAAGCTCCCATGGATTTTATGGACACGATTTCTGGGATCCAGCTTATTGACAATCGCTTGACAGCAATGGAATTCGGTGAAAATGTCTAAACTTCTGGTTTTCGACATCCGAAAAGAAAAATATGCCGGATCTTTGAAGGCCTCCGGAGTGGCCAACCGATGGAATAAAAACGAGGAATATGTAATTTATTCGGGAAGTTCACCCGCTTTGTCTGTGCTTGAATTGACGGCGCATCGGGCTTTTATTAACATTGACGAATCTTATAAAATTCTGGTGATTGAACTTGCTATTTCTGAAGCTGATATTCTGGAAATTTCTGTGGAAGATTTGCCTGAAAACTGGCGTTCGGTTTCAGCTTATCCAGTTTTGCAAAACCTCGGTTCGAAATGGTATCAATCGATGGAAAAGTTGATTTTGAAAATTCCTTCTGCTTTGGTTCCCAAAGAATTTAATTATTTAATCAATACTCAACATCCTGATTTTAGGCGAAAAGTAAAAATCAAATCAAAAGAGGATTTTAACTGGGACGAAAGATTGATTTAATATTAAGTTTTTGATAATCTGTAAGTTATAATTGAATTCTTCTAAGAATTTATAAATGAATTAAGGAATTCTTAAATCAACTTGTTGATACTCAACCTATCTTTAAAAATAAATGAAATTTCACACTTCTTAATGGTAAAACTTATTCGTCACGGATTTTCGGCCTGATTTAAATCTTTTTTTAACGGTTAAATTCTAAGTAATTTCGTGGGAATGAATTTACCAAAATCAGAAAGCATTGCCATTGTGGGAGCCGGAATCGCCGGACTTACGGCGGCCATTATGTTGGGAAAATTGGGTTTCGACGTCCGTGTTTTTGAATCCGCGGAAGAAATCCGCGGAATTGGAGCCGGAATGGGTTTGGCTTCAAATGCCATCAAAGCTTTTGAATATTTGAATTTGGATGAGGAAGTAATTTCGATTTGCAACCATTTAAAAGATTTTGAAATTTCAGATGCCAAGGGAAAAATCATAATTTCTGCCGATACGAAACGAATTAAACAAAGTTATAATACTGATAATTTTGCGGTTCATCGGGCGGATTTGCACAAATTATTATTGAGTAAAATTCATCCTGATAAAATTGAAACCAATAAAAAACTTATTGATTTAAGAATTCTTAATGATAAAGTTGAAATCGAATTCGAAGACGGAAAAATTCGTGAATTTGATTTTGTGATCGGTGCCGATGGTGTAAACTCCCGAATTCGTCAGTTGTTTTATCCGAAATCCAAACCACGTTATGCCGGTTATTGGTGTTGGCGTGGCGTGGTGGAAAATCCAAAGGAAAATTTGCATAAAAGCATTGAAACTTGGGGCAACAAAGGTCGGTTTGGCATTACACCTTTGACTGAAAATCGGATTTATTGGTACGCTTGCATCGGTTCGAATTTGAAAGATGGGGTTCCTGAATTTGGTTTGAAAGAATTGCGAAAACAATTTAAAAATTACCATCAAATAATCCCTGAAATATTAAATTTAACAGCCAAAAAAGACCTGATAAGCAACCCGATTGTGGATATAAAACCGATTTTCCGTTATCATTTTGACCGTGTTTTATTGATTGGCGATGCAGCGCACGCCACGACGCCCAATATGGGACAAGGTGCTTGTATGGCGATAGAAGATGTGGCGGTTTTACAGGATGAATTAAGAAAAAATGATTGGCAAATGGCTTGCGAAAACTTCGAAAAAAGACGTTTGAAACGTACGCATTACATCATCAAAACTTCCCGTATTGCTGGAAAATTTGCCCAAGTTGAAAATCAATTTTTGATTTCCACACGAAATTATTTACTTCGAAATTTGCCTGATACTTTGAGTCAAAGACCTTTGAAACAATTGCTGGAAAAAGATTTTATGGAATATTAATTCAGGTTATCTTTTACTCTCAAACTTACGCCACCCATAATCGAAAATCCGCCTTTGAATTGATTTTTTTCCATTCCGGGAAGGGAATCGAAATCGGCATCGAGCAGACGATATTTTCCGGGAAGTACGTAACCGGCTTTAAAATTAAACCATAAATCTTTGGCAAACTGATAACCCAAAGTCGGAGCAATTGTTATGTTTTGAGTACTCAGATAATTGGGCGAGTCATCCATTGAAAATCGATTGATATGATACAATCCCGACTCCAGATTGATACTCAGACCGTATTCAAGTTTTTCTGAGGGTGTCATCATCGCATACACAAAACTCGGAATGATGGTGTAAACACGGATATCCTCGGTTTTGTATTGCAAAATCGCCAAAGGAATCACAAGGTTTTTGATACCTTCGTTATTGTAACTCACCCCAAGTCCGTAGGAAAAATTTTCATTGGCGGGCGAAGTGCGAATTCCCAATAAATGCACACTTGGAAACAAATCTCTTTTACCGAATTTCTCTTTGAAATCGCTTCGGGCATTGATGCGTGGCGCAAGAATCGCTTGCCATTGATCGGAAAATTTGTGCATCACAATGAATCCCAGCCGAATGTCATTCAATTTTTCAGGAAAAACTCCTTCTGTGTTTTGATCGAAATCGTATTGGGAAATTTTATAATTCAGATTGGTATAAACTTTTGTTTTTTCGCCTAAATTCAATCCAGGGAGAATTAAATTGGCTTCCAACTGACTGTAAACGGCAGTTTCGTCCTGTTTCGTCATATCGCGTTTCGGAAAGAAATTATAATTGATATAAACCGGATCGTTGTCAGTTTGGGCATTGATTGGCAATAAGATGCCAATCAAAATGAGGGAACAAATAGATTTAAGCATAAAAGGAATTTACGCGGCTAATTTACCAAAAACCTTTCCATAATTTTTGAAATTATTAAATTGCGAACAAATGAAACTAAATTCAAACTATAAAATTTTGGCCGCCAGTACGAGTACCATTCACGGAAGCGGTTATTTGGAATACATTCTGGACGAAGCAACCGATTTTCTAAATGTCGATGAAATTTTATTCATTCCCTATGCGCGTCCTTCGGGCGTGACTTACGATGAATATACGGAAGCGCCTCGAAAAGCTTTTGACCAGAAGAATGTATCAGTCAAAGGAATTCATGAATTTGAAAATCCGAAAGATGCGATTTTAAATTCCAAAGCTATTTTTGTGGGCGGTGGAAATACGTTTTTATTGTTGAAAACCTTGTACGAACTCGACTTGATGGAAACTTTGAAAAAAGTGGTTTCCGAAGGAACGCCCTACATGGGAAGCAGTGCGGGAACGAACCTTACGGGAATGACGATCGGGACGACCAACGATATGCCGATTGTGTATCCGCCGAGTTTTGAAGCTTTGGGATTTTTGCCTTTTAACATCAATCCTCATTATCTGGATCCCGATTTGAATTCGACACACAAAGGCGAAACCCGGGAAACCCGAATCAAAGAATTTCACAAATTCAATTCACAGCCTGTTTTGGGATTGCGTGAAGGAAGCTGGTTGGAAATTGAAAACGGAAAAATTGAACTGAAAGGAAATTTCACAGCGAGATTGTTTCGAAGTGGAGTAGAAGCGGTAGAACTAGAAGAATTGTATGATTTCTGGGATTAATCCAATTCATTTTTGACTACCAATAACCAGTCGTCTTCTAGAAATTTATATCCAATATTGTACACGAAGCGATATTCAGCTCCGTTTTTATAAACTTTCAGGTTGGTGAAATATTCGAAATCAAAACCTTCAAGGATGAGTTTTTCTTGTGTGGTTTTGGCTTTTCCATCTTTGAAATTAAGAGCAGAAAGGATGCGAAAATTTCTACGCAAACGATTGTTGATGTTTCGCATCAGCCTGCTTGAATCCTGATTCAGCTTATTGTTGTAGTTATTGCGACAGCCATCATTGCAGAATTTTTTATCGGATCGACCAATGATTTTATCACCACATTCCAGACAGTTTGCCATGATTCAGTTGTTTAGTAAAGTTTAAATTTACAAAATAAAGAATGACCAAAAAAATCTGGTAAATTCGTCAAACAATATTTCCTCCTTTTTGTTTGAAATCCAATTTTAGTTTCTCCCAATTCTCATCATCAATGGGTTTGGAAGCTTCTTCGATGATGGTGGTTTTAAATCCCAAATCGATTGCATCATTTGCTGTGAAATAGACACAAAAGTCGGCTGCTAATCCGGCGACGAAAACTTCTGAAACCTTTCGGTCTTTCAGGTAACCAAAAAGTCCGGTATTTTTTCGTTTTCCATTGTCATAAAAGCCTGAATAACTGTCGATTTCAGGATCCATTCCTTTTCGGAAAATGGCTTCTATGTTATTTTTTTCTAAATCTTTATGAAATTCAGCTCCAAAACTTCCTTGTACACAATGCACCGGCCAAAGGACTTGTTGCAAACCGTTCAAGTCAATTACTTCGAATTCATTTTTTCCGGGATGCTCCGCAGCAAAGCTTTTGTGGTTTTGCGGGTGCCAATCTTGTGTAGCCAGAATTAATTCAAAATCTTTTTGAATTTCATTCAAAACCGGAATTACATCATTTCCGTTGGGAACAGCCAAACTTCCGCCTTCCAAAAAATCGTTTTGAATGTCAACTATAATTAGGGTTTTCATATATGATTTTATTCATCCAACATATCAAAATTCACGTGATAACTCACAATTTTTATTGTTTCATCTTCTTCCTTAATCAGTCCAATTCGTTCGGTTGTATTCTTTTTATCTCTTGTAATTCTGTAAACCAAGACATATTCAGACTTAGAGTCGGTTCCTTTTACTATAAAAGTAGTCCACTCTTCGAGAGTGAAATTGGTCAGATTTCCACATTCCTCCAGAGTTTTTGCAAATATTTTATTCAGAGTTTCCCGGTCTGTCACTTCAAAGAATTGTTCACTAAACAAACTTTCTGCTTTCTCAAGTTCCTGCATTTCAAGGTAGTGATAAAGCTTATTAGTTATTTGTTCAGCTTCTCTTTTATCGGATTCACGGTTGGAATAAGTAGTATTTAGATTACAACTCAAAAGAAAAATCAGTGAAAAAATAATAGAAAATGTTTTCATAGTTTTTGTGATTAATAAAATAGAACGCTAAAATATAGAAAATGAAATAAGAAATGAATTATTGGATTGCGAATCATCCTAAATTATTTTCATTCCTGATAATTTTAAAAATCCTACCAAATCAACATTCTGATAAATCCTATCTTTGCCCTATGGCAAGAAAAAAGCGGAAAGAGATTTTTCTGGAAAATATAGAAGTGCTTCGTGCGGGAGCCAAAGGGATTTCCATCGGGAAAACAGACGAAGGAAAAACGGTTTTGATTCAGGATGCGGTGCCTGGCGATTTAGTAAATGTTTCGGTTTTTAAAAAGAAATCGAGTTACATGGAAGGAAAAGCGGTTGAAATTCTCCGTCCTTCGCCACATAGAGTGACGCCCCGATGCATTCATTTTGGAGTTTGTGGCGGATGCAAATGGCAAAATCTGAGTTATGATGCTCAATTGAAATTCAAACAAGATGAAGTGGAAAATAATCTACTTCGCATCGGGAAATTTGAAAATCTGGAAATCACACCGATTTTGGGTTCGCCGGAAGAATATTATTACCGCAACAAACTGGAATTTACTTTTTCCAATTCGCGTTGGCTTACGCTGGATGAAATCCGAAATACCGATGAAACTTATGACCGAAATGCGCTCGGTTTTCATATTCCCGGACAATGGAGCAAAGTTTTGGACATCAAAGAATGTCATTTGCAAAAAGAACCGATGAATGCCATTCGGCTCGAAGCTCGTCGTTTTGCCAATGAAAACGGATATGATTTTTTTGACTTGAGAAATCAGGATGGTTTTCTGCGAACTTTGATGATTCGTTCCAATCAAAAAGGTGAATTTATGGTTTTGGTTCAATTTTTTCGGGAAGAAACAGAGAAACGTGAAGCTTTTTTGGAAAATTTAAAATCGAAATTTCCGGAGATTGTTTCTTTGCTGTATGCCATTAATCCAAAAGGAAATGACTCGATTTATGATCTGGACATTCAGACGTATTCGGGTCAGGATTTCATTATGGAAGAAATGGAAGATTTACAATTTAAAATCGGGCCGAAAAGTTTTTATCAGACCAATCCCGCTCAGGCTTATGAATTGTACAAAATCACCCGTGATTTTGCCGGATTGAAAGGCGATGAAACGGTTTATGATTTGTACACCGGAACGGGAACGATTGCGCAATTCGTTTCCAAAAAAGCAAAAAAAGTAGTAGGAGTGGAGGCTGTTCAGGAAGCGATTGATGCTGCAAATGAAAATGCTTTGCGTAACGGAATTGATAATTGTACGTTTTATTGCGGCGATATGAAAGATATTTTTACCGATGAATTCATCACTCAAAACGGTCATCCCGATGTTATTATCACCGATCCGCCGCGTGATGGAATGCACAAAAATGTGGTAGAAACGATTTTGAAAATTCACCCAGAACGTGTGGTGTATGTGAGTTGTAATTCCGCGACTCAAGCAAGGGATTTGGAATTGATGAAATCGCATTACGAAATCAAAAAAGTTCAACCGGTGGATATGTTTCCACAGACGCACCATGTCGAAAATGTTGTACTTTTGGAACGAATTCATTAGAATTATGAAGAAAAGAAATCTCATTTTTGGACTCCTTATCTCCCTTGGTTTTGCGGTTTCCTGTGAAGAAGACGATGTTTGTGTTGGAGAAGGAACGCCTTTTCTGACGGTTGTGATGCGAAACAATATTGGTACGGAAAACCTTGCCGATACTTTGACCATCGAAGCTTCACCTACAGCGGATTTCGCAGATCCCGATACTCTTTATCTCAAGGCCTTTACCGACAGTATCAAACTGCCTTTGGGCGGACTCGATGAGTCGCAGATGTTTTACAGATTGCGTCGCAGAAGCAATATTGAACGAGATATTTTGACGGTGAATTACAATACCCAATCGGAATATGTTTCCAAAGCTTGCGGATTTCGCATTACGTATGAAGACCTGAGTTATCAGTCCACTTACAACCATATTCAGTCCATTGAACCCGGTGAAACCAATGTTTTAACAGATGAAACGATTACCAATTTATATATTCGCCTTAGCAATTAATCTTTTTTCTGCTCCAATTTGGGCGCAGGAAGATACAATTGCAATTGAAACCCAAACTTTGGTTCGGGAAACAGAATCCATTACCGATAGTATTTTTAATCCGCAGAAAAAAGCCGGAAATCTTTTTGTAGGAGTGGATTTATTCAATCCGGTTCTTTCGGCTTTTACCGATAAACAGGGTGGGCAAGCCATGATTTCTTATCGGGTTTACAAAAAGTGGAATGCTGTTGCTGAATTAGGCTACGAGAAAAATCATTATGACGAACTGGATTGGGACATCGATGTAAACGGAATGTTTTTCAAGCTGGGTTTTAACTGGTTTATTTCCCAGGATTATGAAGATGCATCGAATGGATTTTACACCGGAATGCGCTTTGCGTATGCGATGTACGAACAAACGGTGAACGCATATCCCATCAGAGCTTCGGGTAATCAAGTGGACGAATACGGAAGTTTCCCGGCAGAAAATGTAAGCGCGTATTGGGTTGAAGTAGTGGGAGGAGCGAGGGTTCGTTTGCTGAGTAATTTTTATGCGGACGTTTCGGTTCGTCCAGAAATTTATCTGGGAAGTAAAAAACAGCAAGGGCTCGATCCTTTGGTAATTCCCGGTTATGGAAAGGACATCGGCCCGATTAACTTCAGCGTTTTCTGGGGAATTACTTATAAATTATTTTAGAATTCAGAAGTATAAAAAATCCCCATCGATTGAGACAGGGATTTCTATAGAGTTTTGAATGAATTATTTTCTTTTAAATCTCAGCAAAAGAATTTTATCCTGAAAAAGTTTAAGTTCCGTTGCTGTCACTTCGTAAGTATTTACTTGCGAAAGCAAATCAAGGAAAGCTTGCTCACCGTCCATTTCCGGACAAGCCATCATCGTGGAACCCGCCTGACCAAAATTGATCGTTCCGGGCTGAAGACTAACGCTGGAAAAATAACGGTTACAACCTGCAAAACCCACTGCTTGAAGTCCGTTGTCATTCGTGAAACTCATCGTAACCTCTTGATTATTATAACTTACGACAGTTCCGCTTTCATCTTGTAAAAGCCATGTGTTGGACTCGATCAGATTTTTAACTGAATTGAAATCAGTAACCGGCGAAGTTTTACAAGCTGTGAAAAACAAGCCTGAAACCACCATTAAAACGAATATTTTTTTCATCTGATTTGATTTTAATTTCTCAATTCCGCATTGAAATTTTGCTGAAAGTTACGAATTAATTCATTCATAACGTTTTCAATTTCAACATCGCTCAGCGTTTTTTCTTCATTCTGAAGTACGAAACTCATCGCATAGGATTTTTTCCCTTCGGGTAATTTATCGCCCTCGTACACATCAAATAATTCCATTGATTTCAATAAACTGATGTTTAATTTTTGAGTGGAATTATACAATTCGCTGTACAAAATAGTTTTGTCAATCAGTAAGGCTAAATCCCGATTTACAGAAGGGAATTTTGAAATTTCTTTAAATTTTAAACGAAATTCTGACGAAATTTTTACCAGTAACTCCCAGTTCAGTTCTGCAAAGAAAACTTCCTGCGAAATATCTGCTTTTTTCAAAATGTTTTTGTGTACAATTCCCAAAGTACCCAATTCTTTTCCGTCGATTTCTATTGAAAGAGCATCTGAATAAACCGTATTAACAAAAGGCTTTTCCTGGATTTCAGAAATTCCAAGTCTTTTCAGAATTTCTGAAACAGCACCTTTTAAAGTAAAGAAGTTAGCTTTTGCACCCGGATTATTCCAGTTTTCTGCGGATTTATTTCCGGACATCAAAATGGCCAATCTATAATTTTCCTGATGTCCTTCTGCCGTTTTATTATAAATTTTCCCGAATTCAAATAATTTGATATCCGAAGTTTTGCGGTTAATATTGTAGGCCGTGTTTTCCAATAGTCCGGACAACATCGACTGACGCATAATCGATAAATCAGAACTCAAAGGATTCAGAAGTTTTACGGATTTGCTTTCATCCAAACCATAAATTTGCTGATAGCCTGCTTTCACCACTGAATTGTTCATCGCCTCGTGAAATCCTCTTCCAATCAGTGTTTGAGCAATTGCATTTTCGATTTTCTGCGCGTCTTTTTCTGTGTTTTTAACCGGAGTAAACGAAATCTTTGCCGGTGTTTTGATTTTATTGTACCCGTAAATTCTCAAAATTTCCTCAATCACGTCTACTTCGCGCAGTACATCGGCACGATAAGGCGGAATGGAAAGTTCAAGTGTTTCGTTGGATTCCGAAATAATTTGAATATCCAAAGATTCCAAAATTCCTTTTACCTGTTCACGGTGAAGTCTTTCGCCTAATAACTGATCGAGTTTATGGTAACGCAAAACCGTCTTAAAGTTCTCAATCGGAGCGGGGTAGAAATCAGAAATCTCGCCAACAATCTGTGCACCTGCAAATTCTACCAGCATCATAGCTGCCTTTTTCAAGGCTGTTAGTGTCAGATTGGGATCGACTCCTCGTTCGAATCGGAAAGAAGAATCAGTGTTTAATCCATGCGATTTTGAAGATTTTCTGACGGAAACCGGATCAAAATAAGCACTTTCCAGAAAAATGCTTTTAGTGGTTTCGGTTACTCCCGAATTCATTCCACCATAAATTCCGGCCATGCAGATTCCGCCGTTTGCATCACAAATCATCAGTTCCGAACCGTTTAATTTTCTATTTACACCATCAAGTGTTGTAAATTCCGTTCCGGCAGGAAGTTGCTGAACGATAATTTTTTTTCCTGAGATTTTTCCGGCATCGAATGCGTGCAGTGGTTGCCCTAAATCGTGCAAAACATAATTGGTAATATCAACTACATTATTAATCGGATTCAGACCAATGGTTCGAAGTCTTTCCTGCAACCAATCGGGAGAAGATTTGACTTCAATATTTTCCAGATACAATCCGGCATAGCGAGGCGCCAGCTCAGGATTTTTTATTTCGATTTCAATCGGATTTTTACCTGAAGTTTTCAGATTGTCAAAGCTTTCAGTCGAGACCGGAACCAGTTCTGACTTTTGCTTCAATACGTTCAATGCAGCGTGAAGATCACGCGCCACACCGAAATGACTCATCGCATCGGTACGGTTCGGCGTAAGCCCGATTTCAATCAGCGTATCGGTATTTGTTTTCTTGATGAGTTCGGAAATAGGCGTCCCGATTTTGTATGCAGGTTCCAAAACCCAGATTCCGTCGTGGTTATCGCTCACGCCCAATTCGGCTTCGGAACAAATCATTCCAAAGGAATCAACGCCGCGTAATTTGGCTTCTTTGATCGTAAAAGAAGTTCCGTCGCCTGCTTTCAAAACCGTCCCGACTGTGGCCACGGGAACTTTTTGTTCCTCGGCAATATTGGGTGCGCCACAAACGATTTGAAGATTTTCTCCGATTCCAACGTCAACGGTTGCCACTTTTAATTTATCGGCATTTGGATGTTTTTCAAGCGTGATAACTTTTCCCACAACCACACCTTTTAGTTCCTGAAGTTCACTTGCGGTATTTTCGATAGCTTCTACTTCCAGGCCGGTATTGGTCAGGATTTCACCGATTTTTTGGACTTCCAGATCGGTTTTGATATACGACGAAAGCCAATTATAGGATATTTTCATTTTCTTTTGTGATTAGTGAATAACTGATTGATGAATAGTAAACTTAATTTTACTAATCAGAATCCAGCTTTCCTATTTCATGATTAAGCATTCAACATCACAGGCATTACCAGCATCAGGATTTCTTCTCCATCTTCCAGTCCGTCAACCGGTTTGATGATTCCGGCACGACTTGGTTCGGACATTTCCAATGTGATATCGTCTGATTGTAAATTGTTCAGAACTTCAATCAGAAATTTGGAATTGAAACCAATCTGCATATCGGCACCATTATAATCACAAGGAAGTCTTTCTTCTGCTTTGCTTGCAAAATCTACGTCTTCTGCATGAATAACCAGTGAGCTTCCCGAAAGTTTCAGACGAACCTGATTGGTGGTTTTATTGGAGAAAATGGCCACACGTTTCAGTGAAGTCAGGAAAAGATTTCGGTTGATCGTCAATACGTTTGGATTTTCTTTTGGAATTACCGCTTCATAATTAGGATATTTTCCGTCAATCAATCGACAAGTCAAAACGATGTTTTGAAAAGAAAATCTTGTATTGGTCTGGTTGTATTCAATATTTACATCTTCATTGCTTCCTGCCAAAATATTTCTCAAAAGATTCAGTGGCTTTTTCGGCATGATGTACTCAGTTGCTTCGGCAGACTGCAAATCTTTACGTGTGTATTTTACAAGACGGTGTGCGTCCGTTGCCACAAATTTGAAATTGTCTTTTCCGGCTTGGAAGAAAACACCGGTCATCACAGGGCGAAGTTCGTCATTTCCGGTTGCAAAAAGCGTTTTGGAAATGGCTTCCGACAAAATTCCGGCTTGCAAAGTAGAAGCAACTGCTTCCTGAACTTCAGGCGCTTGCGGATATTCATCGGCCGATTCCAACGCAATCTGATAATTTCCTTGTTCAGACACAATTTCCATCAGATTATCTTCTTTCTGAATGAATGTCAAAGGCTGATCCGGGAAAGTTTTCAAAGTGTCAGACAAAATTTTGGAAGGAACCGCGATTTTGGCTGTATCACCCGATTCTACTTCAATTGTAGTAGTAATAGTGGTTTCCAAATCAGATCCTGTTATTTTTAATTGATTGCCCTCCAGTTCAAACAAAAAATTATCTAAAATCGGTAATGTGTTGCTGGAATTGATAACCCCGCTTATGAGGTTTACATTTTTAAGTAAACTGCTACTGGATACGATGAATTTCATACGTTTTTGACTTTTCTAAAATACTAATTGACAAAAATAAATCTTTTATGATGAATTGAAAGAATTTTGTTAATTTGTTATGAACATTTCTATTGCTATTTTTGTTAAATGAAGAGTTTTTCATTCGCTTTGGTGTTTTTGACAAGTTTTGCTTTTGCGCAGGAAGAAATAGGTGTTGAAAATGATTCTGTTTATATTCCTAAATTCGATTTAAAACTAAATCAGGATTTCAAGAAATTCGATTTGGATTTACGAATTAAGTCTTGGGACGATGAAACTTGGGAAGAAAAACAAAAGAAACGGCAGCGATATGAACACTTGAATTTTCCGGGTTCAATTGTCAGACAAACCATAGACGGAATTTTTGAAGGAATCTTAAACAATTTAATTTCGAAGAAATGAAAAAAATAATCACTTTATCAATCGCACTGATTTTTATGAGTTGCAATACACAGAAAACCACAGTTGAAACCACTCAGAACACAGAAGAAACAACCACTGTTATGGAAAATTCAGAAAATGCCGGCGCTTCGCTGGTGCAGCCCAAAGATCCCTTGCTTGGAAAATGGCAACTCGATTATCTTTCTCCGACAAGCGGAAGGGACATCAGCCATTATAAAATTCAAAAACCCTATCTGAATATTGTGGATGACCATAAAGTGGCCGGTAATAATGGATGTAACAATATCGCCGGGGAATATGAATTTGACGAACGCAAAATCAATTTCAAGACCGATAAATTTGCTTCTACCCGCATGTTCTGCGAAGGCGTTGACGAGGCTGCATTTGTCAATACTTTGGGTTCAGTTAATCGTTATGCTGTGATGGATGACGGATTAAAATTGATCCTTTCGGCCGATGATGTGGTGATGCTTTCCTTTACAAAAGTTTTTGAAAAGGTAGAGCGATAGCGGGAATTTAATATAATCATAATCCAATTCCACAGCCTTTTCTACTGTTTGTGTTTCCTTTTTGTCTAAATTTAAGACATTAAAAAAAATCTCGAATGGATACAACGGTACAATACAAAGGAAACGATAAACTCCTTTTTGGAATTATTTTTGGGGTTTTGGCCTTTTGGTTGTTTGCCCAAACTACGCTGAATATCAATGTTGTAATGGCCAAAGATTTGGGCATTGACAATTCAATTATGAATATCGCGGTCTCCATCACAGCCTTGTTTTCAGGTATTTTCATTGTGGTTTTGGGAGGGCTGGCCGACAAAATAGGTCGGGTCAAAATGATTCTCATTGGATTTATCCTAAGTATCCTCGGTTCGCTATTGGTAGGATTTACACCGGAAGGCGGTATATCGGCTCCGGTATTGATTTCCGGACGAATTTTACAAGGATTGTCAGGTGCCTGTATCATGCCGGCGAGTTTGGCGTTGATTAAAGCTTATTGGGAAGGCGCAAGTAGACAAAGAGCCATCAGCCTTTGGTCCATTGGTTCTTGGGGTGGTTCTGGATTTTGTTCGCTTTTTGGAGGTTTAATGGCCGAAAATGTAGGTTGGCGTTATATCTTTTTTGCTTCGGCAGTAATTTCACTCATCGGATTTTTCATGGTAAAAGGAACGCCTGAAAGCAAAGTCGAACAAAAAGGCGAGAAAAAGAAACAAGATATTTTAGGGATTCTGACCTTCGTGGTCGTGATGATTGCTTTGCAGGTTTTTGTAAGTCAGGGTAGTGAGTTGGGCTGGACAAGTCCGATTTCCATTGCTTTGATAGCTGTCATTCTAATTTTTGGCTATTTATTTTATCGGATTGAAAACGGAAAAGACAATGCCTTCATTGATTTTAAACTTTTCAAAAATTCAACTTATACAGGTGCGACGATTTCCAATTTCCTACTGAACGGTGTTGCCGGAATGTTGATTGTGTCGCTGATGCTTTTACAACTCGCCGGAAATCTCACCGCAGAATCCGCAGGACTATTAACTTTGGGCTATGCGATTGCCATTGTGGCATTCATCCGAATCGGTGAGAAACTTCTCCAAAAATTTGGGCCACGAAAACCGATGCTTTGGGGCGCTATCATTGTTGCTGTTTCCATTCTTTTGCTAATGCCGACTTATATGGGCATTGCTACCTATAAAATCCTGGCGGTTATTTCTTATACTTTATTCGGATTGGGATTGGCGTTTTATGCCACGCCCTCGACCGATGCCGCACTTTCCAATTTACCCGAAGACCAGGCCGGAGCCGGATCGGGAATTTACAAAATGGCTTCCTCGTTGGGAGCTGCGCTTGGCGTGGCGATTTCAGCCGGAATTTTTGTAGGCTTTAGCGGTGCGAATTTCTCCAATGACTTCCTGCATCAAATAGTGGACTTTGTTGGGCGGCAGGACAATATCGTCCTTCGTGAAGCAGGTATGATAGCTTTAGCATTCAATCTGTTCATGGTCATTTTGGCTATTCTAACTATTCTGAAAACCATTCCAAAAGGAAAAAAGGCGGAACAATGAAAGCAGTTGTAGTAATAGGATTTTGCTGTTTTAATCTGGTTGATATTTAGAAGGAATAATAGATTTAGACAACTATTGAGAATAAAATAAAACCCACGATGTCGGTCGTGGGTTTTAAATTTTCACTATTTAAGTTTAATTAATTGCTTTGATGATATCGTGTTTCGTAATGATTTGGTATTTTCCATTGTCCAGTTCCACCAAAACAGCCGTTGTGTCTTTGTCGATTAATTTAGAAATTTCAGCAATCGGAGCGTTTGCCTTTACGACCGGGAAAGGTTTTCCCATTATGGATCGGATTGGACGATTGGCTAGTTCCGCATCTTCAAAATATAATTTGAATAATTTGGATTCGTCCAGTGAACCTGCAAATCCTTCATTGTCTACGACCGGAATTTGAGAAATTTCGAAGTTTTTCAATCGGTCGATGGCGTGCGAAACCAATTCTTCGGTACGAACCGTAACCAAAGGCTGGTCGATGTGTTCTTTGATCAAATCGGCTGCGGTTGTGATTTCTTCGTCCAGAAATCCGCGTTCGCGCATCCAGTCATCGTTGAATATCTTTCCCACATATCGACTTCCATGGTCGTGAAATAAAACCACGACTACATCGTCAGGTTTGAATTCGTCTTTCAACTGCAAAACTCCTTTGATGGCCGAACCGGCCGAATTCCCTACAAAGATTCCTTCTTCTTTGGCCAATCGGCGTGTGTAAACTGCAGCATCTTTGTCGGTTACTTTGGTAAATCCGTCGATCAAAGAGAAATCAACGTTTTTAGGTAAGATATCTTCTCCAATTCCTTCGGTGATGTAAGGATAGATTTCATTTTCGTCAAAAATTCCGGTTTCATGGTATTTTTTAAATACAGATCCATAGGTGTCAACACCCCAAATTTTGATGTTTGGATTCTTTTCTTTCAAATATTTAGCAACACCTGAAATCGTTCCACCTGTACCAACACCCACTACAAAATGGGTGATTTTCCCTTCGGTTTGTTCCCAGATTTCAGGACCGGTTTGTTCGTAATGTGCAATGGCATTGGAAGGATTATCATATTGGTTCACATACCATGCATTGGGTGTTTCTTCGGCCAAACGTTTGGAAACCGAATAATAAGAACGCGGATCCTCCGGTTCAACATCAGTCGGACAAACCACAACTTTTGCGCCCACGGCGCGCAAAATGTCCATTTTCTCTTTGGATTGTTTGTCGGAAATCACACAAACCAATTTATATCCTTTGATGATCGCACCTAACGCCAGTCCCATTCCTGTATTTCCAGAAGTTCCTTCGATGATGGTTCCGCCGGGTTTCAATCTTCCGTCGGCTTCTGCATCTTCAATCATTTTGACAGCCATTCGGTCTTTTACGGAATTTCCGGGGTTAAAAGTTTCGACTTTTGCCAATACCAATGCAGGGATTTCTTTCGTGATTTTGTTGATTTTTACCAATGGCGTATTGCCAATGGTTTCGAGTATGTTGTTGTAATATTTCATTTATTTTTCTTTGAAGGTGCAAAGGTAAAGATTAGAATTTAGAAGTTCGAAAATGCGGACGGAATTCTAAGGATGTTTCGACTTTAGGAAATTTATTTCTTCGTATCCCTTTTTGTTTACCGATCTTTTTTACCAACGAATCTTTTTTACCAACGATTCACTCCTACGGAGTGTTTTTTTACGCTACGCGCAAAAAAAAACGGCAAGAAATAAATCCTGCCGTTTGTATGTTTGATTTCAAAAAAAGAAGTCTTAATACTTAATACTTTGTACTTAATACAATTTTAGATATGAATAGCGTGTCCATAGGCGTCTTCCACAGCTTCCATAATGGCTTCTGACATAGTTGGGTGCGGGTGAATGGACTTCATAATTTCGTGAGCAGTGGTTTCTAATCTCCGCGCTGCAACCGCTTCGGCAATCATTTCGGTAACGCCGTCGCCAATCATGTGACAACCTAGCCATTCGCCGTATTTGGCATCGAAAATGACTTTGACAAATCCGTCAGAAGCGCCATTGGCCACTGCTTTACCATTGGCCGAAAAGGGGAATTTTCCGACTTTGATATCGTAGCCGGCTTCTTTGGCTTTGGCTTCGGTAAGTCCTACAGATGCGATTTCAGGCGAACAATACGTACATCCCGGAACGTTGTTGAAATCAATGGCTTCTACGTGTTCTCCTGCGATTTTCTCCACACATAAAATGGCTTGAGCCGATGCTAAATGCGCAAGATCTTGACCATGCACAACATCACCGATGGCGTAATACCCGGCTACGCTGGTCTGACAGAAATCGTTGATTTTGATTTTCCCTTTTTCGGTTTGAATTCCGACTTCTTCGAGTCCAAGTTTTTCAATATTGGCAACAATTCCAACTGCGGACAGAAGGATATCGGCTTCCAGAACTTCTTCGCCGTTTTTGGTTTTGACAGTAGCTTTCACGCCTTCGCCAGAAGTATCGACCGATGTAACTTCGGAGCTGGTCATGATTTTCACACCGTTTTTCTTGAAGGATCTTTCCAATTGTTTGGAGATGTCTTCGTCTTCTACGGGAACGATTCTCGGCATAAATTCAACAATGGTTACGTCCACGCCCAATGTATGGTAAAAATGTGCGAATTCAACACCAATCGCACCACTTCCTACTACAATCATACTTTTGGGTTGTTTGTCCAAGTTCAGAGCGCCTCGGTATCCGATTACTTTTTTTCCGTCTTGTGGTAAGTTCGGCAATTCGCGGGAACGACCACCGGTTGCGATGATGATATGGTCAGCAGAAACTTCGTTTGAAACGCCGTCTTCTCCTTTCACCATGATTTTTTTGCCGGGTTTTACGGTTGCTTCTCCTTTGATGACTTCGATTTTATTTTTTTTCATCAGAAACTGAACGCCTTTACTCATGGTATCGGCTACGCCACGGCTTCTTTTCACGATGTTTGAGAATTCGTAAGAAATATTTTCAGGTTTGTTGAAACCAAAATCTTCTGCGTGGGTTAAGTATTTAAATACTTGTGCGCTTTTGAGTAAAGCTTTGGTTGGGATGCAACCCCAATTCAAACAAATTCCGCCCAATTCGGCTTTTTCGATGATGGCTACTTTTTTGCCCAATTGCGCTGCACGAATTGCTGCTACATATCCGCCGGGTCCGCTTCCGATTACTGCTATGTCAAATTTCATCTGTAATTATTTTAATCTGATTTGACGGCTAAAATAAGAATTCTTAAAGGAATTTTCTCAATGTTGTAGAAACTATGTGGAATTTTATATTTTTGGAAGGAGGATGGATGATGAGTGTTGGAGGATGGAATTTTTAAAAACGTTCAAATTTAATCAGACAGGGAAAACATTAAACCTTAAACTTTGAACTTGAAACTTAAATTATGAAATTGTTTTTTGAAAATATCACAGAAAATGTCAAAGTACCGATGGACTTCCCGTTGGAAGCTGTTTTTGAACAGGCTTTGGAGATTTTTGAAGAGCTTCCGGAAGATGACGGGAGTACCTTTGGGATTGTCAATGAACAAGACATCGTGGTGCAATTCAGTAAGTACAATACATTTATGTGGCTGGTGGAAATTCCCGATTTGTCCAAACATGGGGTTCATCAAGCCATCTGCAATAGAAACCAGTGCATCAGAATTCTGGAAGATTTATTTTCAGGCGCCGACGCCATGAGCGTAGCGGAGTTTAAGTTTGTGAGTTTTCTTTGAATCGAATTTCTTAGCTTTAATTTCGAAATTCGTTTTTCACAAAACCAACTCCTCAAACAACCTTTCCAAAGTTTCCTCCAAATCATCGGCAAATCCAGGATGAGGACGTGAAGTCTGAATACATGAGCTTCGCACTGCGGTCATCCAGCGGAAGCGGGAAGGCATATCCATTTTGGCAATCGGGCCGCCGTTGGGATCAGCCATGGCAATGAGCTCAAAGGATTTCAGGTTTAATCGAACTTGTTCTTCGTCGAGTTCGGTTTCAAAAGCATGAAATTTCTTTTCGTTGAAATAGGTTTTGACCAATAGTTTTTTTGCCTGCTTGGAATAAATCAGAATTCCTGCATTGATGAATTCTTCCCGTTCTACTTTGGGGAAAACCCGGATTACGGCATATTCATATAAGATTTTGTCTTGCATTTTGAGCTTCTTTTATAAATATTCCGGAATTATTTTTTCTGATTTTTAAAAAGTCAGCATAGACCTGACGCAGTTCGGCGGGCGATTTATCATAATCCCAATTCAACCATTCATCGGGGATTAATTCAACCAATTTATGTATGAATTCGTCCGTAATTAAAGGTTTTAAATCGGCATCTGCTTTTTCGATTTCGCTTGCTTCGCCTAATAAAACATGGTCTTTGATAAACGAAAAAGGACTTTCTGCCTGTTTTTCCCAATTGTCCCAACTATGGTGAAAATAAAAGCTAGAACCATGGTCAATCAGCCATAATTCCTTGTTCCACATCAGCATATTGGTATTTCGGAAGGTGCGGTCCACATTGGTAATGAAGGCATCGAGCCAAACAATTCTCGAGGCAGTTTCTGCATCTATTTTCATGACATTCGGATCGTAATTGATCGCACCTGAAAGGAAATGTAAACCTAAATTCGTTCCTTGGCTGGCCTGTAATAAATCCTGAATTTCTTCGTCGCCTTCGGTTCTGCCAAAGGCTTCGTCTAGATGGAGAAAGACAAGTTCAGGAACTTTGAAACCTAGTTTTCTGGCGATTTCACCACCTAGAAGTTCGGCAATGACGGATTTCTCGCGGTGCCCCGAACCTTTGAATTTGACCACGTATTTGAAGTCATCATCGGCTTCGGCCAAGGCAGGAAGCGAACCTCCTTCGCGAAGTGGCAAAATATAGCGCGTCAGATGAGCAGAACGTAATTTCATATTGGATTAAATCGGGTTTAATATTACGATAAATTTTTTAATTCTTGGGTTGCCAGGCATTCAGTCGTGAGAGATAAACCGGTGCCATTTTGGCGAGTTCGGTCATGATATAAAAGAAATTTCCGTTTTGGTAAAAACTTGGAATCTGAGAAGATTCGTATGAATAAAAGATGAATTCCCTGATTTTTTCCTTTGGAATATCCAGTTCTCCGATGAAATATTCGTCTCCGAAATATTCTCTGATGTGCAAAATTTTGGATTCTTTTCCTTCAAAAGCATAGAGGTTTTGTCGCCTGCGCAGGTCACCATTCATAGTTTCAAAAAGCTTTTCAACGTTTAGATAAAACGGAGAAACATCTTGCCACATAGTGAAATTTGAAGAGTCTCTGAGTTTGCTTGCATCTGGATTCACACCCAATTCCTGATAGAGTTTATCGACCACATCATATTTGGTACTGAATTTCGCGTCTTTATCAAGGAATCCGGTCAGTTTCTGAGTCAGAACGGCTTCATCCAGTGCAATAGGCTGAAGGTTGAGGTGAATCTTGATAAAATCATTTTTCATCAGATTTTCAGTCAGATAGAACTTTCTTGATTCGTAGAAGTAAGAGCGAATCAGCAAACTATCTCCTGCTTCCGCTTTGATGGTGAAACTTCCTGTCAGATCTGTAATCGTTGAGAATTTTGTTCGTGAATTGGTGATATAAATTCCTTCGGGTGAAGCATCATTTAAATCAATAATAATAACGCCTTTTATGTCTTTTTCCTGTGCTTGAATAAATCCGCCAATTAAAATCAACAAAAAGAAAAACAGGAACTTTTTCATTTAAATGGAATTAAGATTGGGTTCAACAGTGGATTTGAGTAGGGAAATTTCTGCGGAACTTTGCAAATTTCCATAAAATATACAGAAAGGGATATATTCCATTTCAGGTTTTTCAATAAAAATTAAGTGATTAATGCCAATTGGCTTTATGTAGACGCTTCCCGGGTGTTCTTCTTGCTCGTCATCTATGATGACCTGAATCTCATTGGATTTTTCCTGAGCGAGAACAACACCCAAAAAGCTAAAAAAAACTACTAATGTGAGATCGTTTCTCTGCATGCCTAACGGCAAATTAATGCATTTAGTATGTGAGTATTTTTTTATTTAACAATTGCTTAGGTACGATTTATAAATCTCTTAAGAATACCGCGCCAGCGTAGCGATCGGATAAATTTGCCTTCTTCTTTTGTAACTATTTTAGAATCAGCATTCAGACTTGATTTTAAAAAGCTTTTCATCATCGTAAAGAAAAGTAGAGGACTTTTTTTAATTGTGCTTGCTTTCAGAGCTGCAATGACTGAAATCCACCAACCATAATCCATTTTATAGAAACCTTCGCCGGTTTTTTTGCCGTGGATTTTCTGGTAGTTTTTTCCCGTTGGTTTTTGAAGTTTAACTTCCAATTCGGGCAAAACTTTAACTTCAAAACCATAATATTTTGCAAGAAGTTCATCCACCGTATCCCAACCAATTGATTTTTTCAGTCCGCCGATTTTCTCGAAACAATCTTTTGAATAGGATTTAAAAGGACCACGGACTTGCTTTTTGTTTCCGATTTTTTCATAAATCCAATTTCCGTTTTCTTCGATCATTGCAATTCCGCCCGCAATTCCGATTTTTTTATCGGATTGAAATGTCTGTATGATTTTTTCGAAATAATCAGAAGGTAAAATCACGTCAGCATCAAGTTTTACAATTACATCCCAATTAGAATTTAGTTTTTCAAAACCTTTGTAAAAAGCATTGATAATTTTAGTTCCAGGTTCGTGAGTTGTTTGATTCGATTCAGAATGAGTCATTTTGATGAAGGAATAATTCTCAACAAATCCTTGAACAATTTCTTCTGTCGCATCGGTAGAATTATCGTTGACAACAATGACTTCTTTGGGCAAATAAGTTTGTTGAACAATGGATTTCAACGCATTTCCAATGAATTTTTCTTCATTGTGCGCCGGTAAAATGATGCTGTATTTTAAATTAATATCGTTCGGCATAAACCGCGTAATAGCGTGGTGTAATTCTTCTCAAAAAAGGTCGGATTCCAATTTTTCCGGAAGGATTGGTCCATTTCTTTCTAAACTTTATTTCCCATCCCGATTTTTCCAAAAGTCGGTCTAACTGCCAATCGGTAAATTCATGATAATGCCAGTCGCGGATGTCGTTCATATTTCGATAAGGATCCGCAAACCAAAGTTTCAAGGGAACCGTAACCAAAAGTTTTTTTCCGGGTAAATTTTTTAAAACCGAATAAGGATTGAGCAAATGTTCCAGGATTTCAAAAGCTGTAACCACATCAGTATCAATCTCTTTTAAGTGTTCGTAATGATCGTCTAGATCTTCACCATCTGTATTGGTCACCTGAAATCCTTTTTCACGAATCAGGTTGGATAATGGATTTTCAATTCCTAAATCCAGGATTTTTTCATCAGGTGAGAAAAATTTATCAACCAAATCCAAAGTATGTTGATAACGTTTTTTGGGAACAACTTTGTACATAAGCGCAAAATTACGATTTTTACCAAAGATGATTAACCAAAATAACAAATACCGCTTAAGACTCAATAAACGGATCATCGGATATGCTGAAGAAACCGCTGACGGACTTTTGTTCAAAGGCCGTGAACCGCTCTGGTGGATGCGCGGCAAACCGAATTACAATCAGATTGACAAATTTGTAGGAATTCAGGATAAATTCCATCGGGATATTTATGAAAATGATTTGGTAAATTACCGCTTAAATGCCGAAGCACAGATGCGAAAAGGCGTTATTTTGAAAAATGAAGCCACAGAAAGTTTCGGGATTTTGGATTTGGATTCCAAGCATTTCACAAGGTTGTTTTTGGAAGAAATTTGTTTGTTTAAATCCGAAAAAATGGAGATTTATTCGCATTTGTTCAATCATCCTGAGTTGGAAGAATTCTTGGAGATTGAATAAAGTTAATAGAACGTCCATTTTCCAACAAAATTCTTTACTTTTGGGATTGATTTAAAATTTAAGAATATGTCATACGGATTATTAAAAGGAAAGAAAGGAATTATTTTTGGTGCGCTTGATGCCAATTCGATTGCCTGGAAAGCGGCTGAAAGATGCCACGAAGAAGGAGCAGAATTTATTTTGACCAACGCGCCGGTTGCTCTGAGAATGGGGGAATTGAACGGATTGGCAGAAAAAACCGGTTCGGAAGTAATCGGAGCTGATGCTACTTCTATGGAAGATCTTTCCAATTTGTTTGACAAAGCGATTGAGAAATTCGGGAAACTGGATTTTGTTTTGCATTCCATCGGCATGAGTGTCAACGTGCGGAAAGGAAAACACTATACCGATATGGATTATAATTTCCTGACCAAAGGTTGGGATATTTCGGCGGTTTCTTTCCATAAAGTGATGAAAACAGCCTGGGACAAAGATGCGATGAACGAGTGGGGGAGCATCCTGGCTCTGACTTACATTGCGGCGCAGCGAGTTTATCCGGATTATAACGATATGGCAGACAACAAAGCGTATTTGGAGTCGATTACGAGAAGTTTTGGATATTATTGGGGAACCGAGAAAAATGTGCGTGTCAATACGATTTCTCAGTCTCCGACACCAACGACTGCCGGACAAGGTGTGAAAGGTTTTGGCGGATTTATGAAATTTGCCGATGAAATGTCGCCACTTGGAAATGCAACGGCCGATGATTGTGCGAATTACATCGTGACGATGTTCTCTGATCTGACCAAAAAAGTAACGATGCAAAATCTTTATAACGACGGCGGATATTCCACCACAGGTGTTTCGCAGCAGGTGGCGGATCGTTTTTTATAAAATAAATTTAATTAAAATAGAAACCTCAGGATTGATTTTCTGAGGTTTTTTGTTTAGTAAAAATAATGTTGCCTTGATTTATTTTTCCAGCCGGCTTCGCTTTTCCAATCGGTGAAAAATACGATGACATCAGCTTCTGATTTCCACTCTGTGAAATATATCTTCTTTTTTGCCTCTGATTTCCATTCGGTAAAAAACCAGATTCCATTGTTTTGTCCGGCTTCTGATTTCCATTCGGTGCTATACACGATTAAATCGGCTTCACTTTTCCATTCCGTCACGAAGACTTTCACGTCGGCTTCTGATTTCCAGTCTGAGCTGAAAACGATTTGAGCAAATCCGGAAATGGAACTAAATATCAGAAAAGAAAAGAGTGTAAAGATTGTTTTCATTTTTAAAATTTATTTCGAATTTAAAGTTAGAAATTAAAGTTTACAATTATATAATTTTTGACAATAAGCTAATTTTTCTATATTAGAAGTTCAACTAAAAATTATTTAAGCATGTTTGAAATGTATCAGGACAAAGCCGGTGAATATCGTTTCCGGCTGAAAGCCAAAAACGGACAGAATATTCTGGCCAGTCAGGGTTATGCCCAGAAATCTGGATGTCAGAACGGAATTGAATCCGTAAAGAAAAATTCTCAAGATGAATCTATGTTTGAATTGAAACAAAGCGGAAACGACAAGTGGATGTTCAATCTGAAAGCATCCAACGGACAAGTGATTGGAACCAGTCAGATGTACGAAAGCGAATCAGGTGCCAAAAACGGAATCCAATCTGTGATGACCAATGCACCCGATGCTTCTGTGGAAGAAGTAGAGAGCTGAAAATTTTTTTCAAACCTGAAATTCCGGCTTTTTTTAAAAGGCCGGAATTTTTATATCTTCAATATTCCTCGGAATCCTCGCGCGGCATAATAAGAATCTGCGCCGTTGTGGTACGTGAAAACTTTTCCATAGCGACGATCGCAAAAAAGTGCACCACCTTTGGATCGCACATCATCGGGCGTTAAAATCCAACTCGATGTTTTTAAATCAAATTCACCGGTTTCTTGCAATTCCCGATATTGGTTTTCGTTAAGAATTTCAATTCCCATTTCGTTTGCGATATCCATGGCGCTATTGGTAGGTTTGTGTTGCTTTCGGGCGTCCAGCGCTTTTCTGTCATAGCAAAGACTTCTACGGCCTTTGGGGCTTTCGGGTGAACAGTCCATGAAAATATATACCTTTTCTTTCGTGTCAAATTTCACCAGATCAGGTTCACCTTCGGTTTTTTCCATTTGAATTAATGACCAAATTTTGTCGGGATTTTCCCCGAGTTTTTCTTCAATTTTGTCCCATTCTAAACCTTTGTGATGTTGTTTGTTTGTTTCAAAACGGGATTTAAGAATGTTTAAAATTTCTTCTTTTTCTTGAGTGGAAACTTTTGAGGATGATTTTGCCATAACCAATAATTTGAGTTTTTTTAGAAGAAATAAATTTATTGATTTGAAAACTTTTCTCAAAGAGTTAAAGCAAAAAGTAATTTAGAACTTCATTAAATTGCATATAAACTGTTGGTATTTAGTACTTTGCCTTGGCTTTTAATTTTGGGTACCAAACATTACATGTTAAAAAAAAGATAATCACTTGTAAATCAAAAAAAAAGGATACTTTTGCAGCTTATTTTAAACAAGAACTATTTTAATTTAATTAACATGAAAAAATTAACATTTATTTTATTGGCTGTAGCAGGATCTCTTGCTTTCGTTAACTGTTCAAGCGATGACGATAAAGGAGGAGGAAAAGACTGTTTTGAATGTAATCTTATTTTGACAATGGAATATTGCTACGAAGAAGGTAACGATTATTATACTGTTACTGCAATGGGACAGAATGAAAATGTTCCTTTAGACGGAGAGTCTTGGGCAGATATCAAAGCCGGTTTGCAACAAGCTTGTAGCATGGGATTATAATAAAATTCTAATAAATTAAAAAGCCGGAGAAATCCGGCTTTTTTGTGTCTGGATTCTTTCAATTATTTAATCTGAACACGAATTCCTTCGCTGTGGGCGCTCAACTCCGGCGCATACATATTTTGAAGCGAAGTAATTCCATTCGAGAAATTCCCGGCGTTGTTGGCTCTCACATCGTATTCAAAAACATAAGTTCCTTTCGGCATGCGGTCAATGAAGAAATTGGTAGCCGCATCGCGGGTGCTTTCATAATAACCCATTCCTTGCTGCCATTTGTATGTCGATAAAACATTGGTCGGTTCAAATCCGCTGGCACGCATGTCTTTGATGTGCACAAATTCCATTTCTCTGTCGGTTTGGATTTCCAATCTTACCGTAACCAAATCTCCGATTTGAATGGGTGTATTTTCAGTAATTTTGGTCAAAACCAGTCCGTTTTCTGAATTCTTTTTCAGGAATAATTCTTTACGGAATTTCACGCCTGTTTCGGCCGAGGTAATTTTGTCCAAATCTTCAAAATATTGCCAATACATCGCACCCCAAGCTACGCCCGGAGAAGTTTTCTGCACATCGACTTTCGCCATTTCCGGTTGGATTTCGTCTTTGTCCCAACTTGTTTTTACATAACCTGAACCGCTTTGTGGTGCTTTTTCCAATTTTTTTAAATCTAAATTTTCGCCACCAATTTTCACTGAAATCCCTTCTTCGGCATTGGCCCAATCTTTTCCGGTACTCATTAGGGCAAAAACCGCTTCGGTAGTGGATTTGGTAGAACTCCATTGATTGGTCTGACGGTTTTTCAACAACCAAACTTTCATGCTTTCTACACTTTCTACATCGTTCAAAACTTCGTCAAAAGCTTCAATCAACATCGCCTGTGTCTCAATCGGTGCTTGGTACCAGAACCATCCGGCTACATTGGATTTCCAATACATTCCCATTTCGTCGCTTTCCACCGAATTGTCTTTGATTGAATTCAGTATTTTAACGGCCAAATCTTTTTTTCCGAAACGATTGAAAATCATAGCCAACATGGCTTGGGTTTGCAAGCCTTGTTCAAATTTTCCTTTGTCCAATTCCTTCAGGAAATAATCTTTTGCCTGATTGGCTTTTTTACTCATCGGATATTTCTCCAGAAAATAACTTCTTGCATACAAATATTGAATTCCATTGTAAACCGATGGTGTCAATTTATTGTTTTTCAAATATTTGTCAAATTCTTTTTCCATTTCCTTATCGATGAACTCAATGGCTTTTTCCAAGATTTTTTCGGAATTGATATCGAAATTGGATTCATAATCAATGCCCATTTCTTTCAAATGCCCAAAACCGGAAACGATGTGCGTGGTGATGTAGCGACTGTCGTCACCGCCTTCAAACCAAGGAAATCCACCTGAACCGCTTTGTTTGGCTGCTAATTTTTGGTAAGCGGATTGAAGTTCGTTTCGCATTTTATTCAAATCAAACAAAACCGCAATTCGTTTCATTTGTTCTTCTTCGCTTTGTGCATCGCGCACCCAAGGCGTTTCTTCCAAAAGAAGGGATTTCAGCTCCTGATTTTGTTCGAGTTTTGAAACCAATTCGCCTTTGGCATTCCAATCATCAAAAACCGCTTTGATTTTCGGATTGGAATGGATGATGTGCTGCGAAATCATATTTCCGTAAAGCCGCGCAAAAACCTGTTCCGAACATTCGTATGGATATTCGCGCAAATACGGCAAAGAGAAAATCGCATACCAAATCGGATTGGTCGTCATTTCAAAAGTCAATTTGAAATGATCCAAACTTTCCGATGTATTGTTTTTTAATTTATCCAAAGTGAAAGTTTTGTTTTGACCTTCACGAACATGAATGGGTAAAGTTTCGGTTACCATCATCCGGTTCGACAAAATCGGTAAAGCCGATTCTTCGCCGTCCGAAAAATCGCCTGCCGAAGCCACCACCCGATACACAATGGCCTGTCGGGTTTGTGGAATGTTCAGCGTCCAGGAGACTTCTGTGCTGTTGCCTTTGGAAACGGAAATGTTTTTCGTGGCGTTTGTATTGCCAAATTCAGTATCTACCGGCTGCATAGTAAACGCATCAAACAACATCAGTTTGGCTTGGCCGCTCAATTCTTTGTCGGAAAGATTGGTGATTTTGGAAGAGAAAGTAATTTGATCGCCTTCGCGCAAAAATCGTGGCGGATTGGGAACGACCATCAATTCTTTTTGGGTTCTGATCGTGGTTTCGAAATATCCGGTTCGTAAATCAGGTGTATGCGCCGTCGCCATAAACTTCCAAGAAGTCAGGCTTTCCGGCGTGGTGAACTGGATTTTTACATTTCCTTTTTCGTCGGTGCGTAAATTGGGATAGAAGAATGCGGTTTCTTGAAGATTTTTTCTTGCTTGAACCTGATTTAAAACATCATCTGATTTTTTTGTAGTAACAATTATAGCACCTTTTGCTCCTTTAGTTCCAAATAATTTTATTGCATCTTCTTCACTTAAAAAGCTAATTCCAACAATGTCAGTAATTCCCTTTGTTTCAACTATGTTTCTATCTACAATATTTCCATCAACAACAATTAATGCATCAGGATAATTTCTTAAAATAGGGTCTTCATATTCTGAAAGTATTACAGATGCATTTGATTTTGTTGTGACAACTTCCAATTCCACAGAACTTTCCTCCAAAGCAATTCCGGCAACTTGACCTTCAAGTGCATCCGCTACATTTCCAACCGGAGCCACTGATTTCATCATCATATATCTTCTCTGCTCGTATTGGTTCCAACCAAATCCAAACCAATTGAGTTCATCAAAAGCTAAGTGAATATTCGGATAATAATATTGATAAGGGTTTCGAATTAAATTATTGAAATAATTCGTTCCGAAACTCTGATAGGTATTCCATCGAAATGAAGAATAATTGGTTTTCGTGCCCATCGGGAAATGGATGGAATTCGATTTGAATTGATCGAGCGAAGCATCGTACATCGTCGCCAGCATTTCGGCCAGGAATTTATCTTTTCCTTCGCCGCTCACGGTCAGTTCCCAGATTTCTTCCTGTCCGGGTTGAAGTTTATCCCGAAGCGTTCCGGCAGTGATTTTCAGCGAAGTATCGACCTGCGGAACATTTACTGTAATCGTTCCCGATTTTGCGGTGTTGAATTTCCCGAAATAATAATGCAGAAAGACATTCCCACGGTGTTTTTCCTCAATCGGAAAACTAAAGTTGTTCACATCATTGTTCAATTTGATTTTTTCCGATTGGATGATTTTTCCGTCTGCTTCCAATTGAACCAAAACTTCTGAATTTTCCGTTGCGGAAGTCAAATTAAGCACAGCTGTTTCGCCGGGTTTGTAAGTAGATTTGTTCAAAGTCGCCGTGAAAAGTTCGTTGTCAACGGGCGATTTCTTTTCGTTTCGGTAGAGATAAACCAAACGCTCGTTTGGAATGGTATCTTTTCCGTCCAGAATAAATCCACGTAAAATATAAGTTCCTTCTTTCCAGTTTTTTGGATTGATTTTCAGGGATTTGGATTTTTCTGTGTCGAAATTTTCATTCAAAACCGGAGTTTCTTTTGCCCAGTTTTCTTTTTGGTTTTCATCGCCATAAGCTTCGTGTGGGAAATAATTGATGAATTCATCTTTCGGATACAATTCATAATCGGTCTGTTGCAAAGGCGAATCGCGTAAAACCCTTGAAGGCGGATTGATTTTGGTCAGCGTGATTTTTCCTTTTGCCGGAACAAATTGTCCGTTGAGATTATTCGTCACAATCGGAATGGAGTCGAATTCTGAAATTTCAATTCGATCCGCCACCGGAATATTCAGCATAAAACGAAGATCGCCCACCGTAATCGACTGTTCGGACGAACTGGTTTCGCCGTTGAGATCTGTGATGTCGGCAACGATGCGATAAGTATAGGTTCTGGGGCTTCGAGTATCCTCAGCCCCCGAACTCCGGTCGTTGAGGCTACTCGAAACGACCGGAGCAGCTTTTGCATTGAATTTTACCTCAAATTTCCCGTCTGCGTCGGTCATTGTTTCGCCGTGCGTGATTTCTTCTGCCGGTTCACTTTGAGGAAAATAGCCGCGTTTCCACCAAGGCCAATAAGGATAAACCGCTTGTCGATACACTCTGTAAACGACTTTGGCATTGTCGATGTTGGCGCCCGAATAAGCCATAGCTTTTCCTTTGGCGGTAACTTCTTCTTCGAGTTTGAAAGTGTCTTTCACATCCTCAAATTCCACTTCAAATCGTGGGCGTTTGTATTCTTCTACGCTGAAATAATATTCATTTGAATTGCTGGTGTCGTCTTCCAAATAAAATTGACCTGTCAATCCGGAAGTAGGTAAAATGAATTCGCCGGAAACTGAACCGAATTCATTGGTTTTCAGTTCCAAAGAAGAAACTTCATCGTCGTTTGGATTATAAAGCGAAATTCCTAATTCTTCATTTGGAATGACATTGCGTTTTCCATTTTCATCTTCTTGATATAGAATGGCTTTGAAGTAAACGGTTTGCCCGGGACGGTAAATGCCGCGGTCGGTAAAGAATTTGATGTGGGTCGTCGTTCTTTCATCGGATGAAGATGAATTCCGGTACATATAGTTTTGAAACGAAACGTCCTCGCCCTGAATTTTAAACTGGTAATTTCTGCCGTAATTATCGGACGCAGAAAATTTGGCAATCCCAAATTCGTTGGAGGTAAGCGTGTTGATTTTAGTATAAGAATTCTTTTGGTACTGAAAAACATCTACTTTTTGATTCACAGCAGGAATTCCGCTTTCCCGTTCGGTTACCAAGATTTCATTGTTTCGAAAAACGATGGAATAATTGGTAACATCCAGAATTTGGTACTGAAAAACAAAGCCTTCAGAACTGACTTGGAAATCCGCATTATTGGAAGCCAAAACCAGATAACGACCGGATTTCAGCGGATCGAGTTTGGCGATGGTGGAATGTTCCTGGTAATCATCAAAAGTTTTTAATTCGATTTGGAATTCTTTTTCTTTTGGATAAGCTTTTAATAATTGATCTAATTTATTTTGTTTGTCTTTATCGGCTGCATTTCGGAATTCATTGAGCTTTTTTGTATCCCCGTCATATTTAAAAATTTTAAAATACAATTTGTCCAGATTTTTATGCGAAACCACCATTGGCGTATTCAAATCCGGCGAAATATAAGACTCAACCTGAATTTTAAAATCCGGCGAAAGAATTTGTTTTTGAAGTTTTTCTGCTTCAATTAAAATCGGAGATTTTGGATATTTTGACTGGATTTCATTCAGAACCGATAAAGTTTTTTCGGTCGATGCTTTCTTTTTATCAAAGGCTTTTGGCTCTTCGTTGGCCGCTTTTGTCAAATGAAAATTCGCAATTTCAAACAAGATATAAGCGTTGTACTCCGTAGTTGGAAATTTCTTGGAAAGCGCAATTAATTCATTCAAATATTCCTCTGAAAATCTGTCATTGGCTTCCGCTTTCAATAATTCAAATTGGTTGTACAAATACGCATTTGGATTGTTTTTTTGGAGATGGAAGGCGGAGAGGTTTTTATATGTTGATACTAAAAAATCCTTTCTATTAATTTTTTTACCATCTCCATATGAATTTGCTAAATCTAAAAGAGAAAAATACGCTTCAGTCCCCACCGAACTTGAATAAGGAGAAACATATAAAAAGAAAGAAAAAAATCTAATCGCCCGATGCGCCAGAAAATCATATAAAGTTGGACGGAGCGAACGAGTTTCTTCAGCTTTTGTCAGCAGATAATCCCAATTCCCAATCGGTTCATTTTGCAATTCTTTTTGATTTTCAATGGATTGTTGATATAATTCAGCGGATTTTTGCTGAAAAATATTTTCAGTCCAGAAGCGGAAATCATTTCCGGTGCTTTCGGCAGTTTCGGTTCTTTGGTTGATTTTCCATTGATTTTCCTGATAATAATTGAAATACAATTCAGCCAGCATGGATTGTAAAACCGATTTATCTATTCCTTTGGCTTCGAAAATTTCTTTTTGGAAGTTTTCAACTATCTGTAATTCAGTATCATCATCATCGGAAGTGGCAATTGCAATTTTGGACTGATAAAGCAAAGCCCGAATGATTTCTTGCGAATTTTTGTCTTTTTTTGCTTGCGCATAAATCGAATTGACTGCAGGTAAAACGCTTTTCAATAAACCGTCTTGTTCCTGCTTTTCGATTTCTTTCCATTTGGAATTATAATCAAATTTTTTCTGTGCCATTGAAAATGAGAAGGTTAAAATTATGATGAGAAAAAGAAAATTTTTCATAAATGGGTTTTTCTATAAAGATGTAATTTAATGTAAAATGGTTGGTTAATCAATTAAATATTCTTTTAAAATTGATTTCAGAACTTCTGTTTCCGAATTCGAAAGTTTACTGATTTTTTTAGTTAACCTTGATTTATCGACACATCGAATTTGATCCAGACAAACACTTCCTGTTTTATTTTCTAATTTTAATTCAAATCGCATGGGCAAATTCCGAAGGGTAGAAGTTATAGGAGCAATCAAAACCGTATTCAATAATTTATTGGAAACATCCGGTGAAATGACCACGCAAGGACGAGTTTTTTTGATCTCACTTCCGACGGTCGGATCTAAATTAATCCAGTAAATTTCATATTGCTTTACCATTCCTCGAAATTTTCATCCTCAAAAACATCCGGTAATTCATTGGCCAGAACACCATTTTTCTCAATATCCGCGAGAATTAATTCTTCCCAACCTTCCCGCGGATTTTTAATGGGTTCAATCATGATTTTATCGTCCAAAACTTTGATGCGAGCTTTGTCGGTCAAACCAATCATTTTCAGAAGTTTTGACGGAATGATAATTCCTTTGGAATTTCCGACTTTAATAATATTGGTTTCCATACTTGATTTTAAGCAAAGTTATCACATTGTTATAACAATGTACTAATTAAATGTGATTTTTTTGATTTAGTTTCACCTAAATTTATTGCGAAATTTTCTTTTATTTTCTCATTTAGAATTCTTCGCCTCAATCCACAAACTCATATATTTCAAAGCATTTGTGGCATTGGATTTCATAATTTGTCCGATGAAATTTTGTTTTCTGTGCTGGGATAAATTGGATTGAACTTCAATGATTTTTTGGTTGAATTCTTCTTGAAATAAATTTTTATCGAATTTTTTATTGAGAATTTGAAATCCGATTTCTTGTGCATTATGCCAAAGACTTTCCTTTTGATACAATTCTATTGTTTTGGAAATAAAAATATTTTCGTTGTCTTCAATAATTCCCGGAATTACATCCGAAAACATTCCTTCCGCACCGATGGAAGTTGTGGCAATGGGCGTTCCGGCCTGCATCGCATCGATGAATTTCCCTTTTTGTCCGGCACCAAAGGGAATCGGAGCCAACAAAATCCTTGCTTTTGAAATGACTTCGAGCGCATCTTTTGCTTTTCCGTGTACTAAAAATCCTTGTTTTTCATTGTGCAAATCCCAGACTTTTTGAGAAGGATAAGCCCCGTAAATATGAAGATTGGCTTTAGGTAATTGAGCTTTAATTTTTGGCCAGATGTTTTTCTTCAAACGCAAAACCGTTTGCCAGTTCGGCTCGTGGAGAAAGTTTCCGATGAAAATGAAATCTTTTTTTTCATCAAATGACTTAAATTCCTCTGAATTCGTTTCGACAAAATCCTCCAAAAAAGGCAAATAATGAAGAAGTGAAGGCGTTATCTTAAATTCATTTTGAAGTAAATCCATTTCAAATTCAGAAATCATCAAACTCAAATCCGAACGTAAGATGGAAGCAATTTCACGAGTCGTAATTTCATTATACAAATTGATTTTTTCTTTCTTTTTATAAGTTTTTTCTCGCGCTGAACGCAGAAAATGCAAATCTTCTGTGTCGAGAACCTGCACAGCATTTGGGCATTCTTGAGTGACGCGCCAGCCGAATTGTTCTTCCGAAACGAATCGATCGTAAACCACAATACTTGGATTGAATTCTTTCAGAAATTCATTGAAAGAAGAATGATTGAGTTGAATCGGGATTTCCTTTACAGTATTGAACAAGCTTTGCTGAGTTTGTTCGAAACAAAAACTTGCCTCCGATTTAGCGGCAGCCGAACTGAAAACGACTTCATTGCCGCGGTTGAGGAAAAATTCCACCAACTGCAGAATTCTTTTTCCGGCTGCGGAAGAAGTTGGTTCCGGCCAGACGAGCCCAATAAACAGTACTTTGTTTTGAATCATCAGGTAAATATCCGATTTTTGCATTTAATTTTAATTGAACCCTGTCAAGGTTATTTTCATGCTGAGGATTAAACTTGACAAAGTTGAAAGAAAAACAGAAAGAAATGTTAGGACTGAAATTAGCAACCGACCCAAGATGGGCCAATATTGCAGAAGGGAATCTGGAAGAAATATTAACCGATCATGCCTGGTGTGAACAAAAAGCAGCTTCTAATGCGATTTATTTGATTATTAATAACTCAGAACTTCCAGATTTGGTTTCGACTATGAGTGAAATTGCGATTGAAGAAATGCAACACTTCAAAATGGTGCATGACATAATTTTGGAACGCGGTTACACCTTTGGACGTGAACGTAAAGATGATTATGTCAACCAATTGGTGAAATTTTGTAAGAAAAATGCCTCACGAGAAGAGGCTTTCATCGACCGCTTATTATTTGCGGCAATGATTGAAGCGCGTAGCTGTGAGCGTTTTCGGGTTCTTTCTACAAATATAAAGGATCAGGAATTAGCAAAATTTTACCATGATCTGATGGTTTCCGAGGCCAATCATTATACTGTATTTTTAGGATTTGCCCGGAAATATGCAGGAGAAATTGATGTGGAAAAACGCTGGCGAGAATGGTTAACTTTTGAAGGCGAACTGATCAAAAGTTACGGTAACAAGGAACAGATTCACGGATAATTTCATGAAAGCTTTTCAATCAATACTTTCTATGTAAGTAGAAAATTCTTTTAGAAGAGTTTAAACAAAATTTAGCTCTACAAATTCCCTTGAATATCCACTTGCAGCTTCAGTAAAGCATCATTTGAAGGCGCATTTTCAGAAATGGATTTTGTGATGATGTATTCTTGCAATTCGTTTGCAGTAGCATCCTCACCTAAATCGGCCGCACATTGTCTGATGAAGTTTTGGGTTGCATTCTTGGCGGAATAAATCAATTTCCAACTGTCGGGGTTCACGTAAATTTGTTGGCTCAAATTATGCTCCCATTCGCCCTGAACTGTTTGGATCAAAATAGCTTCATAATTTTTAGCGGTGGACTGAGGCGAAACGCGTCTTGTCAATCCTGTGGGTTTAATTCTTTCCAGAAATAAAGCCATTCGCTCATAAGCAGCGAGACGTTGAGGAATGATTTGCGAATTATTTATTTTTCGAACTTCAATTTCACGTCTCATTGTATCACTTTTCAGAAATTTGTCAATCAATCCGTAAGAAATTAGTGCCACCAAAATTCCGGGTAACAAAGCGATGATTACGGTCCACAAAGTATTTGAATCCATTTTTATAATTTAGTTCGCACAAAGATAAAAATCATTTTAAATTCCTGTTGAAAAATCGGGTTACAGTTTTTATCCTGCCGTTAAATTCCTTAATTTTGCGGAAATTCCGAATTATGCAAAACAATATGAGCCCCAAAGAAATCGTACTTGAAAAAATCAAAGAAAAAGGAGGATGGGTCAATACCCACGCACATTTGGATCGTGCGTATTCACTCACCCAAGAAACTTTTTCCTATACCAATTCCTATCTAAAAGAAAAATGGCATTTGGTGGATGATATGAAAAGAAATTCTACAGTTGAAATCATTTACGGACGAATGGAACGAGCCATTAACCACTTTTTGGAACAAGGTGCTCAGGCAGTCGGGACTTTTATTGATGTGGATGAAGTAATTGAAGACCGCAGTATGATTGCGGCGCAACGATTGAGAGAAAATTATGGAAAGGACATCGAAATCCGTTTTGCCAATCAGGTTTTGAAAGGGGTAATCGACCCGAAAGCCCGTCAGTGGTTTGATCTTTCTTCAGACTTTGTAGATATCATTGGCGGACTTCCTGCCAAAGATTTTGGGCGTGAAGACGAACATTTGGACATCCTTTTGAGCACTGCAAAGGAAAAAGGGAAATTGGTTCATGTACACGTGGATCAGTTCAATACAGACGAAGAAAAAGAAACCGAACAATTGGCACGCAAAACCATCGAACACGGAATGCAGGGCAAAGTAACGGCCGTTCACTCGATTTCGGTTGCGGCCCATCCTAAAAAATACCGCATGGAATTGTATGATTTGATCAAAGAAGCCGATATGCACATCATTTCTTGTCCTACGGCTTGGATTGACCACAACCGAACCGAAAGATTGGCGCCGAGCCATAACTCAATGACACCGGTGGATGAAATGGTTCCAGCCGGAATTTGTGTGGCTTTTGGTACCGATAACATCAACGATATTTACAAACCTTTTTCTGACGGAGATCTGTGGACAGAACTTCGTGTGATGCTGGAAGCTTGTCACTTCTACGATGTGGAAGAACTTGCCAATATTGCAACCGTAAACGGTTTGAAAGTGCTCGGAATCGAGAATTAATAAAATTAGAAATATTCCGATGATAGAGGCAGATTTTTCTGTCTCTATTTGGTTTTAAATAAGAGAAATTATGATTCTTAACGTTAAGAATGAAACATCAAAACTCGAAGCAGTTGTACTCGGAATCCCAAATTCCATGGGATCTGAACCGACTTTGGAAGAAACTTACGATTCCAAATCCTACGAAAGCGTAAAGTTGAACCAATATCCGAAAGAAGAAGATGTGGCTTTTGAAATGGGCGAATTTGAAAAAGTGCTGAAAAAGCACCAAGTTCAGGTGTTTCGTCCTTGGGTTCTAGAGGATTGCAACCAGGTTTTTGCGCGTGACGTGGGCATGGCCATCGACGATAAATTCATCATTGCCAACATCATTCCCGACCGTGCAGACGAGCAGGAAGCCTACGAACGAATCATCAGTTCCATTGCCAAAGACAAAGTGGTACACGTACCGGAAAATGTACACGTAGAAGGCGGTGATGTCATCTTGTGGAACGAATTTATGTTTGTCGGTTGTTACAAACAGTCGGATTATAAAAAGTATAAAACGGCGCGAACGAACTTTGAAGCCGTTCAGTTTTTCAAAGATTTATTTCCCAATAAATGGGTAATCGATATGGAACTTCTGAAAGATGATTTTGACCCTTACAAAGGAATTCTTCATTTGGATTGTACTTTCCAGCCTGTCGGACACAACAAAGCGATTATTTACAAAGACGGATTTTTAAATCCCATGCATTATGACATTCTGATTTCACTTTTTGGGCGTGACAATGTTTTTGAAGTAACCCAAGAAGAAATGTATTGGATGAATCCGAATGTTTTTTCCATTTCACCCGAAATTGTGGTTTCCGAGAAGAATTTCACAAGATTGAATAACCACATGCGAGAAGTTTGGGGAATGACCGTTGAAGAAATTCCTTACCGAAACGTTTCCCGCATGGGCGGACTTCTGAGATGTTCAACTTTGCCTTTAATTAGAGAGTAAAGAATATGGAAAAACTGATTGAAAAGTATTCTAAATGGTTTCTTGAACAAAAACCAATCAAAATATTTTTACTCTGTATGTTATTGGGTTTGCCATTTTATTTATGGATGTTTTCAATAGTTTATCAACTTGATATAAAGCAAAATAATAAAAGAAACAAATGGAAAGAATTCTTATTGTATTTTTCCACTTTCTATCCTTTATTTTATGTTTTTATATTCATTTTGTTTATGATAAATATTTTATTTTCAAACGACGCTAATTCAATTTTTAGCATCATATTACCATTCCATTTTTTAGCGATGCTTTGTTCATTGATTTTAATGATTATGTGTGCAAAAAGCTACACAAAATTTGAGAAATCAAATCATATCAATACTTCTGGGGCCTTTGTAAATTTTATTCTAATTGCTTATTACATAGTAGGAATTTGGATATTTCAACCAAAGCTGAATAATTATATAGAAATGATAAAATCTAAAAACTGAAAATTTAATTTTGCTTATTGCTAATGCCTTTAGTCTAAAATAAATATCTAGTTCAAAACATATATCATCCATCACCCAACACCCATCAAAATTATGAAACAATACACAAACACAATATTAATGATCGAACCGGTAGATTTCCGGTTCAATGAAGAAACGGCCGTTAACAATTATTTCCAGAATAAATCGGAAGAAACGGCTGAAACCATTCAGGAAAAAGCATTGAGCGAATTCCAAAATATGGTTTCCAAACTTCGTGAACATGGCGTGAACGTCATTGTTCTTCAGGATACACCCGATCCGCATACGCCGGATTCCATTTTTCCCAACAACTGGATTTCCTTTCATGAAAACAAAATGATTGCGCTCTATCCGATGTTTGCCCAAAACCGCCGTCAGGAAAGGAGGGAAGACGATGTTCTGGATTTATTGGCTGAAAAAGGTTTTGAAGCCGAAGAAATCATGGATTATACCGATGCTGAGTCAGATGAAATTTATTTGGAAGGAACCGGAAGCATCATCCTCGACCGTGAACATAAAATCGCCTATGCCGCGGTTTCACCCAGAACGGACGAAGAATTGTTCATTGAATTCTGCGAAGATTTTGAATACACGCCTGTGCTTTTTGAAGCCAATCAAACTGTGAATGGCGAAAGAATGCAGATTTATCATACCAATGTGATGATGTGCGTGGCAGACGAATATGCAGTGATTTGTTTGGATACGATCGATGACAAATCCGAAAAGAAAATGGTAGCCGATACGTTGGTGGAAACCGGAAAAGAAATCATTGATATCACCGAAGAACAAATGCACAAATTCGCCGGAAATATGTTGCAAGTAGGAGGGATGGGAACTTCTAAATATTTGGTGATGTCCCAAACGGCTTATGATTCTTTGACGAAATCCCAGATTGATGCCATTGAAAAATACAATCCGATTATTGCGGTGGATATCAATACCATTGAAACTTTAGGCGGTGGGAGTGCACGTTGTATGATGGCGGAAGTTTTTCTGCCGAAGGCTTAAGTGTTGGAGAGTTGGAGAGTGGAAGTATGTTATTACCTAATTTTATTTCAGATTTCCTAATCTGAAATAAACATTATAAAAACAATTTTCACAAAGAAATTATTCTTTTCCAATTTTGTCAATTTCTTCTTCAAAATCTGATTTGATCTTTTTATTTCGATTTAAAATGTTTTGAATCATAGAAACAAGTTGAAATATAATAAGGGCAATAATGAAAAGTAAAAATAATATTGTAATCGTTAATCCCAACATAATTATTCTTTTCCAATTTTATCGATTTCCTTTTCTCTTTCCATTCTTTGAAAACGAGATTTATACCGCTTCTTTCTTAGGAAAGGTTTTTTGTTTATCATCCAATAGGCGAGAATAGCCAGAAAAATGACCCAAATAATCAGTATTCCCATTAATTTTCTTTATTAATTTCTTTCCAAAGCACGTCCTTCAATTCCTGCAAACCCTGTTGGGCAACAGAAGAGATAAAAAGATGCGGAATGTCTTTGGGCAATAATTTAGAAATTTCTTTTTTCAATTCATCATCAAGCATATCACTTTTGGAAATTGCGAGGACGCGTTCTTTGTCCAGCAATTCAGGATTAAATTTTTTCAATTCATTCAAGAGAATGTCATATTCTTTTGCATAATCCTTTGCATCAGCCGGAATCAAAAACAACAATACCGAATTCCGTTCTATGTGTCGTAAAAATCGGTGCCCCAAACCTTTTCCTTCGGCAGCGCCTTCGATGATTCCCGGAATATCCGCCATCACAAAAGACTGATGATTTCTATATTCAACAATTCCCAAATTGGGCGTCAAAGTAGTAAAGGCATAATCTGCGATTTTGGGCTTGGCAGCGGAAACCACCGAAAGTAAAGTGGATTTTCCGGCATTTGGAAATCCAACCAAACCGACATCGGCCAGAATTTTTAATTCCAGAAGTACCGGCATTTCTTCGCCTGGTAATCCGGGTTGGGCATATCTTGGTGTTTGTCGTGTTGCCGAACGGAAATGCCAGTTGCCAAGTCCGCCTTTTCCACCGCGAAGCAAAACTACTTCTTGTCCGTTTTCTGTAATTTCTCCCAGAAAATTCCCTTGTTCGTCTTTTGCAATCGTCCCGATGGGCACTTCGATGTAAATATCGTTTCCATCTGCTCCTGTAGAGCGGGAAGAACCACCATTTTTACCGTTTTCAGCTTTCAAATGTCGGGTGTAGCGAAGTGGTAAAAGCGTCCATTGATTGTTATTTCCTTTCATGATGATATGTCCGCCACGACCACCGTCACCTCCATCAGGGCCACCTTTCTCAATGAATTTTTCGCGGTGTAAATGCGCTGAACCGGCACCACCGTTTCCACTTTTACAATATATCTTGATGTAATCTACAAAGTTTGAATGCAAAATTTTAAATTTAATGCAAAACTACATTATTTTTTTGGGAGTAAAGTTCGAATAATATTTCTAGAAATTCCCAAACCCAAAATTGAGATGACATATTTTGACGTTTTCATTTTGTAATTTTGGGATATGGAGACAATATATATTTTAGGATCATTCATAGTAGGCGGAATCATCGGTGCCGTTATTTTGTATTTAATAATGCGGGCTTCTTCGGTTTCGAAAAGCAAACATGAATGGCTCAACAATGAATTTATTAAAATTCAATCCGATTTTGAGAATTCGAAAAATAAAATTACAGAATTAAACGAAACGATTTCGTCCGAAAAAAAAATTAACCAACAACAAGCACAAGTCTTGAACGACATAAAAAATAATTTGTCCAGGATTACAGCGGAACATCAGTCGATGCAAAATCAATTGAACGAGCAAAAAGAACTTAATTCCAAACAATCCGGTCAAATCGAAATTTTACAAACAGAAAAGCAAAATGTTTTTGCCAAGAACGCCGAGCTTTCTGCTATCAATGAGGCACTTAATCTTTCGTTGGAAAACCAAAAAAAGGAAATCCAAAAGATTCAGGAAGAAGGAAAATTACAGTTTGAAAATTTGGCCAATAAAATTTTGGAAGAGAAATCGGAAAAGTTTATAGCTCTTAATCAAACCAATCTGAAAACGCTTTTAGAGCCGTTTCAGGAAAAGATGAATGAATTAAAAAACCGGGTCAATGAAGCTTACGAGAAGGAAAATAAAGAAAGATTTTCATTGGCAGAAAAAGTAAAAGAATTGGCGGAACTGAACCAACAAATTTCGGAAGATGCCAAAAAATTGACGCGTGCGTTGAAAGGGGAATCCAAAACCCAGGGAAATTGGGGCGAGATGATTTTGGAAAGCATTTTGGAGAAATCCGGTTTGGTGAAAGGAAGAGAATATTTTATGGAATATCAGTTGACCGATGAAAATAATCAAGCACTTTTTTCAGAATTTTCCGGTAAGAAAATGCGTCCGGACGCCGTAGTGAAATATCCGGACGAAAGAAATGTAATCATCGATTCAAAGGTTTCTTTGACTGCTTTTACGGATTTGGTGGATGAAAATGATGCCGATATCATCCAACTGAAAATGAATCAACATTTGGCTTCGGTCAAAAATCACATCGTTGAGCTTTCCAATAAGGCTTATGACGATTATGGAAAATCATTGGATTTCGTGATGATGTTTATTCCAAGCGAACCGGCTTATATTGCGGCCATGCAGGCCGATCCCAATCTTTGGAATTTTGCCTATGACAAAAGGATTTTATTGCTCAATCCCAGCAATTTGATTACTTCCTTAAAACTCATTGCCGATTTGTGGAAGCGTGAATATCAAAACCGGAATTCCATTGAAATTGCCAGTCGCGGCGCCAAACTCTATGATAAATTTGTGAGTTTTGTGGAGAATCTGGAACGAATAGGAAAAAACATAGACCAAGCAAAATCCTCTTATAACGATGCTTTGAAACAGCTTTCGGAAGGAAGAGGAAATCTGATGAATCAGAGTTTGGAGATGAAAAAATTGGGCATTAAAAACAAAAAAGAAATTTCCCAAAGCTTGATGGAACAAGCGCAGCAGACCAATCTTCTGGAAAATGATGAAACCAATTAAATTCCACTTAAAGCTGAAATACAATTTTCCCTGATTTACCTGACTTTTTGAAAATATTACCTCATTTCCTCTTTCAAAAATTTCCCCGTAATGCTTTTTGAATTTTTAACGATCTCTTCGGGTGTACCTTGAGCGACAATTTTTCCGCCTTTTTCACCTCCGTCCGGACCGATATCAATGATGTGATCGGCTAGTTTGATGACGTCCAGATTATGTTCGATAATGATGACCGTATTGCCATGATTGACAATGGTGTTGATGACTTCCATCAAAACCCTGATATCTTCAAAATGCAGTCCTGTAGTAGGCTCATCCAGAATGTAAATCGTTTTTCCAGTTTGGCGTTTGCTCAGTTCCGAAGCGAGTTTTACACGTTGTGCTTCACCGCCAGAAAGGGTAGTGGACTGTTGGCCAAGCGTGATGTAACCAAGTCCTACATCTTGTAAAGTTTTGACACTTCTGTAAATTTTCGGAATCGGTTCAAAGAATTCGACGGCTTCATTGACTGTCATATCGAGCACATCGGCAATGGATTTTCCTTTGTAACGAACTTCCAAAGTTTCGCGGTTAAACCTTTTGCCGTTACAGGTTTCACAAGGCACATAAACATCTGGCAGAAAGTTCATTTCGATGACTTTCAGTCCGCCGCCCTGACAAGTTTCACATCGGCCGCCTTTCACGTTAAATGAAAATCGTCCGGGTTTATAACCACGGATTTTAGCTTCAGGCAGTTGGGTGAAAAGATTTCGGATGTCCGAAAATAAGTTCGTGTATGTAGCCGGATTGGAACGAGGCGTCCGCCCAATCGGTGACTGATCTACTTCGATTACTTTGTCCAGATGTTCAAGTCCTTCAATCTTTTTGTACGGCATCGGCTGAAGTTCAGACCGATAAAAATGTTTACTTAAAATTGGATAAAGTGTTTCGGAAATCAAAGTCGATTTCCCACTTCCTGAAACGCCGGTAACAACAATTAATTTTCCTAAAGGAATTTCGAGATTGACGTTTTTTAAGTTATTTCCCGTTGCACCAGTTAGTTTGATGGTTTTGCCGTTTCCATCCCGTCTTTTTTCCGGGATTTCAATATTTAAATCACCATTTAAATAATCCGAAGTAAGCGTGTGTGCTTTTGAAATGTCTTTTGGTTCGCCTTGCCAAACGATTTTTCCGCCACGGCGGCCTGCTTTTGGGCCGATGTCAATCACATAATCCGATTCCAGAATCATGTCTTTGTCGTGTTCTACCACCAAAACCGAATTCCCGATGTCACGAAGTTTTTTAAGTGAATCGATGAGTTTTATGTTGTCGCGTTGATGTAAACCGATCGATGGTTCGTCCAGAATGTATAAAACATTGACAAGTTGAGAACCAATCTGAGTTGCCAAACGAATTCTTTGGGCTTCACCACCAGAAAGAGATTTGGAAGGACGATCGAGCGCCAAATAATTTAATCCAACATCAAGTAAAAATGTCAATCTGGTTTCAATTTCCTTCAAAATTTCTTGCGCAATGATTTGTTGTTTTTTGTCTAATTTTTGACTGAGCGTGTTGATCCAGTTCAATAAAAACTGTAAATCAAAATGCGCGACTTCCCCAATGTGTTTTTTGCCGATTTTGAAATGAAGCGATTCTTTGTTCAGACGGAAACCTTCACATTCGGAACAAATTACATTTTTTGAGAATTTTTTGGTGACCGACCATCCGGAAGGATTGGTTTTATCTTCAATGATTTCTTCCAAAAAAGGGACAATTCCTTCAAAATCAATTTTATAGACTTTGCTTACGTCGGCAAATTTTAATTGAACGTCTACCGATTCGGTTAATCCGTAAAGAATATCATGGATGAGTTCTTTTTTTAATTTTTTATAAGGAGTGTCAAGCGATTCACCATATTTGGCATAAATGGACTCGATTTGTTTACGAATTCGTCCGGTGTTTTTTAACTCATCAAGCGGCGCAATCATTCCGTTTTTTAAATTCCGGTTGGGATCGGGAAAAACTTTTTCCACATCCACGACTTTAAGTTCGCCTAAACCATTACATTTTGGACAAGCTCCTTTGGGCGAGTTAAATGAAAAAGTATTGGGCTCTGGAGTCGGATAAGAGATTCCGGTAGTGGGACACATGAGATTTCGGCTGAAAAAACGTGCTTCGCTTGTATCGTAATCTACGACCATCATCACATTTTCACCTTGTTGCATGGCCATATCGATGGAACTCATCAGGCGTTCATCTGAAACTTTATCGTTTAATTTCAGTTTGTCGATTACCAGCTCAATGTCGTGGTTTTTGTATCGGTCCAGTTTCATTCCGGGTAGGATTTCCAGAATTTCACCGTTTACGCGTACTTCCATGTATCCTTTTTTTGAAACATGCGCAAAGAGCTCGCGGTAATGCCCCTTTCTGGAGCGAACCAAAGGTGCTAGCAATGCAATTTTTTTATCTGAATATCTTTCTTTGATCAGATCTTTGATTTGGTTGTCAGTGTAGCTGACCATTTTTTCGCCGGTATTGTATGAATAAGCAGTTCCGGCTCTGGCATAAAGCAGTCTTAAAAAGTCGTAAATTTCTGTAATTGTTCCAACTGTGGAACGCGGACTTTTGGATGTTGTTTTTTGTTCAATGGCTATAACCGGTGAAAGACCGTCGATTTTATCAACATCGGGACGTTCCAAACCACCCAGAAACTGACGGGCATAGGCCGAAAAAGTTTCGATGTATCTTCTTTGTCCCTCGGCATAAATAGTGTCAAAAGCAAGGGAAGATTTTCCACTTCCACTCAGTCCGGTGATAACTACCAGTTTTTCTCTCGGTATTTTTACATCTATGTCTTTGAGGTTATGCTCTCTGGCTCCGTAAACTTCTATAAAATCATTCATTCTTTCGCTCAAAATCAAGCTACAAATTTACATCAATTTAGGGCGAAAAAAAAGTGCTCCGAGGAACACTTTTTTTTGAATTTATTTCTGAATCGGAATATAAATTTTGGTGAGTAAATCATCTGGATTTGGCGTGGATTCGGGGTCGTTCTGATATTCTTCCCAATAGGAATTGGAAAGCTTTATATTGTTTTTCTTTGCATATTCTTTCATTTTGGAAAGTGTTTCCGTTAGTTTATCATAACTTCCCTTATGGATGCAAACCAAGGTTTCTGCTGCAGGAAGCGACATAAGCTGCATTCCTTCACCCATTTTCACAGATTCAGTAAGAGGATAGCCGCAATAGAATTTAGCCTTTCCAGCTGCTGTATCCAGGTATTCATAATAGGAAACCGGTTCACCTATTTTTGTGGGAGAAAGTTTCAGAAAATCGGTAAGGTAACTGAAAAGCAATCCGAATGATTCTTCCATTGCGGTTGTGATTTCTTCACTGTCGAGTGATGTTTCGTTCATCACGGTGATTAGTTTTTGTCCTTCAAACAATTCGGTTCTTATCATTCCGGGAGAAAGTGAATGCGCTTGTTCTGGTGTTAACGCAGATGTTTTAAGGTTTTCTTCCAGGACATTTAATCCGTTTTGTAATTTTTTAGTTAATTTTTTGGATGTAAAATAGCTATAATACCTCGAAAAATAACCTAATTCACTACTAGATATTTTCCACTTTACTTTGGTTTTCCCGCTATTTTCAAAAAAATCCACACTCATTTGAGATTCCTCTCCCAAATTTAATCCTTCCAAGGCATATTCAATGTGTTTATTATGATCCGATTTTGTGATGGTGATTTCACCGTTTGAATCTGTGGCTGACCATCTATAACCTGCGCCCATACCGCGATAAGGCATAAAAAACTCTTGTTTGGTTAATGAATCCTGAGATGTCCAAGGATCCCATTCAGAGAATTCTTTCAGGTTGTTAAATTCTTCAAAAATAATTCCGGCAGGAAAGTCAAATTCTTTTTCAACTTCTGCGTTTAATTTGTCGGGTAGAAAAATGGGTAAAATTAGAATTACCAATACCAATAGAATAAGAAACTGAGTAAATCTTCGCATATCATGTAGGTTTATTTTACAAAATTAAAAATTTCAAACGTTAATCAGGTTATGGTTTGAATTTTAATACTATATTTGATTACAACCAATATTAATTAAAGAATTTAAAGAATGGATATTTCAAGTTTATTACAGGGGGCCATGGGTCAACAGATGGTTAGCGGAGTTGTTAACCAATTAGGAATTAAAAATGAACAGGCACAAATGGCAATTTCTGCCGCTGTACCTTTGTTAATTACAGCTTTAAGTAAAAACGCTAATAGTGGTGATTCTCAAAATATTGCAAATGCTCTTGAAAGAGATCATGATGGTAGTATTTTAAATAATTTAAGTGGTTTTTTAAGTGGTGGCAACTTCTCTGATGGGGCAGGAATTTTAAGTCATGTTTTGGGTGGTAAGCAGTCTCAGGTTGAGAATGCAATCGGGAAGTCCTCCGGTTTAAATGCGGCTCAGATTTCACAAATACTTGCAATGGTTGCACCAATCGTGATGGGTTATTTAGGAAAGGAAAAAAAGCAAAACGGTTTGGATGCTAGTGGACTTTCTTCTCTTTTAGGTGGCTTGGTAGGCGGAACTGCTCAAACCAATCAGCGTGAAATGAGTACAATTGAAAGATTACTAGACCAGGATGGTGATGGAAATGCTATGGATGATGTGATGGATTTGGGAAGTAAATTATTGGGCGGATTTTTTGGAAAAAAATAAGCTCCGAAAACGGATAAAAAAGGGGAAGCTTTTGCTTCCCCTTTTTTAGTTCTTGACAAGTACAATTTTCTTGTTCAAGATTCCACTCCTAATAACTGATAATGTTTTTGAAAAATTTAAAATATTTTGAACCGTTTCCGGTTTTGGTGATAATTTATCACCGATAAAAGAGTAATTGTGCTTCATTTGCAAATAATTTAAGTTATATGCTTTTAACGCGCACAAACCTCAAATTATTGTACTATACAAATTATTTTAAGTTAAACTAATGTTAAAATTAAGTTCTTCTCTTCGATTAATTTTCTAAGGTTAATCAAAGCATAACGCATTCTTCCCAAAGCTGTATTGATGCTCACATTAGTTTCTTCTGCTATCTCCTTGAAACTCATGCCTTTGAACATTCTTAGCTCCAAAACTTCTTTCTGATCATCCGGTAAATAACTGATGATTAAACGCAGATCATTGTCGATTTGTTCTTTGATGATTTTGGTCTCTGAACAATCCTCAGGATCGGCCAAAAAATCAAAAATACTGAAATCTTCATCTACAAAGGTTTCTCCAATAAGTGGCATTCTGGATTTTGATCTGAAATAGTCAATGGTAAGATTATGTGCAATACGCATAATCCAAGGTAGAAATTTACCTTCCTCGCTGTACTTTCCTTCTTTGAGTGTTAAAATTACTTTGACAAAAGTATCCTGAAAGATATCTTCAGCTATACTCTTATCTAAAACTTTAGAAAAAATAAAGCCGTAAACTTTATTTTTATATCGTTCAATTAACTCTGCCAATGCGGATTCGTCACCAAGTATGTACGAATCTACCAATTGAGAATCATCAATGAATTCCATATTCTTCTTCTTTTTGTCTACAAGTGTTAAAGAGATAGAATATTTAATCTATAAGCAGAATTTTTTGGGGTTAATAAAAACAAAGATATAAATTTTTCTTAAAAAATGATTTATTTCATAAAAAAATGCTGCTTTTCTACAAAGCAGCATTTGAATATTTATAGAATCATAAGCTAACTTAAACATTTGCAGCATGAACCAACATGTCAGCCAGCTTGTTTGAATATCCCATTTCATTGTCATACCATGAAACAAGTTTCACGAAAGTAGGGGATAGCATGATGCCTGCATCTTTATCAAAAATTGAAGTTCTTTTATCACCTACGAAATCTTGAGAAACTACTAAATCTTCTGTGTACCCCAAAATTCCTTTTAATTCTCCTTCAGAAGCAGCTTTCATAGTAGCGCAGATTTCTTCGTAAGTAGTTGGTTTTTCCAAACGAACCGTAAGGTCAACAACAGAAACGTCTGCGTTTGGAACCCGGAATGCCATACCTGTCAGTTTACCATTAAGCGAAGGGATTACTTTTCCTACAGCTTTTGCAGCTCCGGTTGAAGATGGGATGATGTTCAGCAAAGCTGATCGTCCTCCTCTCCAATCTTTCACAGATGGGCCGTCAACGGTTCTCTGCGTAGCTGTTGTAGCGTGTACTGTTGTCATCAAACCTTCCAAAATTCCGAAATTATCATGAACAACTTTTGCAAGGGGTGCTAGACAGTTGGTTGTACAAGAAGCATTTGATAAAATCTGGATATCTGAAGTCAATTCTTTATGATTAACCCCCATTACATACATTGGCGTGTCATCTTTGGAAGGAGCTGATAATATTACTTTTTTTGCACCTGCATTGATGTGAGCTTGGGCAGTTTCTTTTGTTAAAAATAATCCGGTAGATTCAACGATATATTCTGCGCCTACTTCATCCCATTTCAGATTATTTGGGTCTCTTTCAGAAGTTACGCGGATGGTTTTTCCATTCACAACCAAATTGTTTCCTTCTACTTTTACTTCTCCCTTAAAACGTCCATGAACTGAATCATATTTAATCATATATGCCATATAGTGGGCGTCAATTAAGTCATTGATACCTACAACTTCTACATTATCTCTTTCAAGAAGTGCTCCGAAAACTAAGCTTCCAATTCGTCCAAAACCGTTAATTCCTACTTTGATTGTTGACATTTTTTTGTTTTTAAAGGTTATTATACTGCTAAAATCTTAGCGACTTTTATTAATTCCTGATCTATTTCATTATGTTTTTTGATGGCTTCTTCAATAGGTGTAAACACAATTTTATTGGAACGAAGTCCCGCCATTAAATTTGTTTTTCCTTCGAGTAAACCTTCCACAGCTGCAACGCCCAAACGACTCGCCAAAACCCTGTCCATGCAAGTTGGGTTTCCACCGCGCTGAATGTGCCCCAAAACAGTTACCCTTACATCGTAATCAGGGAAGCGCGCTTCAGTAGCTTTTGCAAGATCATATACATTTCCGAGTTCTTCTCCTTCTGCAACGACAATGATGCTGGAATTTTTTCCGGATTGTTCTGATTTGTACAAAGATTTAAATAATTCATCCAGACTGTCTTCTTTTTCCGGAATCAAAATATCTTGTGCGCCTGAGGCAATTCCACTGCTGAGCGCAATGAAGCCTGCGTCACGACCCATTACTTCTACAAAAAATACGCGGTTGTGTGAAGTGGCTGAATCACGAATCCTGTCGATGGCTTCAATCACAGTGTTCAAAGCTGTATCGTAACCGATGGTATAGTCAGTTCCGAAAATATCATTATCTATTGTTCCGGGAATTCCAATAAAGGGTACACCGAATTCCTGATAAAAGATATTCGCTCCAGTAAATGAACCATCTCCGCCGATTACAATCAGTCCGTCGAGTTCATTGTTTTTTAAATTTTTATAGGCTTTTTCTCTACCTTCTTTTGTACGAAATGATTTAGATCTCGCAGTTTGTAAAATAGTTCCGCCACGGTTGATGATGTGCTTTACCGAACGCGCGCCAAGTTCAGACATTTGGTTTTGAATAAGTCCTTCATAACCCATTCTGATTCCTACACATTTAATCTGATAAAAGGCACAAGCTCTGACAACAGCACGAATGGCTGTATTCATACCGGGAGAATCGCCTCCGGATGTCATCACTCCAATTTTTTTTAAGGTAGTGTTTGGCACTGTAAACGCTGCTTTTTAAGAATTGCAAATATAAAGAATTGGGAAGTGATTAGGAAACATTTTCAAAGAAAGATTCTGCTTAATAGCTCTCTTTTATGGGTTGTAATCGTCCGGAGTGAAAATCTTTTTGCAAAATAACCTGAATATATAAATCTTCCCTGGTTTTTGCAGGATCAAATTCTGTTTTCAAATCCAAATCAAAAGCACCACCAGCAGAATTCCATAAAAATGCATTCATGCCGCCTCTAAGTTCTTTTATAATTTCAAATGAAGTTTTATTGGTCTCGCGATGAATAAGTTTAATGAGAATCTGTCCGCGCGAAAGTGAAAGTTCTTTAAGTTGTTCTTCAAATTGATTGGCTAAAACCTCTTGGCGATTCTTAATGTATTTACGTTTTTCACGTTTATTGGTGAAATACTGGGAAGTATCTTGAATGGAATTGTATTCCTCCACAGCTACTTTTACATAAGGCCAAACATCACGCACTCTTTTTCTAAGCCAGAGATAATATTTTTTTTCCATTTCAGTGCTCAAATGCAAGTGCATCATTTCAGCATTATCAAGTTGGATGGTATCAAAAACCATCAAATCATCATCTGAAATGGAATCCATTTCAGATAATTCTTTGGTTAAGGCGGTTACTTCTTTATTCATATCTTCCTGAGCACATAACAGGGGACTGAAAAATGAAATAATAATCAGGAACTTCCAATACATATTGCCTCCCATAGCAAATATTGTTCCTATTTTTTTAAATTTGTAAAAAATACTATCAATGTCTATATCAAAATTCTTCAACAAGAAAAATTTACCTTTTCTTGAAAACTACCTCAATACAACATCTCCAACGGGTTATGAATCGGCCGGACAAATGGTCTGGACAGAATATATAAAACCATATGTGGACGAAATTCGTTCAGATAATTATGGAACTGCTTATGGAATTATTAACCCAAAAGCTGATTATAAGGTAATTGTAGAAGCACATGCCGACGAAATTTCTTGGTATGTGAATTATATTTCTTCAGACGGAATGATTTATGTCATCAGAAACGGTGGTTCAGATGCGGTTATTGCACCTTCCAAAAGAGTGAACATCCATACCAAAAAAGGAATAGTTCAGGGAGTATTTGGATGGCCTGCCATCCATGTGCGAATTGGTGATAAAGACGAGCTTCCCAAAACCGATACTATTTGGATAGACTGTGGTGTCAGTTCAAAAGAAGAAGTTGAAAAACTCGGTGTTCATGTTGGTTGCGTAGTTACGTATCCCGATGAATTCATGGTTTTGAACGATAATTATTTTGTTTGTCGTGCGCTTGATAACCGTATAGGCGGATTTATGATTGCGGAAGTGGCGCGCATGATTCATGAAAACAAGGACAAAATCAATTTCGGATTATATTTTACTAATTCTGTCCAAGAGGAAGTAGGATTGCGGGGAGCTGAAATGATTACCAAAACCATTCGACCCGATGTTGCGATCGTAACCGATGTTACCCACGACACAACAACTCCTAAAATGAATAAAATGAAAGACGGAGAACTGAAGTGCGGCAATGGACCTGTGATAACTTATGCACCTGCAGTACAGAACAATCTTAGAGATTTGATTATTGATGCTGCTGAAAAGAAAAAGATTCCGTTTCAGCGTGCAGCAAGCAGTCGTGTAACAGGAACCGATACCGATGCATTTGCATACAGTAATGGAGGTGTGCCTTCAGCCTTGATTTCACTTCCTTTGCGTTATATGCATACTACCGTTGAAATGGTTCATAAAGAAGACGTGGAAAACACCATTAAACTGATTTATGAGTCGGTGAAATTCATAAAAAATAAACAGGATTTTAAGTATTTTTAATTTACCGAACTCGAGAGAATAATCTTGTAAAACAAATAAAATGAAACTTGAAAACATTGTAAAAGAACGTAGCAGCGGAGTATGTGAACTAAGCAGCGAAACCGGAAACCTCAATTTCTATGAAGTCCTGCCGACTTCAGGAAATGAGCCGGAAAGGATAATTTTGATTTGCGATAAAGCACTGGCGCAGATTGAAAAAAGAGAAGAACCTGACAGTGCCTATTGGGAGAAAATTCTTCCTTCTGCAATGTGGAGTGAAGTGCCTGGTGTACAGGTGGTTTCATGGCGTATGCTGAACCGTTTCAGGAATGAATCCTGGGCAGCAGATGCACTTGATATGATGTATTTGGACGAAGAAACACTGGAATGGGCAAAAGCTTCAGGTGATCATATAGGTGATGGTTCGGTTTTACTTCATAAAGACAGCAATGGGAATATTTTGCAAAATGGAGACACTGTTACTTTGATCAAAGATTTGGATGTTAAAGGATCTTCACTTACTGCTAAAATTGGTACTGCAGTTCGAAATATTCGATTAGTCCATGACAATGTAGAGCAGATTGAGGGTAAAGTAGAAGGTCAATCGATTGTAATTCTTACAAAATTTGTAAAGAAATAAGTATAAGTTTTGATAATAAAAAAGCCTGCATTTCGCAGGCTTTTTTGTTTGGAAATAAAAATCATTCTTCAACTTCATATTTTTCCTTCAGAAATTCAGTTGTTTCACGGATGATTCTTTCCATGACGTCCAAATCAATATCCGAAATTTTCTTTACATAAATACAGGCTTTTCCCATGGTATATTTCCCTAATCCTTCCAACATGTATTCATGTCTTTCCAGACCTGTGAATACATAGAGTGAAATGGCAGATTTTCGTGGTGAGAAACCGCAGAGTGGCGCATCGCCTTCATGTCCGCTTGCATATTTATAATGGTACTTTCCAAATCCGATGATACTCGGTCCCCACATTTTTGGTTCTTTACCGGTGATTTGTTTCATCCGTTCGATTAGAGCAAAACTGTCATTTCTTTTTTGTTCATTTTCTACCGAATTTACAAAGTCTTCAACACTTACTTCGGTCGGTTTTGTCTTGTTTTCTTTTGCCATTTTATTTGTATTTATCGTACAGACCTTTGCCTTCGAGAATCATAGGTTTGATTTTTTCAATCCTTGAAATTTTCGTCTTTTCCTGCTTGGCTTCTTCAATATAAAGATTGTATTCCTTCTGTTTTCCCGGCGTTAATTTTTCGAAAGCCAATTTTAATTCCGAATCAGTATCAATTTCGTTTTGAAATAATTCAGGAACGGCAACCGCTTTAAATTTCTCAGCTTTTAATTCTTTGCCTTCTGCTGAATTCTTTGCGGCTTCTTTTACATATTCCAGGATTTTTTTCTCATCGATTTCTTCCATTGTTCTGAATCTCCATTGACGTAAGGCTTTTGTTTCATCTTTTGCACTAACCAAAACTTTGTAAGAATCTTTCAGAAAAACACCATTGTAAAACCAAAGTGCAAAATGATATTTAAATCCGGCATATGCCACGATGTTTTTTCCTTTGTGTGTATATACAGGAGCGCCCCATTTTGTTCTTAATTCAAGCCCGGATTTGTTGAGGATTTCTGCCAGACGACTGAGTTCTTCTGTCCAGCGGTTTGTTTTGTCCATCTCTAGTTTTTTGGAAAATTTGAATCTTGTTTTACTTCTTGTATCTGCATTGTATGTCGGGCGGTATGTCCGGGAATAAAAAGCATGAATTGATACGCATCAATGGAACCAAATGGTCCTTCCAGTACTCGGTTGCGTAAATCATCCATTGTATAATCTTCCAGATGAACCATCATTTCCTTTCTTTGTTTTTGGAGATCATTTAATGCAGTTTGAACATCTTTGTATTTGCCTTGGGGCGCCATTTCAGCAGGCGCTTTTGCTTTGAAGCTTCGGTCAACGATCATGACCATAATATCGTCATCGGTAAGTTTTATATCATTTCTTTTCTCAGGTGTGGCAGGTTTTGACAAAACATCTTTTTCATATTCAAATAACTGAGGTTCTGTAACAACTATATGTTCTAAACACTCCATAATTGACCATTTTTCAGGAGATGATTTGAAGTTCAGCTGTTCATCGCTCAGACCATTGGTTGCATTCACAATCAGCAGATAAGTTTCATCAAAATATTCCTGAATAAACTTTTTGTTGTGTGCCGGTGGAATTCCTGTTGCCGGAGTAGTTGTTGTAATTGTATCTGTGGGTGGAGCAGGGGATTCTGCTACTGTTTTTGTGGAATTGCAGCTAAACATGATGGCCACAATTGGAATTAATACATATTTTTTCATAGTTTTTAAATTATTAAGATGCTTTAGCAATTCCGAATACTGTGCCAATCGGGTCTTCAATCATCGCATACATGAGATTTCCTTCTTTGTCAAGATATTCTTTTATAATTTTTCCGCCAAACTGAACCGCTTTTTCGGCAGTTTCCTGTGGATTTTCCACTGTAATGTAAATCATCCACTGCGCCGGAATTCCTGCATTTTTACCTCGGTTGTTGCAGATGCCGCCCACAACATTTCCTTCAGCTGTTTTCATAACATAATCTTCATATTCATCTGCTCCGTCTTTCATGGGAATTCCGTCGGAAGTCCAGTTAAAAACAGACTGATAAAATTCACGCATTTCTTCTGCATGGGCAGAAGTATAATCTGTCCATGCAACCGTTCCTATTGGTGGTTTTGGTGTTTCCATTTAAATATTTTCTGAAATTTCTTTAAGTTTCAACAAAGCTTTTGGCCAGGTTTCATCAAAATATTCGATGTATTCGTCACTTACATCTACTTCAACCATAAGATTTGTAATTTCGTTTTCTTGGGACAATGAATAATTTTCATAAGAAGGCGTCCAGCTTTCCACCATCGGGCCTTCAGTAACTTCATTTTCGCCGTCCACTATGCCGTAATGGTGAATAGAAATAAATTCATTTGGAATGTTTTCTTCAATTCTTGCCAGCATTCCTTGTTTTTTACCTTCTTCCGTTACACCTACAAAACGAATTTTGTCTCCTTTGTTCCATCCACCTTCAAAATCAGAAGTCGGATTGAATTCAGCGGTCCATTGTTTGTACGTATCTCTTCCGATCATTTTCTCGAAAACCCGTTCTTTCGGGGCTTTGATTTCCATTCTGTAAGTTAATTTTTTCATAACGATGTTTTAATTCATTGGATTTAAATAAGATGTCAATTTGGAAATCTTCCCGTCCCGGAATTCAAATATATCACAAAATGCGAGCAAAACGGGTTGACTCTTTTTTGGTTTTGCAAGAACCGTTCCTTCTGCCACTACGATATTATTTTCTTCAATCATCCGGTTGAGCGTAATTTCAGGTTTCCCTTCAAAGTTTTCGTTTTCGATTTCTGCATCAAATGCTTCTTTTCCCTTCAGAGATTTATGTCCGTAAATTTGCCATTCCACATCGTCGGTAAGACAGGAAAGGATTTTTTCATGGTCGTTTTCCTGAAAGGATTCCATGTAAAATTCTACCAGATTTTTCTTATTTCTAATTTCGATTTTAAGGAAGATTCTCCACATAAGATTTGAAATTATTAAGTATAGCCTGCCAACCGTCGCGTTGCATTTCTTGGGGATTCTGGTTTTCGGTTTCGAATTCTGTTGTAACTTCTGTCTGACCATCTTCTTCTTCAAATTGACAGATAACTTTTCGTCCGTCCGTTAGGGTGTAAGTCATCAATTTATTCGGAATAATTTGGTCATACACCGCTTCGAAATCAAAACCAAAACTTCCGTCTCGGGCTTCCATTCTTGCTTTGTATTTTCCGCCGATACGGAGGTCATTTTCTGCCGAAGGACAATGCCAGTCGGGCGAAGCAAAATTCCAGTTGACAATGTGTTGTGGCGAAGTGTAGGCTTTCCAGACTTTGGAAACCGGCGCATCAATTCTACTGTTGATTTTTATAGTGCTCATTTTCTGAATTTTAATGACTATTTCAGTCTTTCCAAAACACCTTTTCGTTTGACCAGATTTTTATAATCCCATTGAATTTCTTCCGATTTATTAAGCCATCGTTTTAAATCCTTTTCGTTGATTTCCGATTCAGAATTATAATAAACCGAAGCATCTTTGAACTTTTCGCCTTTAACAGAAAGTTGTTCTTCGTCAAAATCAGCGCCGCTCCAAAACATCAAACGGATTCCTTTCTTTTCTTTGCTGAATCCTGTAATTGGATTTCCTTCTATGAACCAAACCGGATGACCGTGCCAGAGTTTACTTTCTGTAAAGTTCAGACTGAAATCAATTACTGATTTTAACTTATTGCAAATCAATTTGTCGTGCTCGTTTTCTAAATTGTTGATGTAATCGAAAATATCATTCATAACTCAATTATTTTTCATAAAATCAAAAGCGCCTTTTCTCAGGTGAATTCCATATTCCAGCCATGCTTTTATGCAGGCAAGAAAGTTTGCCCAACCTTCACTTTGTCCTATCGCCCATTTGATACCTGCATCATCAGGGTTGTGTCCTTTTTCTGTTACATGTACAACCGTATCGTTTTCGGACTTCCTTTCTAGTTTTATTTCAACCAGAGATTCAGGATCCCAAACGAAAGAAACGAATTCATTTTCCCTGATTTCCTCTATGACAACCGGAAAACTACCTTCAAATTCAGGAAATTCTCATTGAACTTCTTTACCGGATTCCAGGTTTCCACTTCCTTTGGAAATGAAATAATTTGACATCATTTCCGGATTGATGATGGCTTCAAAAACTTCCTATACCGGTTTTTGAATTCCGATGGATGCTTTGCTGTGAGTTTGGAATTCATTTTTAATTTTGATTATTAAAATTAATCATCCAACGCACACCAAATTTATCTGTAAAAGAACCGAAGTAATCGCCCCAAAACATGTCTTCCATTGGCATCTCAATTTCACCATCTGCAGAAAGTCCGTTAAAAATCCGGTTAGCTTCTTCACGACTATCGGGCGTGATGGAAATGTAATTATTGTTTCCAGGAATGAGTTTATGTCCCATGGAATCCAAACAGTCAGATGCCATCAGAAATTGTCCGTCTCCAATTGGCAAAGCAATATGCATGGCGTAATCACGCTCATGTTCGGAAAGATTTTCTGTTCCCGGAGCATCGCTCATTTTCTGAATAAAAAGTTCGCCACCAAAAACAGACTGATAAAAACGAAAAGCTTCTTCTGCATTTCCCGCAAAATTTAAATAAGGATTTAATATCATAATTAATTGATTTATAATTTTTAATTACTTGGCTATTTACATTGAAAACAATCCGAATGGATTTCCTTCGGTATCAACACAAATGGAACAGAATCCAAATTCTCCGATGTCCATTTTGGACTGATGAACCATTCCGCCGGCAGCGACCACACGACTTTCTTCTACCGCACAATCTTCACAAGGAAAATACACCATGGTATTCATGCATTTTCCATTGCCTTCTTTGGTTCCGGGCATTTCGATCAGCGCACCGCTCACACCTTGATTTTCAGGAGAAGAGAAGAAAGACATTTTCATATTTCCCGGCGCATCGCCCGGCGGCATCGCAGCATCTGTGAAATTGATTCTCAGTACCGAGTTGTAAAACTTTTTGGCTCTTTCTATGTCTTGTACATAAATTTCAAACCAGCAGATAATGTTTTGATTCATAATGAGTTTTTTAGAGTTATGTTTAATTATTTTCTACTTCTCTTTTCAGATTTTCAAGTCCTTTCTGAAAATCACCATCCATACTGAAAAATAAATTCATGATGTTCCAAGGGTAAGGTGATTTTCCTGTTACTTCCCATTTTACCAAGGTTTGATTAGAACTTTTTGGTGTAAGCTGAATGAGGGATTTGGCCGGATCCTCAAAATCGCCGAAATAGAGTTCAGACTCCATTTTTTCTCCTTCAACGAGGTTTGTAATAGTTTGTTTTCCGTCGCCGACCATCCTGTGATCACTTTCCCAGGCATACGTAAATCCAACAGTTCCGTCGGTACCGGTAAATGTTTTCTTCATATTGGGGTAGTGTTGGTTCCATGTTCCGTAATTGTCCTGATTTTTCAGAAATTTGATGTACTCGTAAACTTCCTGTTGGGGTTTGTTAATCAGAATTTCACTTTTTCCGCCAAACTCTCTGGGAGCAATCAGTCCAAGGATTAGAATAAGTGCGATTAAACCCAAAAATACAAAGAGGATAATTTTTAAGATTTTCATATTTTATGTTTTAGAATTAATAAAATAAATTTAGTGATTAATTGAATTTTGAGATTGATAATCAATCGATTAATTTTAATAATTCAAAATTATTTAATTCAAAATTATTTAATTCAAAATAAAATAAGCATGGCACTTTTAGCCAAGTTTGGGGGTTATTTGTGACAAATTATTATTTTTGATGAAAATTTTATCAAATGAAATTATCGGTACTGGCTACAAAAGGACATCGTTTACTCAGTCTGGTAGCGGCTGTGGACGTTTTTGCAACCGCAAATCGTTTTCTGGAAATTGAAGGAGAAAAGCCTTTTTTTGAAATTCAGATAATAGGGCAGAGTGATCATTCAGTTTTGGCAGAGAGCTTTCGAGATTATCCATTTTTCGATATCTCAAATCCAAATCTGAAATCAGATGTAATCATAGTGCCGGCTTTTGCCAATCGCGAAATGCAGGAGAATATTGGCAATAATATCCGCTTTATTCCTTTTCTGCATGAAAATTATCAAAATGGGGCTTCGCTTGTAAGTCTTTGTACCGGCTCTTTTTTGTTGGCTGCTTCGGGCTTGCTTAACGGTAAATCTGCGACTACACATCTGGAAGCTTCCGATAAATTTGAAGCTGCTTTCCCGGAAGTAAATCTACAACCACACGCTATCATTACCGAAAATGAAAACATCTATACAAGCGGGGGTGCCACGAGTAGTTTTCATCTCAAACTTCATCTGATTCAGAAATTCTGCGGACGTGAGATCGCAGTTCGGGTCGCGAAAAATTTCGCGATTGATTTGGACAGAAATAACCAGCTTTATTTTGATCAGTTTAAACCCGATTTGGTGGAAGATGACGATTTGGTTTGTATGGTTCAAAAACTGATTAATGAAAAATATTCAGAAATTAAAACAGTAGAAGAAGCGCTTGAAGTTGTTCCGTCCAGCCGCCGGAATATCATCCGCAGATTCAAACAAAAAACAGGAATCACACCGATCCGTTATTTACAGAAAACCAAAATAGAGGCTGCGAAAAACCTGTTGGAAACGACCAATAAAGATATTTTGGAAGTGATGGTTTCTTGCGGATATAACGATATGAAAAACTTCCGGCAGTTGTTCAAATCCCTTACCGGACTTACGCCCAAAGGTTATCGGGACAAATATGGAATGAGGTTGAGTTAAATCTGTTCAAAACGGAAATTCTCACCCAAATAAACGCGACGTACATCGGGGTCATTGGCCAATTCTTCAGGCGAACCTTCTTTCAGGATTTTTCCTTCAAACATGATGTAAGTTTTATCTGTGATGGCAAGCGTTTGGGAAACATTGTGGTCGGTAATGAGAATTCCGATGTTTTTATCTTTTAATGATCGAACGATTTTCTGAATGTCTTCTACTGCAATTGGATCTACCCCTGCAAAGGGTTCGTCCAAAAGGATGAATTTTGGTTCTGTAGCCAGACAGCGCGCGATTTCTGTACGTCGTCTTTCACCACCGGACAATAAATCTCCACGGTTTTTTCGGACATGTTCCAGACTGAACTCTTCAATCAGTTCATCGGTTTTCTTTTGTTGTTCTTTTTTGGAGAGTTTCGTGAACTGCAAAACCGATTTGATGTTGTCTTCTACTGATAGTTTACGGAAAACCGAAGCTTCCTGCGCCAGATATCCGATTCCTTTTTGGGCTCTTTTGTACATGGCATTGTCCGTAATGTCGGTTTTATCCAAAAAAACCTTTCCGGCAGTGGCTTTCACAAGCCCTACAATCATATAAAACGAAGTGGTTTTTCCGGCGCCGTTTGGTCCCAAAAGTCCGATGATTTCGCCTTGTTCTACAGAAAATGAAACATTTTTAACCACGTGTTTTTTACCGTAGTCTTTTACCAGATTTTCTCCTCTTAATACGATTCCCATTGGGTCAAAGATAATTGATTTTGAGTTGGACACAAATTAAATTCATCTGAAAATCATGAAGCTTTCATCAATTTGTTTGTTTTGAGAATTGCCTGTTCATTTTTCCATTCAATCCAGTTTTGACCTTTCCATTTTCGCATCAGATTATCAAAATTCCGCATGATGAAGAGGTTGTAAAAAGCTTCTGAAAAATTATGAGGTTTATGTGCAAGCGAACGTAAACTCATGGAAAATCCCGGTGTAATATATTTCATGTAATGCCACCATCCTTCAGGCATATAGAGCATTTCGCCGTGGTTGAGATCGGCCACATAAGGCTGGATATTTTTCAGTGCCGGCCAGCGTTCAAAATCAGGCGAATCAAAATCTATGTCTTCCCGGCAAATGACGGAATAAGGAATTTTGTACATATATTTTGACTGTTCAGGCGGAACGATGATGCATCTTTTTTTTCCGGCGAAATGAAAATGCAGGATATTGGCCAGATCGATGTCGTAATGCATAAAAACATTGGAGCCTTCACCACCAAAGAAAAGCATCGGCAGACTTTTGAATAATTTCAGACCGAGGTCAGGCATCTGATAATCCTTCTGCAAATCGGGAACCTGACGCATTAAATTATAAAGAAAAATACGCAAATCGGTAGGGCCTTGTCGGAGTAAGTCCACATATTCGCTCATTTTCATTTTGGCCACCGGTTCGTTTACTTTTTTGGAATAATCGACCGGATCGTTATTGTAAAGTGGGACAATTTTCTCACCGGCAATTTGTTTAATATAGTCAAAATTCCATTTTTCAAATGCCGGCCATTCTTTAGTAATATTTTCAATTACAACGGGTCTCTGAGGTTTTACATAGTATTTTTGAAAGTCTTGGGCTGAAATTTCCGCGACTCTTTCAACTTCCGTGAATTCAAATTGCATAACCTAAAATTAACATTCAAATGTAAAAAACATTTTTGTTTTGGATGAATTAAAAACGAGAGTTCCTGCGATTTTGAGTAAATTGCCGTGATTTTACCTTATGCTCCGGATTTTATCGTTCATATTTGTTTTTTGTTCGGCAATTCTGTTCTCACAGGAAAATGCTATACCGCATTTATCTTCAGATGAAGGAAGAATTCAGATACTAAATCATTCACTTGAAGTCAATGTTGTAGGATCAGTCTCAGATGTGCGGCTTTACCAGACGTTCAAAGTTGAGGATGCAAAATCGGCTTATTATCTTTTTCCGATTGGACTGGAAACTTCGCTTTATGAGCTGATGGTTTATTATCCCGATAAAATTTTTTCGCTCGATGCACGAAATATGGACAACATCCGAAAACAAGTTGTGGCAGAAAATAAAAAAAGGAAGAAAATCACTTTGATGCACAGCACGGAAGCTCATTTCGTGCGGTTGAATTTACCCGATTTGCCAATCGATGAAGAAATAAAAGTCGTGGTGAAATATATGCAGAATCTCAGTGTTGAAGCAGAACAGAAATCAATGGAACTACCATCCTTTATTTCAAATAAATATGAAAATCAGCCGGAGGAATTCTCTTTCCGAATCAATATCATCAGTCCTACACCGATTTATGATTCAGAAGTTGGAAATTATAAAGTTGAAAAGAAAAAAGTTTCGTCTAAATATCAGGTTTTCAATTATAAAGGAAAAACTTCCGATCAACCGATTTCGCTTTCCTATCATTCGCGTGGCGAAAAGGCCGATGCAGGAATGTTGGTGTATGAAGACAAGGGTTGTCGGTATATTCTGGGCGTTGTGGAACCACCCAAAGTGATTAAACCGGAAGAAATTGCGCCGCGCGAATATGTTTTTGTGATGGATGTTTCCGGCTCTATGCAGGGCTTTCCCATTGAAACTTCAAAAGAACTTGTGAAGCGAATTCTCAATGATTTAGGACCTGAAGAGAAGTTTAATATATTGTTTTTTGCGGGAGGAAGTGATTTTCTTTCCAATGAATCTGTTTACGCCACGGAAGAAAATAAATCCATTGCCATCAACACGATCAATCGCCAGAAAGGAACCGGGAAAACCCAGCTGAGCGAAGCTTTGCAAAAAGTTTATCAGTATAAACCTGACAAGGAATTTAACCGTGTGGTTGTGTTGGTAACGGATGGAATATTGCTGGAAGACCGCACGCTTTATCTGAATCTGAAAAATAATCTGAAAGACGCACAGTATTTTACATTCGGAATCGGATATGACGTGGACAGAAGAACGATTCAGCAACTTGCCAATACGATGGGAACAGAACCGGTTCTGATTACCGAACAACCCCAAGCAGAAGAACAACTCGATCATTTTTTCAATTTAATTCGCACACCTTTATTGCGTCACATAGAAGTTCAGTCGCGCGAACTGAATCTGCAGGAAACTTATCCCAATCAGTTCAAAGGATTTTTGTCGAGTCAGTCATCGAGTTTTGTAAGCAAGGAATGTAGCGGAATGCGTGATCCCAAACTGATTTTGACCGGAATTAACGGAGAAGAGAATTACAGGGAAGAATTTCGTTTGTCCAATGAAGAAAATAATGAGGATTTATTCATTCTTAAATACCTCTGGGCAAGAGAAAAAATTGATTTTCTCCTTCAGGAAGAAGAACGTTGTGGACAGCGTTGTATAAAGGATGGGAAATACAGAAATCAGATCATCAGGCTGGGAGAGGAGATGAATATTGCGACGCCTTATACTTCCTTTATTGAAGAAAATTACAACAATAACAACGGTAGCAAAGGCCGGAAAACATCTTTGTATGAAAATCCCGTCAATAAAATTACGTTTCAGAATGATTTTGATTCTGATTTCGACCGGATTCCTAATACGCTTGACGAATGTCCTTTTGACCGGGGAACTTCAGACCGACGAGGATGCCCCAAAACCAAAGAAGAAAAAATTGCACAGGAAATTACGCGTCAGCTTGAAGGAATTGAATTTGACTTTGATTCCTATGAAATCAAGTCAGAATTTTATGAAAAACTCAACATAGCCGCCGAAATCATCAATAATCAGCAAAAACAGAAATATATTGTTGAAGGACACACAGACGCTGCGGGAACGCCCGAATACAATTTGAATTTGTCGGTCAATCGCGCAAAAGCAGTGGTAAATTATCTCAAGAAAAAAGGTGTGGATGTGAATCAGCTAAAAATCGTCGGCAAAGGAGATTCCGAACTTCGTCATCCGGAATGTCGCCCGCAGGAAGTTTGCGATGACCAGAAGAATTTTGAAAACCGTCGTGTTATTTTCAAACTTATGGATTAAATTTGTGAGCAACCCGATTTTAAAATCCTGGTATGAAGCAAATATTTTATGTATCGGCCTTAATCTTTCTTACTTTTTCGTGTGCACCACAACATTCTGTGGCAACAAATAATCTGTTGGATTCAGATCTGGACGGGGTTCACGACAGAAGAGATGCTTGTCCCAACGAGCCGGGTTCTTTGTTCAATCTGGGTTGTCCCGAAGATAAAACAATGAAACTTTCCCAGAATTTTGACGAAGTTAATTCCACCGATTCAGACTTGGATGGTGTTCCCGATGATAAAGATGAATGCCCGAATCAATACGGTTCGCCGTTTAATCAGGGTTGTCCGTTTATGATAAAACTGGATTAAATAATTAGAATAAAACATAAAAAAAACTCCGGATTGTTCCGGAGTTTTTCGTGAATGCTGATAATATTATTCGGAATCAACGCCGCCGCCGTACATTTCTTTGTATTTTTCCTGTAGGGCTTTCATTTCTTCGTAAAATTCCTTTTCAGTAATTTCCTGTCCGCGCGTAGGTTTATTGATTTTAATTTCTTCTTCTTTCACAGCTACTTTGGTAGCGGTGATAATCATATCGGCGCCATTTGATTCAAATTCGGCTTTAAGGATCAGTCCGGGAAGTCCCCAAAATCTGTCCGGCCCGTCTTTTACATTGATTTTGGGTGTGTAATAAGCGGTTACAGCGATCGAATCGTTCATCACGCCTGTTGCTTTGAAAGTATCAAATCCGGCAATGCTCTGTTTTTCTTTTGAAATTTTCCAGTTAATATTTTGCAGGCTGTCTTTCATCAGATAAGCTTTGCCCACATTATAGGGCTTCAGGTAATATCTTTCTTTGATATCCTTGTACAAAGGCTCTTTGTCCACAGCTGTAATCTGAGCCAAAATCATCCCGGCCGCTGACTGGTCGTTGTTGATTTTTTCCTGCATTTTGTATTCAGATTCGGTGCCGTTGGTTTTGAGTTTGTAATCAATGAAAATTCCGTTTTTGATTTCCTGTCGCAATGGCTCTTCTACCTGAGCTTTCCAGGCTGCAGGAACGTTGGCCAGGATTTCTTCAATATCAAACTTCATTTCCATCTGATAATCTACTTCGAGATACTGAGGTTTGTCCTGAGCATTTGAAATAATTCCGGTAAACAGAATGGTAAAGGCAAAAAATAATTTTTTCATTTGGAGTGATTTTTAATATAAGTATTCAATTCTTTTGAATTGTTACGCACCCAACCAAAATTATACCGTTTCTATTTCAAATCCGGCCTTTTTTACAGCTTTTACAATGTCTTCTTCGGAAGAATTTTCAGCTTCGACCGTCAGTATTTTTTCAGGATTATCAATATCGACTTCCCATTGAATATCGTCCAGTTTATTGAGAAATGGCGTTACGCCGGCTACACAGCCTCCGCAGTTTATATTTGTTTTGAATTTATATTTTTTCATTTTAATTAGTTTTAAATTATTTTTCTTTGACAATTGTCGAATGCAGGAAAGCAATCCGCCAGCCGTCTTTTGTTTTGATGAAATTGGCACTTTCCAGCCAGTGCATACGGGCAATTGTGGTGCCATCCATTTTAAATTCGGCAAAATTCCGGTAATAAATCCACCCTGAATTTCCGTCAGAATGAGCATTTAAAAATTCAAAAGAATTGATTCTTTCAAATTTTCGGTTTTTGTTTTCATCGTTGTTGAACTGCTGAATCAGATTATTAATTATGACCTTTACCGAATCATTATTGAAGACTTCACCATCTTCAAAAAGAATGAAATCATTTGTCAGATATTGATCAATTCTCGTAGAATCCAAATCAGAAAAAAATTCCTGAAATAGATTTTTAATCATACGCTGAAATTCTTTTTCATCAGCATTCTGCGCAAAAGCAAAACTTCCGCTCAGGAAAAGAAATGTAGCTATGAAAGCTTTCATCTTTCAAGATGTTTGCTCAGGAGTTCGACCAGTTTGGAAGAACGGTATCCGAAATCTGCGCCATAACTGTTGATCACGGTGCCTTTGATATTATGAATCGGTGAGGAGATCGCATACAAAATACTTTCATCGCTCGGGTCAGTCATTCCTTCGAAACGGTAAATCTCGTCGATTTTGAATTCTTCAGGCGAAAGTTCCATCGCATCATCGGTATTGGCATTACAAATCAGGCAATCTTTCTCTGCTTCAATCAGAAAATCGGTGGTATATCCGCGCGAAATCAAATCGTTAACCGCTTCGCTCAAAGTATCGTAATGATAAGTTGCATTTTTCATAATTCAATTTTTCTCTAAAGTTAAGCCAAATTTAAACATTTAGCGGTGCTCAATCATTATGTAATCAAGCCAAATCATTATAAAATTATGGAGGATTCAGTTTTAACTAATTTATAACTTTAGAAATGTATAAATTCAATCCGAAAAAATTAATTTTATAGATTCGAGTTTCTGAAAACTGATAATTCTAAAATTTCTCAATATGAAATATTTTATTTACTTAATCTGTCTTACGATGATCATTCCCGTTTCTGCTCAAGCTTTGAAAGAAGTTGCTTATAAAGATGGTAACCAGAAATTAAACGGATTGGTAACTTCCAATGCCGGAGAAAAACTTCCCGGTGTTTTGATTTTGCCGGCTTGGAAAGGCATCGATAACGAAGCCAAAACAGCAGCCCTAAATCTGGAAAAAGAAGGATACATTGCGTTCATAGCCGATATTTATGGCGAAGGAAATATTCCCCAAGACAATGCGGCAGCAGCCAAAGCTTCTAGTCAATTTAAAAATGATTACGAAGCTTATCAAGCGAGAATCCAAGCGGCATTGGACGAACTGAAAAAGCAAGGTGCCCTTCCCGATAAAATTGCGGTGATTGGTTATTGTTTTGGCGGAACGGGCGCACTGGAAACGGCTCGGGCAGGATTCCCAGTTCAGGGCGTTGTTTCTATTCACGGTGGGTTATCAAAGGCGGCCGATCGTCCCAATTCAGCAATTAAAACCAAAGTTCTAATCGAACATCCGGCCGAGGATAAATCTGTTTCCCAAGAAGATATTGAAAATCTCATCAAAGAATTAAACGAAGGAAATGCCGATTGGCAATTCATAACTTACGCCCATACCGGACATACTTTTACCAATCCGGAATCCCAAGATTATGACGAATTAATGGCAAAAAGAGCCTGGAGTCATACTTTATTATTTTTAGAAGAATTATTGAAATAAACCAAAAAAATGTCAGAAATAAAAGCTTATGGAGCTCATTCGGCTACCGAAGAATTGGTTCCACTAAAGATTGAAAGAAGAGAATTACAACCCAAAGATATTGCGATTGAAATTTTGTATTGCGGCGTTTGCCACAGCGATATTCACACGGCCCGAAGTGAATGGGGACCGGCACGATATCCGGTCGTTCCCGGTCACGAAATCATCGGAAAAGTGACAGCAGTGGGAGCGGAAGTGAAAAATTTCAAACCGGGCGACGCCGTAGGCGTCGGTTGTTTGGTCGACTCTTGCCAGAAATGTCCGGCTTGCGAAGATGGCTTGGAGCAATATTGTGAAAACGGCGCGACTTACACTTATGGAAGTCCCGATAAAATTTCGGGAGGACATACTCTGGGCGGATATTCCGAAAAGATTGTGGTGGATGAATCTTTTGTCCTGCGAATTCCTGAAAACCTTGATTTGGCCAAAACCGCTCCTTTGCTTTGTGCCGGAATTACTACTTGGTCGCCTTTGAAACATTGGAATGTAAAAGCCGGCGAAAAAATAGGCGTTGTCGGATTAGGCGGTTTGGGGCATATGGGAATTAAATTTGCCCGTGCAATGGGCGCTCATGTGGTGATGATTACGACTTCCGAAAAAAAAGGCGAAGACGCCAAGAAATTAGGAGCCGATGAAGTTTTGATTTCAAAAGACAGCGAAGCTATGAAATCCCATGCTTCTTCCTTTGATTTCTTGTTGAATACCATTCCGGTCAATCACGATGTAGAGCCTTATTTGAATTTATTGAAACGCGATAAAACCATGGTTTTGGTAGGTGCAATCGAACCGCTTTCCAATGTAAATGGCGGAACTTTAATTCGAAAAAGACGAAATCTTGCCGGTTCACTGATTGGTGGAATCCGTGAAACCCAAGAAATGCTCGACTTTTGTGGCGAACACCAAGTGTTGCCGGAAGTGGAAATGATTGATATGCAGGGAATAAATCAAGCTTGGGATCGTGTGGTAAAAGCCGATGTGAAATATCGTTTCGTAATTGATATGAAATCTTTGAAATAATTTTATTAATTCAATTATAGTTCGAACTTAACATTCATCAATGCAAAGGATTTTTCTTCGGACTAAATTTGTATAAAAATTAAGATTATGGAATTAGGAATCGGAATGTTTGGAGATTTGACTTTTGATCGCCAAACGCAGAAATTTCAACCCGCGAAGCAAAAATTAAACGAAATAATTGAACAGGTAAAACTGGCCGACGAACTCGGAATTGATGTAATTTCAATGGGAGAACATCACAGGGAAGATTATGCCGTTTCTTCACCCGAAATCATTCTTTCGGCTTTGGCAACCGTTACCAAACGAATCAAACTGGGAAGTGGTGTTACGGTTTTGAGTTCCACCGATCCGGTCAAAGTTTATCAGGATTTTGCAACGGTTGATTTGATTTCGGATCAGCGGGTAGAAATTATGGCCGGACGCGGAAGTTTCATTGAATCTTTTCCTCTTTTCGGATATGATTTAAAGGATTATAATTCCTTATTTGAAGAAAAATTGGAATTATTGGTGCATTTAAATCAAAATGAAGTCATCAACTGGGAAGGAAATCACCGGGCTCCGATTGTAGATCAAACGATTTATCCACGCCCCGAACGGGAATTACCGATTTGGATTGCGGTGGGTGGAACACCTGAATCGGTGGTTCGTGCAGCAAGATTGGGATTGCCGATTATTTTTGCCATCATCGGCGGAATGCCCAAACAATTCAAGCCTTTGATTGAATTCTACAAACAGCAATACATTCAGTTCGGACATGATCCTGAAAAAATGCAGATTGGGGTTCATTCGCATACTTTTTTAGCGGATTCTCAACAAGAATTATTGGAAAATTACTTTCCTTACTACAAAGCGCAAATGGACAGAATCGGGAAAGATCGAGGCTGGGCGCCTTATACCCAAATGCAGTTTGAAGGCGGAATGAGTCCGGAAGGTGCTTTATTCATGGGCGAAACCAATCAGGTTATCGATAAAATGATTGCAACCATAGAAATGTTTGGGTTGACGCGGTTTATTGCACACATCGATGTCGGCGGACCGACGCACAAAGAAATGATGAAAGCAATTGAACTTTATGGCAGCAAAGTTTTGCCGGAAGTGAGGAAGGTGATTAATTAAATAATTATAATTTATTTCCCGCGGATAGCGCAGATTTACGCAGAATAATTAAAAAAAATCAGCGAGAATCCGCGTGATCTGCGGGAGAAATTCATAGCATTTTTGCGTAATACGAATTAGTTGTTTTTATCTAAATTTGAAAATATAAAACCAACTAATGAATTTGTCTGAAAATGAAATTTCCTACAAAATAAGAGGAGCAATATTTAATGTTTATAATAATTTAGGAGCAGGATTACTTGAATCCGTTTATGTTGCAGCTCTCAGGTATGAATTGAAGTCCGACGGTTTAGACGTGTTTTCAGAAGTCCCGGTTCCGGTTTATTATGGTGATGAAAAGCTGGAAGTAGGCTTTCGCCTAGATTTGTTGGTAAATCAAAAAGTTTTAATCGAAGTAAAATCAGTTGAAAATCTAGCAGAAGTCCATCATAAACAAGTTTTGACTTATTTGAAATTAACAAAGTTGAAACTGGGAATTTTAGTGAATTTTAATGTTGAAAATATAACGGACGGTATTTTTAGAAAAGTAAACGACTTATAATTTTTATTATCCCGCGGATATCGCAGATTTGCGCAGAGTGATTAAAAAAAATCAGCGAGCATCTGTGCAATCTGCGGGAGAAAATGATTATTTCATCCACTTCAACCGCAAACTATTGCTCACCACACTTACCGAACTCAGTGCCATGGCGGCTCCGGCGATCATCGGATCAAGTAAAAATCCGTTGATCGGATACAAAACTCCGGCGGCAATCGGAATGCCGATGATGTTGTAAATAAATGCCCAAAATAAATTCTGTTTGATGGTCGAAACCGTTTGTTTGGACAATTTGATGGCTTCCGGGATTTTCAGTAAATCATCGGAAAGGATGGTCATTTTTGCAGATTCGATCGCGATATCGCTTCCTTTTCCCATGGCAATTCCCACGTTGGATTGTGCTAGTGCGGCACTGTCATTGATTCCGTCACCGGACATCGCTACAATTTTTCCTTCGGATTGCAATTCTTTGATGAAATTCAATTTATCTTCCGGCAAAACACCCGCTTTGAAATGGTCAATTCCCACTTCTTTGGCTACAGCCGCCGCCGAAGCTTCGTTGTCACCCGTTTGCATATAGACTTTAATTCCCAGATTGTGTAATTGTTGAATGGCTTCTACCGAAGTTGGTTTGATGGTATCGGAAATCGAAATTCCGGCAAAAATATCCGTTGAACTACTGAATAAAATAACCGTTCGGGCTTTTTCCAGTTCGGAATTCACCCATGACTCGATTTCTGAATTCAGACTTAGATTTTGTTCCTGAATGAATTTAGGGTTACCGATGAAATATTTTTCATTTTCATAACTTCCGATGATTCCTTTTCCGGATGAATTCTCCACTTGAATTCCTTCTAAATATAAGTTGTCATTCTGAGGTACGAAGAATCTATTGTCACTTCGAGCGGAGTCGAGAAGTCTTGTATCAAAAAACTGAACAATCGCGTCTGCCAGCGGATGTTCCGATTGTTTCTCAATAGAGTAGAGGATAGATTCTAATTTTTCAATATCGTAGGTGGCTGAGGAATCTCGAAGCTCGTTGGCTGAGGAATCTCGAAGTCCGAACCATTTCAACTCATTCACCACCGGTTTTCCTTCGGTAATCGTTCCGGTTTTATCGAGCACCACGGCATTGATTTTTTGCGCTGCTTCGAGCGCTTCCGCATCTTTGATCAGAATTCCTTTTTCGGCGCCTTTCCCAACTCCGACCATAATCGCCGTCGGCGTTGCCAGTCCCAAAGCACAAGGACAAGCAATGACCAAAACCGTAACCATCGCCAAAAGCCCACGCGTGAAACCGTTTTCACCTCCCAAAATCATCCAGGCAATCAAGGTGACTACTGAAATCAAAACCACCACCGGAACAAAAATTCCTGCTATTTTATCGACCAGTTTCTGCACAGGTGCCTTACTTCCCTGCGCATCCTGAACCATTTTGATGATTTGGCTGAGTAAGGTATCGCCACCAACTTTGGTCGCACGAAATTGAAAACTTCCTTTTTGATTGATCGTTCCCGAAAAAACTTTATCGCCGGCTTTCTTTTCCACCGGAACGGGCTCTCCCGAAATCATACTTTCATCGACAAATGAAGTCCCGGAAATCAGTTCGCCATCCACGGCGATTTTCTCGCCCGGCTTTACCATAATCGTATTTCCAACTTGGATGGATGCAATGGAAACTTCTGCCTGATGGCCATTTTCGTGAACGATCGTAACCGTTTTGGGTTGCATTCCGATGAGTTTTTTAATGGCCGATGAAGTATTTCCTTTGGCACGTTCTTCCAAAACTTTCCCCAGTAAAATAAAGGCAATCACCACACCAGCAGTTTCGAAATAAACGTGCGGTTCCAAACCACGACTGAGCCAGAATTCGGGAAATAAAGTATTGAAAACGCTGAAGAAATAAGCAATTCCGGTACTCATCGCCACGAGCGTATCCATATTGGCCGATTTGTGTTTCAGCTGTTTCCAGGCACCCACGAAAAATTGTTTTCCAAATACAAAAACGATGGGTGTAGATAGCGCCCACATAATGTAATTGGCATAAGGCATATTCATAAAAACCATCCCGATCAAAATCAAAGGAATGGCGAGAATAATCGCCCAAATCGTTCTTTTCTTGAGTTTTTTATAATTGTTTTGCTGAATTTCTTCCAAACTGTCTTTTGCTTCTTCGGACTCATCGATCATCAGATCATAACCTCCGGATTGCAATGCGGCTTTCATTTTAAACGCATCGGTAATCGATGGAATGAATTCAATAACCGCTTCAGTATTGGCATAATTCACTTGAGCATCGACCACGCCCGGTTGCATTTTCAATATGTTTTGTGAACTATTGGCACAACTTGCACAAGTCATATTCAAAACCGGAAAGCGCTTTTTGACAGTGGGAACATCATAGCCGAGGTCACGGATTTTTTGCACCGCAAGCGGAATCGCTTCGTCCATATCTTTGGCAGAAATCTTTGCGCGCCGGTTGTTGAGTTCGACATTGTGTTCCGAGATTTCCGAAATCTCAGAAAGACCTTTGTCCACGATGAGTGCGCAATGTTCGCTGTCCACATTTTCAAGGGGAATATATACGGAATTCTTTTCTGTTGCCATAACTTCAAATTTAGGAAACAAATTTCGGACTTTAAATCGGGAATGGTCTTACAGAACTTTGGGGAAGAGTTATAATATAAATATATTTAGCAAAATTTACGTGATGAAAGAAATTCGCTATGATACGCTTTATAGAAGGATAGTTGCTAAAATCATTGATTATGCGGTCTTGCTTTTCTTTATTTGGCTGTTCAGTATTTTTGTTCCAAATGATCATTATACCTATAATTATGAAACTGAAAGTTTAGAACTGAAAGGTCAGTTTTTCCATAAATATTACGATATAATCGTCGGATTGTTTATAGCATTTTATTTTATTTCGTTTCATTTCTTATTCGCAAGAACTTTCGGAAAATTAATAACAGATGTTAAACTTTGGGATGTGAATGAAAAAGATAAAATCAATTTCTTTCACGCGTTCAAAAGAAATATAATTGATATAATTTTATGTGTAGGACTTTACTTCGTAAGTGTAGACTGGATTTCCAGTATTTTATTATTGGGTTGGTTTTTGGCTAATTTCATTCAATTTTGTACCAACGAAAAGAAAAGAAGTCTGGAGGACCTGATTGCAGGCACAGTTGTTTTAAAAGAAGAAATTAAGAAGAAAATTGTTTATCAGGATTAAATCCCATCAATCCCCTTCCGCTCCGAATTCCCCAAATTTTTAAATTCCGTAGGCGTAAGTCCGGTCATTTTTTTGAACTGGGCAGAAAGATGAGCCGAACTGCTGTAACCCAATCGATAAGCGATTTCTTTCAAACTCAATTCGTCATAAATCAATAATTCTTTTACCTTTTCAATCTTTTGTAAAATCGCAAATTGTTCAATGGTAATTCCGGTCGTCGAAGAAAAAAGTTTGCTGAGTTGCGAATATTCTTTGTTCAACTTTTTAGACAGCAATTCCGATAAATTCAGGTTTTCTTCCGATGAATTCTGGATTTGTTCGATGATGATGGTTTTAATCTGATTAATTATGGCCGAATTTTTATCGTCCAATAATTCAAAACCCAATTTTTCGATTTTGGATTTGAAATCATTTTCCTGATTTTCAGTGAGTTCATCAGTAATTAAAACTTCACCCAAACGCACTTCAATCGGACTGATTTTCATTTCGTCTAAAACATTTTCTACCGCCATCACACAACGCGGACATACCATATTTTTAATCTGGAGTTTTTGCATCAACCAAATTTAATAAAAAAACCTTGTCACTTCGAGAACCTCAGTGACCGGGAAAACATCGTGACTCAAGTGTTTAGGAAGTTGAGGTTCTCTTAATGGTTGCTAGGACTCTTAATAGTTGCTGAGGCTCTCGATGGTGGCTGAGGCTCTCGAAGCCACAATTTGTTTTATATTTGCCCAAAGCCAAAATTTGAAATTCAGTTTCATCATACTATTTCTTTTGCTGTTGATATCGGGATTGTTTTTCCTGAATTTAAACATTGGAAATGCAGATGTTTCCTTGTTTTCAATTTCCGAAAATGAAATCGCCAGAAAATTGGTGCTCGATTATCGGCTTCCCAAAACGATTGCGGCAATTTTAGCAGGAATTGCACTTCCGGTAAGCGGACTTTTATTGCAGGAATTGTTCAGAAATCCATTGGCTGATCCTTCGGTTTTGGGAATTACTTCGGCTTCGGGGCTCGGCGTGGGAATGGTAATTTTTCTTTCTTCCGTTCTAGGATTGAGTTCGATGCTGAATAATCCCTGGCTGCTTTGTCTGGCTTCATTTTGCGGTGCCATGCTGGGACTGATGATCATCGTTTTCTTTTCGTCAAGATTGAATTCCACTGCAGGATTGATCATCGTGGGTATGATGATCGCCGGATTGGCTTCGGCGCTGATTGGCGTGCTTCAGTTTTTCGCTCCTTCCGAAAAAATCAAAACTTATCTCATCTGGACTTTTGGTTCGATGTCCGGACTTTCCTGGACGCAAATTTTGGTCTTTTCATTGATGGTTTTGTTCGGGATTTTGATTTCCATTTTGAGTTTTAAAGGAATTTCGGGAATGCGTCTGGGCGAAAATTATGCGCATACCATGGGCGTAAACATCAAAAAAACACGCTGGCTGATTTTGATTTCTTCTGCCATTTTAACCGCTTCCGCAACGGCTTTTGTCGGTCCGGTGGCATTTATTGGACTGGCCATTCCGCATATCTGCCGGATTTTGTTTAAAAGAACCGAAATCATACAATTGTATATATTGGTTGTCCTGACCGGAATTTTATCGATGTTGTTATTTCTGTGGATTTCGCAGATTTTTCCAAACGGAACTTTACCGATTAACATCATTACTTCGCTCATCGGAGCGCCTATTGTGATGAGCATTTTGATGAACCGTAAACAATATTCGATGTAAATTGTCTCGAAATGAACAACGAATTCATCCATATCAAAAATCTTTCAGTCGGATATTCCCAAGCGGTTTGTTCCAATATTTCTGCTGAGGTAAAAAAAGGCGAACTCGTAGGTTTGGCCGGAAAAAATGGTTCGGGAAAAAGCACGCTCATCAAATCCATTTTGGGATTATTGCCCCTTTTAAACGGTAAAATCGAAATCAACTCTGAAAACATTCAACAATGGGATGTTCAGAAAAGAGCGCGAGAAATAGCAGTGGTTTTTTCGCGGCTCAGCCAAACGCCCGGAATTCCCGTTTTCGATATGGTTGCTTTGGGAAGGCTTCCCTATAAATCCGGATTTTCGAAATTAAATTCAACAGAAATTAATGGGATTGAAAATGCACTCGAAATGGTGGGAATTCCGCATCTGAAAAATCGTCTGGCCAATGAACTGAGCGACGGACAACTTCAAATGGCGATGATTGCGCGCGCTTTGGTGCAGGATAGCCAAATCGTCATTATGGACGAACCGACTTCGCATCTCGACATCGAAAATCAGTTCAAGATTTTTGAATTGATTTATAAATTATCTCGTGAAACAGGCAAGACTTTCATCGTAGCTTCGCATCAGATTGAATTATTATTGC